>JAYTLW010000038.1:0-3650 GCA_043729025.1 Methylobacter sp.
TGACGCTTTGCCAAGCGAGGATCGAGGTCTAATAACTTTTTTTATATTCATGGCGTATGTTACTACTTTTGTGCTTTAAGTTGTGTAGATAGCTATGCCCGCTGGAGAGGGCTTTGCTTTGCCTAAGTCATCAGTATTGTCTTTCACCGATCGCCTCCAAACAGCGCTGCCAACTTTTCAACCCGCTCCAGATCCGGCCTGTCCTGATAAACGCCGCTCATGGCCTGATCCGGCCGCATGCCGCGCACAAACAAATAGCGCACACCGCCAAAATGGCTTTCATAATCGTAATCCGGCAAACGTGCTTGCAGATAACGGTGCAGCACCACCGTGTAAATCCAGTATTGCAATGCGTAGTTATGTTCGCGCATCGCCAAACTTAAGCTGCCTGAACTGTAATCAGCTAGACCGTTGGTTTTATAATCCATCACATAGTACTGCGGCGTTCCAGAATCAAAACCTGGATACGCGCAAATAAGATCGATAAATCCGGTCAGGTAACCGCACATCTGCTTGGCGGTCAATGGCTGGAAAGCCGGGGTGTCGCGCAAGATACGATTGATCTCGGCGGCATCCATCGTTTGCATGGATAGATAAAACGGCATTTCCTTCAGGCACCGATGTTCCGGCAGAGTCATCAGACAAAAATCAGTATTTATATCCGACAGCGGCGTTTTGACAACCGCTTGCAGCAACTCATCAAGCATTTGGGGCCGTTCCAGTTTCAAGCCATAACGTAGGCACGCCTTATCCCGCTGCGCAGAAATATCCATACCTTGAGCCAAACCGAGATAACTATTGTTTTCCAATAAATCATGCACGACATTGCCGGTATGCGCACCACGGGGTAATTCTAGGGTCGTGTTGCCGGGCTCGGGCTTGATTATTAGCGATAATTCTCCGGTCTTATCTTCCGGCAACTCCGGCGCATCTCGCATGCTCAACGCCGACATGGCCGTGTAACTGCTCATTTGCCAATTTGTGTACAGCGACCGTTGGCGTTTTTTTGGCTGTAGGGGCGACTTTAGTCGCCCAAGGCGAATGAATTCGCCCCTACATCTAACGCCCGGCACTTCCAGAAGCCGATGCGCGAAGGTCTGCGGCGCTTGATCCTGAAAACTCCGCAATCTCGCCTGTTGTGCGGAATAATCTGCACGCGTAAAATCAAGCAACCAAGCCATAGCCGAATCATTCGACCTATCTTGCGATCGCACATCAGCCCAAGCGAGGTAACAACGGTATTTAGCGCGGGTAACTGCGACGTAAAACACCCGCAAATCCTCGGCCAGCTCTTCGTTTATTGCCAGTTCGCGGCGGCGTTCAAAATCTTCTGAACCCAGATCGACTACCGACCGGCCCTGCTCATGACATCTAATCAACCAGCGTTCGCTGTTTAAACGAACACTGCGCTGCCAAAGATAAGGACAAAATACGATGCTATATTCCAGTCCCTTGGAGCGGTGCATAGTGACAATTTTGACCGCATCGTCATCGCTTTCAAGACGCAATTGTTGATCTTCTGCGTTGCTCGCTTTGACTATCGCACTGCGCAGCCAGTCCAGGGTTTTGTTTATGCCCAGATGCTCGTCAATTGCAGCTTGTTGCACCAGCTCGATAAGATGATGCAGGTTGGTGAGTCGGCGTTCCGCCATTACAGATTTGGAGACCTTAACCCTGATTTTTTCTTGGCGTAACAAGCACTGCATCATCGCCATCAAGCCAGCCTGCTGCCAACTCTGAAAATAGCCGAGAAATCTGGACATCCATGCGTCCAGTTCGATCTCGTTATTGATCAGCCTATACAGCGTCTGCCCATCCAGTGCAAACCAGTCCAGCGCCAAAGCTTGCTTGAGCAGCCCGCTGTCCCCGGGATGAGCTACGGACTGCAACAGGCAGTACAAATCGGCCGCTTCCTGCGCGGCAAATACCGACTCCGTGCTGTTTAATACCGAAGGCACGCCTGCTAGACGCAAAGCCCGCTGATAGTCCCTAGCCTGGGTATTGGTTCTCACCAGTATGGCTATGTCTTTGGGCTGCAAGGCCCGGTTTTCCGGTTGCAGGATGTAGTCGCCGACCAACAAATCGACAACTTCGTTTACAACGGCTATCCCGATTTCCTCTGCCGCCTTGCCCGCCGTCCAATACCCCGTTTTGCTGTCGCTTTCCGGTAACTGCCACAACATCATCGGCTCCGACACCTGACCTGCCTGATGCAACTCGCCTTTATCTGCCGACAAGGCGGGATGAATGTTTATAAACTCCAGCCCTTCGAGAAAAAATGCCTGATCTCTTTGAAACAAGGTATTGACAGCTTCAACCAACTGCGGGTGGGAACGCCAGTTTTTGGCTAAAGTAAATTGATGCTCGGCCAGTTTTTTCGCGTCCAGATACGCATAAATATCTGCGCCGCGAAATTTATAGATTGCCTGTTTGGGGTCGCCGATTAAATATAAATACTGGCTGGGAACCGCAAAAATACTGGAGAATATTATCCACTGGCTGTCATCAGTGTCCTGAAACTCATCGATCAGGGCGACTTCAAAACGCTGTTGTAATTCAGCGATCAGCAGCTTACCGTTTTCGCTTTGTAAAGCCTCAGACAAACGACTGATCAAATCATCGAAAGACAGCACATTAAGCTGCTGCAAGCGCTTATCCAGCTCCAAGCGCACATTGTCCAGCAGGTTTTTGCGCAAGACCAGAGTGATTTGTTTGAACGCCGAATACAGCGCATCGAAAGCTGTGGTTTCAATTGCTAATTCGGCTAGATATTCGGCTTTGCGCTGGTCACCGGACTGGTTTTTGTTAGTCCTGAATTTGCCGCCATGCAAGGCATCCAGCAACCCTTTTTCGGTCAATAAGGCAAATGCCTCATCCTCAGGAACCTTGGTGGTAACGCCGTGCAACCAGGCGTTTAACGAGTCGCAGAAAAAATCGAAAACGTCGGTATAACTAGACTTGAATTTTTGCTCGGAAAACCGCTCACGCAGCTTAGTTGCATAACCGTCCAGCTGATCTTTAGCTGTATCTGCCAGCCGATGCAATTCGTTTAATGCCGCATCCAGACTCTCGCAAGTCGGATACACGACAACCTTTGAGTAAACTCCAAAGCCACTGCCGGGGAAGGCGGCAACACTGGCCAGTAGCGCATCGGGAGTTTTAAAATCTGCCGTTAACACCGCGACTTCCCAAGCTGAACGCAGGTATATTTGCTTGCGCCAGTAATCGTCTGCACAAGCTTGTTTAATCGCCGTCAGATCGCCGGTTAATTCAGCATCGAATAATTGCCCGCTTTCCAGCGCATGTTCCCTCAACACACGTTGGCAAAATCCATGGATGGTGAAAATACCAGCTTGGTCTATATCCAGCAATGCCGTAGTCAGGCGCTGCTTGACCAGCTCTGGATTTATGTCCAGATTATCCAGCCACATGAGGATATTGGCGTCGATGTTTTCACCCTGAGCCTGTCGAACGGAGCTGTCCAAAGCCCGTCTCGCATCGGCCAATCTGGAACGCACCCGGTCCTTAAGCTCTTCGGTTGCAGCCTTGGTAAAGGTGACCACCAGCAATTTTTCAATTGCGATACCTTGCTCAACGACAAAACGTAACACCAGCATCGCTATCGCATAAGTCTTACCTGTTCCGGCGCT
>JAYTLW010000039.1:0-6555 GCA_043729025.1 Methylobacter sp.
TTTCTGTTTGAAGGCAACAATGACATGCCGGAAGGTTATGTGCCGCCTAAGAGCTGATTATGTAGCACGCATCGCGTACCCTTTTTGTAACAACTTCCAAGCTCAATAAAGGTAAGCGATGCGCTCCCTTGTATGATCAAAATTAATGAAATAGTGCTAAAAAGATCAAGTAAGCTTTAACAATGTATTGGGAGACCGTCGCGCCCTGAGGGTTTGCCTATTAGCCAGAACCTGTTCTGTACGGCCTCCGCCCTATTTGGTTTATAAGCATAATTCGATAAGGGAGGAGGCGTAGATTTTTTTGTGATCGAAAACAGTCATTGCACAATCAAGCAGCCAGCATAGTCAATAGAGTGCTTGGTTTTCGCCTTTCGCCTTAATTTATGATAACTCGCCGATCGGCCAGCGGGGGCGGGCATAAATATCCAATCCTTGCTGCTGGCCTGCCATTAAACGCTGGCAGCCTGCATAAGCGATCATCGCGCCGTTATCGGTACAAAATTCGAGTCGTGGAAAATAGAGCTGGGCATTTTCCTGGGCAACCATCGCTGTCAAGCAAGCGCGAATTTGCTTATTGGCGCTGACGCCTCCTGCAATAACCAGTTTTTTCAGGCCGGTTTGTTGCAACGCCCGCTTGCATTTAATGCTGAGCGTTTCGGCAACCGCCTGTTGAAATGCGGCGGCGATATCGGCTTTGTCTTGATCAATTTTTTTAGAGGCCTTGATGGTGTTGAGGGTGAATGTTTTTAAGCCGCTAAAACTAAAGTCCAAGCCAGGGCGATCAGTCATCGGGCGGGGAAATTTAATTTGCGGTGTACCCTGTTCTGCCAATGCGGACAGCTTGGGTCCGCCCGGATAACCCAAGCCCAGCATTTTTGCGGTCTTATCAAACGCTTCACCGGCTGCGTCATCAAGGGATTCGCCTAGTAATTGGTAGCGGCCTATTCCTTCAACCTGCACCAGCAGGGTGTGTCCCCCGGAAATCAGCAATGCAATAAACGGAAATTCCGGCGGATGTTCTTCCAGCATAGGCGCCAGCAAATGCCCTTCCATGTGATGAACGGCAATGGCGGGGATTTGCCATGACCAAGCCAGACTTCTGGCCGTTGCGGCGCCAACCAGCAATGCGCCCATCAAACCCGGTCCAGCCGTGTAAGCGATGCCGTTAATATCGCCGCCGGTGAGTTGACTTTTCTGGAGACACTGCTTGATCAGCGGCACTAACTTGCGAATATGGTCGCGTGACGCCAACTCGGGAACGACGCCGCCATATTCGCTATGCATGTCGACCTGGCTGTATAAAAGATGGCTGCACAGGCCACGTTCCGAATGATAAATTGCGACGCCGGTTTCGTCGCAAGAGGTTTCTATGCCTAAAACGTACATTGAATTTTTGAAATTTATAAAAGTAAAGGTATAATTAAGGGTTCTGTTTGTTCAGTGGATTAAAAAATCCTCATTTTTAAATATTAACATATTCGGGTCATAATAATGCCGTCAGTAAAGATCAAAGAAAACGAACCTTTTGATATTGCGATTCGCCGTTTTAAGCGTGCTTGTGAAAAGGCCGGTGTATTGGCAGAAGTGCGTCGTCGCGAGTTTTATGAAAAACCAACCGCAGAACGCAAGCGCAAAGGCGCTGCCGCCGTTAAGCGCCACTTGAAAAAATTAGCCCGCGAACGTTATGCGCTGAAAAACTTACGTCGCGGACGTCCTGCACTGTAAAGCTAAAGGTTACTACGATGGATTTGTTAACAGATCGTATCAGGGAAGATATGAAAGCCTCGATGAAAGGCGGCCATAAAGCAAGATTAGGCGTAATACGTTTGATTTTGGCGGCCATCAAACAGGTAGAGGTCGATGAGCGCATTGTTTTGGATAATGAGCGTGTTATCCTGGTTCTCGATAAAATGCTCAAGCAGCGCCGCGAATCTATCCGTCAATTTGCCGATGCCGGTCGATTTGATCTGGTAGCCATTGAGGAGGCCGAAATTCCAGTCATTCAGGACTTTATGCCCCAGGCTCTGACCGAAGCCGAAATCGATTTAATGGTCAAAGACGCTGTTGCAGCGTCCGGCGCCGAATCAATCAAGGATATGGGCAAAGTCATGGCTTTGCTTAAAGCAACTATGCAGGGACGCGCCGATATGTCGGCTGTCAGCATCAAAATCAAGGCTGCGCTAGCTGGATAGCTTCTTTTTACCGTTAGTTATCGGGGCTTAGTTTTGTCCGGTAGAATTCCTCGCGAGTTTATTGATGAGCTGTTGGTGCGGGTTGATATAGTCGATTTAATCGATACGCACGTTCCCCTAAAAAAAACGGGTAACAACTTTGTCGCCCGCTGCCCCTTTCATGCTGAAAAAACCCCCAGCTTTTCCGTAAACCGCAAAAAACAGTTTTTTCATTGTTTTGGTTGCGGCGCCAGCGGCAACGCCATTAGTTTTCTGATGGAGTTTAGCCATCTTGATTTTGTTGAAGCAGTTGAGGATCTGGCCGGATTTGCTGGCGTCGAAGTGCCCAGGGCATCGGTTGAATACCAGTCGGGGCTAAAGAAAGAAGACTTGAATAGCCTTTATCTACTGATGGAGCAAGTAGCCGCTTATTATGTGGAACAGTTACGGACTAGCGATGCAGGAAAAAAAGCCGTTGAGTATTTAAAAAGCCGGGGACTCAGCAGCGCTTGCGCCGAGGATTTTCAATTGGGTTATGCGCCTGATGAATGGAAAGCCCTGGCAAGCCGATTTAACCCAAAATTATTACTTGAAGCCGGGCTGTTAGTCAGTAAAGAAGATGGGCAGTCCTATGACCGTTTTCGCGACCGCATCATGTTCCCTATTCGCGATAAGCGCGCCCGGATTATAGGCTTTGGCGGGCGAGTGCTTGACGATTCTTTGCCCAAATACTTGAATTCTCCAGAAACGCCCCTATTTCACAAAGGCAAAGAAGTATACGGTTTGTATGAATTGCTGGAAAAAAATGCCAAGCCCCAGAGGATTGTGATTGTTGAGGGCTATATGGATGTCATCGCCCTGGCTCAATTTGGGATTCATTACGCGGTTGCAGCTTTGGGTACAGCGGCGTCGCAAGCCCATCTTGATTTGTTATTCCGCTTTTGTTCGGAGCTGGTATTTTGTTTCGATGGCGATAAGGCGGGCCGGGAAGCGGCTTGGAGGGTGATGGAGTCGGTTTTTTCCAGCTTAAAAGACGGGCGACAGATTCGCATCATGTTGCTGCCGGAACATCATGATCCCGATTCTCTGGTACGAGAAGAAGGGGCAGATGGATTTACGGCTCGTGTGCAGGCCTCAGAAACCTTGTCGGAGTTTTTTTTCGGGCATGTCTCAAAGGAGCTGAATCTATCCAAAATGGAAGGCCGAGCGCAATTAGTGACCAAAGCCAAGCCGTATCTGGAGAAATTGCCGGAGAGTGTTTTCAAAGAGATGATGTTTGCACAGCTAAAAGAACTATCCGGATGGGCCGGTCTGGATGTTTTGGGAAATACCGCTACACTTTCTACTAAACAACGCACAAGAATAGGCGGGAAGCGGTTTCCGGGCAGTGGCCGATTGTCGTCGGCGCGCACTGCAGTCGCATTGCTGGTGCAGAATCCCCGATTGGCAGAACTGCTTGAGCTACAAGAGATAAACTGGCGCGAACTGGAGTTTTCAGGCTCGCCCTTGTTTAAAAATATTTTGCAGATGATTGCGGATAAGAATCCGGCAAGCGCTGCTGTTTTGGTGGAGTGTTATCGAGACACCGCTGAAGAAAAATCCATCAAAGCCTTGGCCTTGTTGGAGTTGCCGGTTCCAGATGAGGGGATAGAAAGCGAGTTTTTCGACGCGTTGGACAGGCTGATTACTCAAGATCGCGAGGCTGTTTTGGCCAGATTGCTGGAGAAAGAGAAAAGCCAGGGACTGGATGCGCAGGAAAAAAAGCTACTACTTAAAATGTTTGCAGCTAAATTAATTGCTACAAAATAATAGAAATTTGTAGTATAATTTTCGGTTCGGCGAAGTCGGGTTGAAAATCAAGTTGAACAGAGTCTTCCGTGAGTAAATGATGAATCAAGAACAACAGCAGTCCCAACTTAAACAGTTAATCTCCAAAGGCAAAATGCAGGGCTACCTGACTTATGCCGAGGTTAATGATCACTTGCCCAGTGATATTGTTGACCCTGAGCAAATTGAAGATATTATTGGCATGATCAATGATATGGGGATTCAGGTATACGAGGTGGCTCCTGACGAAGACTCCCTGATTACTGATTCAGCGGCTGTCACTACGGACGATGAAGACGCTGAAGAAGTCGCCGCCTTAGCCTCTGTTGATAGTGAATTTGGCAGAACCACGGATCCGGTGCGCATGTACATGCGTGAAATGGGCTCGGTGGAATTGCTGACTCGCGCAGACGAATTAAAAATTGCCAAGCGCATCGAAGAAGGACAGCAGCAACTGGTTAAAGCCATTGCCCGTTCCAGCATTGTTGTAGAAGATTTCCTGCAATCATTTGATGCTATTTCCGGCGAAGAAGGCGGAATTCGCCTGACCGACTTAATTTCTGGTTTTGTAGATTTAAGCGAGCCTGAGGATTTTGTCGCCGCCCTGCCTGCAAGTGACGATATAGTCGAGACTGCCGCCGAAGAAGAGCCTAAGGGATTAAATTACGAAGAAGTCAAAGAGCGAGTCGAAGCGCTCAGAAAGCAATTGAAAGTTGCTGCTGCGGCGCTCAAGAAGCATGGCTATTCGAGTGACAAAACGGAGAAAGAGCTCGAGGCTTTGGCTGATGTGTTCATGGAATTTAAATGGACGCCGCAATATTTAAAGAAACTGACCGCTATTATTCCTAATGGTGTAGCGGCTGTGCGTGAACAAGAAAAGCTGATTATGGATGTTTTCGTCAATCATGCAAAAATGCCTCGCAAAGAATTTATTGCCTCTTTCCCCGAGCATGAAACCAGTTCCGAATGGTCTGATCAGTGCCTGAATGCGGGCAACAAGTACTCGGCAGCGTTGAAAGAACGCGAAAAGGAGCTCAAAAAAGCCCAAAAAATATTGATTGATGTGGAAGCGGAATTTGGCCTGAGCATCAGTGGTTTAAAGGACATAAACCGGCGCATGTCTATCGGCGAAGCCAAGGCAAGACGCGCCAAAAAAGAAATGATCGAAGCTAATTTAAGACTGGTTATTTCAATTGCTAAAAAATACACTAATCGCGGCTTGCAATTTCTGGATTTGATTCAGGAGGGCAATATCGGTTTAATGAAAGCGGTCGATAAATTTGAGTATCGTCGCGGCTATAAATTTTCCACCTATGCAACCTGGTGGATCAGGCAGGCGATTACCCGATCCATTGCGGATCAGGCCAGAACCATCCGTATTCCGGTGCATATGATCGAAACGATCAATAAATTGAACCGCATTTCCAGGCAGATTCTTCAGGAATTGGGGCGGGAAGCTACCCCTGAAGAATTGGCTGAACGCATGGAAATGCCTGAAGACAAGGTTCGCAAGGTCTTAAAAATCGCCAAGGAGCCCATTTCCATGGAAACGCCTATCGGTGACGATGAAGATTCTCATTTGGGCGATTTCATCGAAGATGCTAAAGTGTTGTCCCCGGTTGAAGCGGCAACGATTGCCGGCTTGCGTGAATCGACACAAAACGTGTTGGCAGGATTGACGGCAAGAGAGGCTAAAGTGCTGCGCATGCGTTTTGGTATCAACATGAATACCGACCATACGCTGGAAGAAGTGGGCAAACAATTCGATGTGACGCGTGAGCGGATCCGTCAAATTGAAGCCAAGGCATTGAGGAAACTCAGGCACCCGTCAAGATCAGAGCAATTAAGGTGCTTTCTGGATGGCGAATAAATAATACAAAGGGCCCTTAGCTCAGTTGGTTAGAGCGTCCGACTCATAATCGGCAGGTCGTAGGTTCAAGTCCTACAGGGCCCACCATACATAAGAAGGCTGCCTATGCAGCCTTTTGCACATCTAAAGTTTTCATTTTAAAGGGGGTAGCGTGAGCAATAATTATACTTTTACATCAGAATCGGTTTCAGAAGGTCATCCTGACAAGGTTGCAGATCAAATTTCAGATGCAGTGCTTGACGCCTTACTGGCGCAGGATCCCCGTTCGCGCGTTGCTTGCGAGACCCTGGTAAAAACCGGCATGGTCATCTTGGCCGGCGAAGTAACCACCGACGCCTGGGTTGATCTTGAGGCCCTGGTGCGAAAAGTCGTTTGCGACATTGGCTATGACCATGGAGACATCGGTTTCGACGGTCAAAGCTGTGCGGTTTTAAATGCCATTGGCAAACAATCGGCGGATATTGCGATGGGGGTCGATGAGGGAGATGATCACGAGCAAGGCGCTGGCGACCAGGGTTTAATGTTCGGTTATGCCAGTAATGAAACCGACGTTTTGATGCCGGCTCCGATCACCTATTCCCACCTATTGGTCAAACGTCAGGCGGAAATACGTAAAAATAAAACCTTACCTTGGCTGCGTCCCGATGCCAAAAGCCAGATTACCTTTCGTTACGAAAATAACAAACC
>JAYTLW010000040.1:0-5042 GCA_043729025.1 Methylobacter sp.
CCCGGCAGCTCCATCGGAAAATCCGGGTAAAAAGCCTGTAAAATTGCTAGGGCTACGTAGCCCAGCATCACGCCCAGCACGGCTCCTGCCAGCGACAACATGGCCGCTTCGCTCAAAAACAGCCACAGCAGCTGCCGTCTGGTCGCGCCTAATGCTTTCAGCAAGCCGATCTCGGCGGTGCGTTGCGTGACGCTGACCAGCATCACATTCATCACCAACACACCGGCCACCGCCAGGCTGATGCCGGCGATACCGGCGACGGTCAGGGTCAACGCGGTCAATATCTTATCAAAGGTGCTGACCACACTGTCTTGGGTAATTAGAGTGATGTCGTCTTCGCCTTCGTGGCGGGCCTTGATGATGCCTTTAATTTCATCGACTGCCTGGTACATGTCCGGCTTGGATTTGGCTTCAACCAGCACCCGGAACAAGGAATGGGTATCGAACAAAGCCTGCGCGGAAGCCACCGGAATAATCACGATTTCGTCGAAATCGATGCCGACCGATTGCCCTTCAGACGCCAGCACGCCGATCACCCGAAAGCGCCGGTCATTGATGCGCAGCCATTGCCCCAGCGCCGCTTGATTGGCAAACAGTTCATTGCGTATGGTTTGGCCGATCACGCAAACCGGCAGGGCTTTATCAATCTCGGTTTGGGGCAAGAATACGCCCTGAGCCACGGTCAAGCGGCGCACCCGTCTTAAGGCGTGGGTCGAACCCAGGATATTGGTTTCCCGCTCCAACCCCAGCGTTGAAACCGGCGCGGAACCGACTGTCAACGGTGCGATGGCGGCAATATGCCGACTGCGGAGCAATGATTGGGCATCATCCAGCGTCAAGTCCCTGGGCGTTTCGCCAAATAGCGGCGGCTGTCCGCCCGTGGTCTCGGTGCGCCCCGGCAACACGATGACCAGGTTTGTGCCCAATGCTTCAAACTCGTTAACCACATAACGGCGGGCGCTTTCGCCCAAGGCCGTCAACACCGAAACCGAGGCGATGCCAATGCTCATCGCCAGAATAATCAACGCCGCGCGTAAACGCTGGGTGCTGATTGCGGCTAAGGATTGGCTTAATGTGTCTTTGATGAACATGGTTTATTTACTCGTAACTCATAAGAAAATCTTTATAGTAAATTAACTGATGTTACGCACTGTCCACGAAAAACACGAAAGGCACGAAAAAGGTTTATAGCGCGATCCGGTTCGACTGTTGGCTTCGGATAATTCAGCACAGCAATTCTCATTTTAGAATTCGAGTAAGAAAACCATCAAAACCGCAAGGCCACCTTTGATCGACCAAAGCAAGCTTTGGACTCCACACAACGAAAAATACCTCACTGGAGTCGCAAAGCTAGCTTTGCGCTTTTAATTGTTCCGATAAGATTCTTCATTAGTGCCACCATCCATATTTTCGTGCTTTTCGTGGACAATACAATGTTGTGATCTAATCACCTATCTGCCCATCAACAATACGGATTTTCCGTCGCGCCCGGTCGCCCAAACTCTGGTCATGAGTAATAATCATCAGCGTTACGCCTTGCCGATTTAGCCCTTCCAACAGCTCGATAATATCCTTGCCGGATTTGCTGTCGAGATTGCCGGTCGGCTCATCCGCCAATAACAGCGCCGGGCGCATGATCATGGCCCGGGCAATCGCGACACGCTGCAACTGTCCGCCGGAAAGCTGATCCGGCCTGTGATGACCCCGGTCTTGCAGACTGACCGAGGCCAGCGCCTCCAGCACACGGATCTTGCGCTCCTTTGCTGCGATTCCCGCCAGTATCATCGGCATTTCGATGTTTTCAGCCGCCGACAAACGCGCAATCACGTGAAAAAACTGGAACACAAAGCCGATGTTTTCGCGGCGAACTTGGGCCAGTTCATCATCGCTGAGCTGCGTAACCGGCCGGTTGTTTAGCAGATAGAGGCCCGAGCTCGGATGATCCAGCAGAGCGATGATATTCAACAAGGTCGATTTGCCGGAACCTGACGGCCCCATCACCGACACATATTCGCCTTTTTCGATGGTGACGCTAATGTCATTCAGGGCATGAACGGTTTGCTCGCCTACCTGAAAATAACGGTGAATGTGTTCCAATTTTATCATTTTTGTACTCTGGCATAAGCGCCTGCAACCACGCCTTCCCGGCCTACCGACAACACGACTTTATCGCCGACATTCAGGCCTGACAGCACTTCCACGGTGTTCCAGTTGACCAGACCCGGTTTAAAGCTGCGCTCTTCCAGCAAGCCGTCTTCACGCATCAGCAGAACTTTGTTATTTTCCAGCACCGCATCGCTAGGCACCCTCAGCGCTTTAAGTTTACCGGCCAACATGACTTCAATATCGGCGCTGTAGCCGGGCAGCAAGCCTTTAAGATCTTTGGGATCGGTGAGCTTCACTTCGACTTCGACGGTGCGCGCCTGCTTTTCTTTTTCCAGCACATAGGGGGCGATGCGGCTTACCGTGCCGGAGCAGCGTTTTTCGGCGAAGGCGTCCAGCGACACGCAGGCGCTCATGCCGGTTTTGATCTGCGGCGCATCCACTTCATCAATCGGCGCGGACACATATAAACAACTGAGATCCAGCAAATCGATGGCCGGCAGGGTAGGAATGCCGGGCGGCGACGGCGTGATAAATTCGCCCAGTTCGGCGTTGATTTCAGCCACCGTGCCGTCGAAAGGCGCAACGACCAGAGTGCGTTCGACGGCGGCCTGAACCGCATCGCGATTGGCCTGGCTAACGGCAATGGCCTCAAGCGCCGCGTTACAGGATGCCCGCTGGGCGCGGGCCCCCGTCGCTTTAGTGTCGACCTGTTGTTCGGAAACGATATGATCGAATTTTTGCAACTGCGACAGGCGCTCGGCCTCGCGTTCAGCGCCTGCCCCAAGCTGACAGGCTTGTTCGGCCGATGCCCGGTTAGCCCTGATTTGCGCGTCCTGCAACTTGACCTGCGCTTTCAGATCCCTATTCCAAATCTCCAGCAACAGCTGATTTTGTTTGACGCTGTCGCCTTCTTTGACATGCAGCATCGCAACCTGCCCGCCTGTTGCAGGGGCAAGATAGGCACGCCGACAGGCCTTAACCGTGCCGACGCGGGTATTGGACACCGTCGCTCTCACCTCGCCTTGTTCAAGCCTGACTATTTCAACATCGACCCTGTTAGGCTGTTTAGTAAAAAAATAAACGCCAACCACCAGCGCAAGCCCGATGCCGACCATGAATAACTTTTTGCTGGATAAAATCATAGATAGCGCTCCAATTATGTGGATACTCAGGTTAGGATTATTAAAGCATACCCGATTTACTGGTTTACATTTCATGTGTTTAATGCGGCGAGCTTGGAATTCGATTTAGCCTTATCCGTGCCCACAGTAAGCGGAAATGTTCTTAACTTAAGGCGAGAAACAAAGCTTGGAACTAGGATTAAGGGGTATTTTTACCCCTTCAGTGCCGATGACCATATTATTGGTTTTCTTTTGCCGGAAATAATGCTAAAAAACGAGTGGCTTTTAGCAACTAATAACTTCAACAAAAATACCATTAAAACTGGAGGGCTGTTATGAACGCACTTGAAATTATTGCCATACTTATCATCTTATTGATAACCGTCGGCATTATTATAAAATTACAAAAAAAATGCTCGGAAAAGAAAACGCCCATTAGCCCCGTTACATCGCCGGAACCGGCAAAGCCAAAGCCCTCTGCCGACCAGCCTGTAGCCGATGTTAAGCCTACTGTTACGCCACCCGTACCTGCGGCGGCTGTTCGGGCTCCGGAACCTGCAACGCCGCAGACACCTCAGGCGGCGGTTGTTTCAGCTCCGCACACTAAGCCTATTGCAAAACCCCAAGTCACTCAGACTACAGCTTCTTTAACCGAAAAAGACGCCAATCTGCTACCCCAAGATTCAGTATTAAGACGGCATTTCCTCTCTCATTTATACACCATGATTGAAGCACTATCTCCCCCGCGTCCTACGGACTCTGTGTTACTCCGTCATTACGATACGATGATGGTCGCAAAAATAGATCAGTGCTTAAACAACAAACAAGCAATGGAACAGCTGATAGCCGACTATGAACATCAAAAATAACAGCTTTGGTAGGCCCGCCGTGCGGCGGGCCTACCGCATTAACCCGGTTTAAAGTCGGTGATCGTCCCGCAGGGGACGCTTTAAAACATCCCAGACCGAGCGTAGATTAGACTCGGGTTCAGGCAACAAGCTGGTGATAACAATCTCTTCAATGGCAGCACATACGCATAGCACCGCCGCCACTCGAAACGGCCAGCTCGGGCCGCCCAGAAACAACACGTATAAGGTCGAACCCATGGCTGCGGCGGCGATTTTTACCCCCCAGGTGTGATAGCTGGTAAAACGCCCGAACTTGAAAATACCCGCACCGGCAGGTAACAAACAACTGGCTACAATCAAGCCGACATAAAGCAGTTCACGGCGCACCACATCAGGCCACAACCACCAACAACTCAGGGCAATAGTCAAATAAGTGATGACATCGGCCCAGCTGTCGAGGCTGGCGCCAAACTGGGAAACCTGTCCGGTCAAACGGGCGGCCATGCCGTCTAGCAAGTCGGTGACAAAGGTAAAAGCCAGCAGCCCCATAAAGGCAACCGGGTAGCCATGCCATGCCAACCATAGCAATACCGGCGCAGCCACAAAGCGAAAACCGGTCAGCAGATTGGGCAAGGTTAATTTGGACGGTGCGCTGTTCATAAGGCAAATGAGGCGGTCAGTGGCGAGTGATCCGAAAGCGTATGCCACGGCGCATAATTCAACCGTTCACACGATAGCGGGATTAAGCCGCGATAATAGATGCGATCCATCGGCAAAAAAGGCAACCAGGACGGAAAACTGCGGGCATAGCGGCCATGGGTAACGCGAAAGATTTCTTGCAAGCCCAAGTGATCATGGAAGTATCGATCGGCTTGCCCCATCCAGTCGTTAAAATCGCCGGCTATAATCAGCGGCGCATCGTGCGGCACATGGCTGTCGATGCGGGTGCATAATTTACCTATCTGCA
>JAYTLW010000041.1:0-12133 GCA_043729025.1 Methylobacter sp.
AGACTCAGCCACACGCGTTCGTGATTTTCAGAGCGGCGTTGGTATTTTACCCCTTCCAGTAAGACCGCGAATAGGGCTCTTAACAGCGGCGTGGCCCATTCGGTACGCGGGGTGCCGATGAGTTTTTCCAGATCGGCGCGCAGATTTTTGACCGCTTTAGGGTTAATCTGCCTGGATTTTGCGCCGAACACGGCCTGTATCTGTTCGACGATCCGGTTAAAATTACCGGGCAAGCCCACATCGGTTTGCAATCTGGTCGCCTGCTTCCTGATTGCAAACTCGACATCCCAGCGCTGGCTGCTGTCTTCAACAGCTATGCATTGAATCTTAAGCGTGCCGAGTTCGGTTTGCCCGGCCGCCAACTCGACGATGACCTCATCGCTCGGCTGGCGATCATCGCCTGCCAAGGCCACGGCCAGCGGCGGCAAAGAATGAAACGCATCGGTAATCTCGGTCATATCGCCCGGTTTGAAGTCGCCATCCCCCGACCAGGAAGCCAGATGAAAGCGCACCGGTACGCCTAAACGCAACGCAAACCGCCGGCCTTTCAAGATGATCTCGTCGCCTTCTTCGCTGCCTTTGGGCAAAATGCAGATGCCTGTCCTGAGTAGAGTCGAAGGGCCTTGCTGTCCGGCAGTTTGGTCGGTATCGACCAGTAAAAAATAACTGCGCGCCGAGCCGCCGCCGATCTTAAGCTTGTTGTCCCGCCTTGCCAACGCATAACTGACCGCCCCGAAAGCGACGGACAATTCGGGATGCTTGTTTTCCAACAAGACCGGGGGTTCCGAACGCCAGGAATGAATTAAATCCACGATGCGCCGGGTAATCGCCTGACTGCGAAACACACCACCGTTAAGCAGCAATGCATCGGGCACTCTGCCCTGGTCTTTTATCGCCATGGATGGTGTGTATGCCGCTTGCCTGTCGGGAGCAGGCGCGGCGATTGCCATGGAGGGTGTGTATGTCGCAGGCCTGCCGGGAGCAGGCGCGGTGAAGGCTTCGCGGCATGCGCCGCTGTGCAGCTTTAAAAACGCCGCAATATGCTTGCTGATCGCAGGCTCTGCCGCATACGGCAAGCCGAATTCAACCACGCCGCTGCGTTTTCTGTCGGGCAAATCATCAACACCCGATAAGGGGAAAAAGCCGTCCAAGGCAAGGGTTCTGACTTCTTCTTTGCTCAGCGCCACCGAACGGGCGCCGCCTATCAGTTTAGAGCCACCGCCCAACAAGGTAACATTGATTTGTTCAGGCGCATCTTCCGCCAGTAAACGCTCTTTAGCGATGCGGCACTGTTCGATCAGTTGCGACAAGTCCGCAACCGACAGGTGTTTTTCGCCAACGGCTAAACGACTTTCGACTAGATGCGCCAAGGCCAGATCGATATTATCGCCGCCCAGCATTAAATGATCGCCGACCCCGATACGCGTTAATTTAGGTTCTTTCTGCCCCGGTTCTACTTTGATCAGCGTTAAATCGGTGGTGCCGCCGCCGACATCGCAAACCAGCAGCAGATGCACGTTGGCCAGCGCCTGACTCCCAAGCTCCGACTTGGGAACCCGTGTATTGCGCCTTAACCAGTCGTAACAAACCGCCTGGGGTTCTTCTAGCAAGCGAAGCTTATGCAGACCGGCAAGCCTGGCCGCCTCCAGGGTCAGGGATCTGGCCTCCTCATCGAATGAAGCGGGCACGGTAAGCACGATATCCTGCTGCTCCAGCGGCGCATCGGGAAATTGATGTCCCCAGACGGTGCGAATATGCGCCAGGTAACTGGCGCTGGCCGCAATAGGCGAAACCTTACTGATGTCATCGCTGCTGCCCCAAGGCAGAATGTTTGCATGATGGTCGACCGACGGATGCGACAGCCAGCTTTTGGCGCTGGTGACAAATCGTCCCTTGCTTTTTGCGCCCAACAGACGCGCGGCCTCGCCGATTACGACGGCATCACCTGTGGGCATAGCGCCTCCGGGAAAGGCAAGATCGCTATTTGACAGCTCGCCGGTGGCGGGATGATAACGCACCGATGGCAACAAGGGCCTGGCGGCAACTTGTCCGGGAGCAATCAGCTGCTCGATTTGAAAAATGTGTATATCCTGATTTGCATGATCGGCTTTGGCATAAGCCACTACGGTATGCGTGGTGCCTAAGTCGATGCCGACAAGATAGCTTGCTATGGGATTTTGCACGGTGATATTTTATGAGTCTAGGGGTAACCCACGTTCAAGGGGGGCGAAGAGGCAAGGTCTAAGGAGCTAGCGCAAAAATGATACACGAAATGCTGTGGATTTACACCCTCCGCCATGCCGATAAGGGCGTCGATGGCCGCCAGTACACACCCAGGCAATCTTGTAAGGCGTAGCGATCAAATACAAGTAAATTCAGTCTCGCGTAACCTCGCCTTTTAGTCAGGCAGCACAATAGATTGACTTAACAGTGAGTAGTCATAGAAAATAGCCGGTTAAATTCCCATAACAATTTTCAACGCATGGATAACAGCGTCTTGTCGCAAAACAGTTTGGTTTCTGTTCAAAACTTGTCGTTTTCTCGCGGCGATAAGAAAATATTCGATGATATTTCCCTGGAATTTGAGCGCGGTAAAATTACCGCAATCATGGGGCCTAGCGGCACCGGCAAAACGACGCTGTTAAAACTGGTCGGCGGACAGTTGTTTCCCGGGCAAGGCAAGGTTAGCGTCGACGGCAATAATGTTCACCGTTTACGCCGCACAGAACTGTATAACTTACGTAAACGCATGGGCATGTTGTTCCAAAGCGGCGCGTTATTAACGGATATGAACGTCTTCGATAATGTCGCTTTTCCCTTACGCGAACACACCCATTTGCCCGAGTCGATGATTCGTACGCTGGTGTTGATGAAGCTACAGGCGGTAGGTTTGAGAGGCGCGCGCCAGCTGATGCCTAACGAACTTTCCGGCGGCATGGCCAGGCGCATTGCGCTGGCCAGAGCTATTGCGCTGGATCCAATGATGATCATGTACGATGAACCTTTTACCGGCCAGGATCCCATTTCCAAAGGCGCGCTGGTTCATCTGATCAAGTCCTTGAACAGCATCCTGGGGCTAACCAGCATCATAGTTTCTCATGACGTGCATGAAACGGCGGCAATAGCCGATTATATTTATGTTATATCGGGAGGTAAAATTGTCGGTCAGGGTACGCCACAAGAAATCGAGCACTCCAAATCCGACTGGGTGCAACAATTTATGACCGGCGCCGCTGACGGCCCGGCGCATTTTCATTATCCGGCAAAGGATTATATTGATGACTTGTTGTCAACCGGAAAACGCTATGGTTAAAGGCGAAAATGATGCACCTTGTATAAACAATACGACTGTTTAAAACTTAAATATTAAGATGATTGAACTTTTACAGCATTTGGGCCATAACACCCGCGCCGGTTTCACTAAACTGGGCCGAGGCACGTTGTTCCTGTTACAGATCCTGTCCGGCACGCTCAGCGTGTTGCCTCGTCCCAGGCTACTGCTTAACCAGATGTATTCGGTCGGTGTGCTGTCTTTTCTAATTATCACTATTTCGGGTTTATTTGTCGGCATGGTTCTGGGCCTGCAAGGCTATTACATACTCTCTGATTTCGGCGCCGAAGAAACGCTGGGAGTCATGGTTGCGGCTTCTTTGGTCAGGGAACTCGGCCCGGTGGTTTCGGCCTTGCTATTTGCGGGCCGGGCCGGTTCCGCATTAACGGCGGAAATCGGCCTGATGAAGGCGACGGAGCAGTTGTCGGGCATGGAAATGATGGCCGTCGACCCGATTAAACGCATTATTTCGCCGCGCTTTTTGTCTGGTGTCTTGTCCATGCCCTTGCTTGCAGCACTCTTCAGTGCGGTAGGCATCATCGGCGGACAAATAGTCGGCTCCGGCTTGTTAGGCGTCGATGAAGGCGCTTATTGGTCGCAGATGCAAGCCAAAATCGATTTTCAGGATGACATTATTAATGGTGTAATAAAAAGCCTGGTGTTCGGTTTTGTCGCGTCATGGATAGCGCTGTTTGAAGGCTATGACGCAATTCCGACTTCCGAAGGCGTCAGTCGGGCCACGACGCGCACCGTAGTCAATTCGGCTTTTAGTATTTTAGGTCTCGATTTTATTCTGACCGCATTGATGTTTGGAGATGATTAACATGCAACATACCAGCACCCAGGACACCCTAGTCGGACTCTTTGTCGCCTCAGGCATAATCGGTTTGTTTTTTCTTGCCCTGCAAGTGAGCAATTTAAGTTCCTTTACCGAGCAGGACAGTTATACGGTTACCGCCCGATTTGATAATTCCGGAGGCTTGAAGGTTAAGTCTCCCGTTTCAGCGGCTGGCGTTAAAATCGGCAAGGTCAGCGCCATCCGCTTCGACCCCAAAACCTATCAGTCCATCGTGCAACTGAGTATTGATAAGCACTACAACACGCTGCCTGACGACACCACCGCCAGCGTTTTTACTGCCGGTCTGTTAGGCGAGCAATACGTCAGCCTGGAAGCGGGCGGTTCGGATGATTACCTGAAAAATGGGGGACATATCGAAATCACCCAATCCGCTATTATCCTCGAAAAAGCGCTAGGCCAATTCCTGTTTAAATCTGCGGAAGAAAAAAAGTGAGTTCACTAACTATCATCAAGCAGGGCCCCGGGCATTTTGTGATTGACGGGGATTTAACCTTCGCCACCATCGATAAACAGACCCTCAAATCGTTTTCCTTCCGAACCGCAGCAAAAGACATCACCATTGACTTGGGCCGCGTCTCCAGCACGGACAGCGCCGGGCTTGCACTGATGATTGAATGGATAAAATATTCCCGGGAGCATAGAACGAAATTAAATTTCAAAAATATTCCCGAGCAATTGCGTAACCTTGCCAAACTCAGCGGCTTCGATCAGTCGAGCCATTTTAATGAAGGTTCAAGGGAAAAGGTTCAAGGCGAAAGCTTAGACGCAAGTGCTTAGCTTTTTTTCACCTTTCACCTTGAACCTTTCGCCTTGAACCTTTCACCTTGAACCTTTGACCTTAATCCTATGGATAAACTCATTATCACCGGCGGCGCACGACTCTCTGGAGAGCTGCGTATGTCTGGCGCCAAAAATGCCGCCTTACCGATACTGGCGGCCACCTTACTCTCTGAAGCGCCGGTTAGCGTCGGTAACATACCGCATCTCCACGACATCACCACCACCATGGAATTGCTGGGGCGCATGGGCGTTCATCTGACCGTCGACGAGAAGATGAATATCGAAGTCGACTCCAGCACCATCAACAGCTTTGTAGCGCCTTACGAGCTGGTCAGAACCATGCGCGCCTCGATACTGGTATTGGGGCCTTTAGTAGCTCGATTCGGCGAAGCCCATGTATCATTGCCCGGCGGCTGCGCTATCGGCTCGCGTCCTGTGGACATACATCTTAACGGCCTGATGAAGATGGGCGCCGATATTAGCGTCGAAAACGGTTTTATCCACGCCAAAGCGACAAGGCTTAAAGGCTGCCGCCTGGTTCTGGAACAGATCACCGTTACCGGCACCGAAAACCTGCTGATGGCCGCAACCCTGGCCGAAGGCACCACGATTATTGAAAATGCCGCCAAGGAACCTGAAGTCACCGATCTGGCTCACTTTCTCAACAAAATGGGCGCCAAAATCACCGGCATAGGCACCGATGTGCTGATCATTGAAGGTGTTGAAAAGCTGGGCGTTGACAGCATTCACTATGACATCCTTCCCGACCGGATCGAAACCGGCACCTACCTGATTGCCGCCGCCATTACCGGCGGCAGCATCAAAATTAAAAACACCCGCCCTGATATTCTGGACGCCGTACTGGAAAAACTGGTTGAGGCCGGCGCTGAAATCAGCACCGGCAAAGACTGGATCAAACTGGATATGCACGGCAAAAAGCCCAAGGCGGTGTCGGTGCGCACTTCGCCCTACCCGGCCTTCCCGACCGATATGCAGGCTCAGTTTACAGCCATGAATACGATCGCCGACGGCGTGGGCATCATCACCGAAACGGTTTTTGAAAATCGCTTTATGCATGTACAGGAATTGCAGCGCATGGGCGCCGACATCAGGCTGGAATCGAATACCGCGATCTGCACCGGCGTTAAAAAACTGACCGGCGCACCGGTGATGGCGACTGATTTAAGAGCTTCGGCAAGCTTGGTGATAGCCGCCCTGGTGGCCGAAGGGGACACTTTGGTTGATCGCATTTACCATATCGACCGGGGTTATGATCACATCGAAGAAAAACTCGCGCAATTGGGTGCGACTATCCGTCGCGTCCCGGGATAAGGTTTGACTATGCTGACTATCGCCGTATCTAAAGGCAGAATTTATGAGGATGCCCTGCCCTTACTGGCGGAGGCGGGCATCACGCCGATTGACGACCCGAATACCTGCCGCAAACTGATTTTACGCACCACGAGGGACGACGTGCAGCTGGTCATCATCCGCGCCACCGATGTCCCCACCTTTGTCGAATACGGCGCCGCCGATTTAGGCATCGCCGGCAAGGACATCCTGCTGGAGCACGGCGCTGAAAGCCTGTATGAACCCTTGGATCTGAACATCGCCTGTTGCCGGTTAATGACGGCGGCGCATAAAGATGCGCCTGAAATTGGCAGGCGCGTTCGCGTTGCAACCAAATACGTTAAAATAACCCAACGCTACTTTGCCAGCCTTGGCATACAGGCAGAAATCATTAAACTGTACGGATCGATGGAACTGGCGCCGCTGGTCGGTTTAGCCGATTGCATAGTCGACCTGGTCGATACCGGCAATACCCTGAAGGCCAATGACCTGGAGCCGCGGGATCTGATTATGAACATCAGCTCCCGGCTAGTGGTCAACAAAGCGGCAATGAAAATGAAGCATCAGGCGATTCAATCGCTGCTGGATCAATTTGAAAAGACGCTGGCGAAAAGGGGTAAGTAACTCATCTAATGTCCACGAAAAACACGAAAGTTTTGTAGGTTGGGTTAGGCAATAGCCGTAACCCAACACATCAACGCGACAAATGTTGGGTTACGCTACGCTAACCCAACCTACATCATTTAAAATTTTGGTTATCTACTCATGTCCAATATAACTACCACGCGCCTCGATGCCTCGTCAGCCGATTTTGACCGGCAATTAAAAGATTTATTGGCTTTTGATGTCCACAAGCCGGACGGGGCATGTTGCCCCGTCCGAAACGTTTTTCGTTAGTTAAATGCATCTACCTTGCTTAGGCATCTCAAAAACGTTAAGAGCGGGGTTACAAACCCCGCCCCGCTTGTTTAAGAACTTTTTCGTGCCTTTCGTGTCTTTCGTGGACAATAAATAACATCAACACATCCTAAAACTTTGGTTATCTTATGTCCGACATAACTATCACCCGCCTCGATGCCTCGTCAGCCGATTTCGACCGGCAATTAAAAGATTTATTGGCTTTTGATGACAGCGACGACCTGGAAATTCATCGGCGCGTTTTAACCATTATTGCCGATGTCCGCAACAACGGCGACAAAGCGGTTATTGACTACACCAACCGCTTCGATCACCGCGCGGTCACACTGGCCTCCGAACTGGAATTATCGCCGGAAACCCTCAAGTCAGCCTGGAACGGCTTGCCGACTGAGCAGGCCGAGGCGCTGCAAACCGCCGCAGACCGCATCCGCGCTTACGCCGAACACCAAAAAATCGCATCCTGGCAATACACCGAGGCTGACGGCACCGTTCTCGGACAGAAAATTACCCCGCTGGATCGCGTAGGGCTTTATGTGCCGGGAGGCAAAGCCGCCTATCCTTCGTCGGTGTTGATGAACGCGATACCGGCCAAGGTCGCGGGCGTCGGCGAATTGATTATGGTGGTACCCGCGCCTCGCGGCGAAACCAATCAACTGGTACTGGCGGCCGCTTATCTGGCCGGTGTCGACCGCGTATTTACGATCGGCGGAGCGCAGGCAGTCGCCGCGCTGGCTTACGGTACTCAAACCATTCCTGCGGTGGCGAAAATTGTAGGCCCCGGCAATATCTATGTGGCTACCGCCAAAAAGCTGGTGTTCGGGCAAGTGGGCATCGACATGATCGCCGGGCCCTCGGAAATCCTGGTTATCTGCGACGGCAATACCCATCCCGACTGGATTGCTATGGATCTGTTTTCGCAGGCCGAACATGACGAAAATGCCCAGGCCATCTTGATCAGTGACGATGCAGCTTTCCTGGACGCGGTGCAGCAAAGCATCAATCGGTTATTGCCTACCCTGGAACGCGCAGAGATCATCAGGGCATCGCTGATTACACGCGGCGCGCTGATCAAAGTCAGTGATTTGAGCCAAGCCGCCGATATAGCCAACCTGATCGCGCCCGAACATCTGGAGCTCTCCGTGGAAGATCCGGAAACCTTGGGCAAAAATATTCGCCACGCGGGCGCTATTTTCATGGGACGCTATACCGCCGAAGCCTTGGGCGATTACTGCGCAGGGCCCAACCATGTGTTGCCGACCTCCGGCACGGCGCGGTTTTCATCGCCTCTGGGCGTTTATGATTTCCAAAAACGCACCAGCTTGATCAACTGCTCCCAAGCAGGCGCAGATACGCTGGGCAAAACCGCATCGATATTGGCACGAGGCGAAAGCCTGACTGCCCATGCGCGCTCTGCGGAATATAGGATAAGAGCAGGTGAAAGGTGAAAGGTTCAAGGCAAAAAAACCATCCGCTTGCGCCCAACCTTTCGTCTTGAACCTATGCTAATTTCGTCCATTTTCCGTAAAGAAGTTCTGGCCATGTCTGCCTATAAGGTTGCCGACGCCACCGGTTTGATCAAGCTGGATGCAATGGAAAATCCCTACGGCTGGCCTGAAGACATCAAGGTGCGCTGGCTGGAAACCTTGAAAGACTGTCCCTTGAACCGCTATCCGGATCCCGAAGGCCGACGCTTGACGGCAACCATTAAGCGCCTGAATCACATACCCGAGCAGTTCGACGTATTGTTGGGCAACGGTTCCGATGAGATTATTCAATTGCTGCTGATGGCGCTACCCTCCAGCGCCTCTGTGTTGGCGCCGGATCCCGGTTTTGTGATGTATAAACAGCTAAGTCACTGTCTGGGACTAAGCTACCATGGTGTCCCGTTGCTTGCAGACAGCTTTGATCTGGATTTACCGGCCATGCTGGCGGCTATCGAAAAATACCAGCCTTCGGTCATTTTCTTAGCCTACCCCAACAACCCTACCGGTAATTTATTTTGTAAAGCATCGATACATGACATCATAAAAACGGCCCAGGGTTTGGTGGTGATCGATGAAGCCTACGCGCCTTTTGCCGACGCTAGTTTTATCGATACCCTGAGACACTACCCCAATCTTCTGGTGATGCGCACCGTCTCGAAACTGGGGCTGGCAGGCTTACGCCTAGGTTATATCGCAGGCCGACCCGACATCATAGAACAACTCCATAAAATCCGCCTGCCCTACAATATCAACAGCCTCACCCAGATCAGCGCGGATTTTGCGCTGTCCAACAAAGCATTGTTTGATCGACAAACCCAAGAGATTTGCGCCGAACGGTCACTGGTCTTTAATCGGCTGAATACGCTAAACGGCATTAAAGCCTATCCCAGCGCCGCTAATTTTATTTTGTTTAAAACGCCTAAAAACAAGGCCAATGAAATTTTCGCGTCGATAAAACAACAGGGCGTTTTGATTAAAAACCTTAACGCCCAAGGCGGCCTGTTGACCGATTGCCTGCGGGTAACCGTAGGCAATCCGGAAGAAAATGCGGCATTTCTAGCCGCATTGACAAGGAGTCTGGACACGCCAAAGTCGGAATAATACCCCTATCGAGTCGTCCAACACCCGATATTGACATAAAAATCTAAGGCCATTATTGTGAGCTCACAAAATAACAATATTTTTAATATCATAGACTTGGAAGCCTATACTCGCCTAAAATAAGCGTTAATGCCTAACAATTGACCTGGGCCTTGGTTTAAGCACTTCAAATCTTATTAGTTCTAATGGTATATTGGCGCTGGAAAATAATGCGTCTTTTAAGCAGCGCAGATCTAAACAGGAGAGTTCTATAATGAATAATAAAGGCGTCGATCAGTCCAAACGCCAGTTTTTAACCTCGGCCTTAACTGTGGTTGGCGCAGTCGGCACAGGCTATTTAGCTGTTCCTTTTCTTGCTCAAATGCAGCCTAGCGCCAAGGCCATGGCGGCCGGCGCCCCTGTTGAAGTTGACATCAGCAAAATGGAGCCCGGTCAACTCATCAGAGTCGCATGGCGAGGCAAACCGGTCTGGATACTCAACAGAACCCCCAAGGTTCTTGAAACGCTTAAAACCCTGGATAATGAGCTGAGAGATCCGCTTTCTCAGGAATCCCTTCAACCGGAGTCCAGCAAAAATCCGGTACGCTCCATTAAACCGGAGGTTTTTGTCGCCGTGGGTTTGTGCACTCACTTGGGCTGCTCACCCACCTTTCGTCCTGAGCTGGCGCCTAATGATCTTGGCGAAAAATGGAAAGGCGGTTTTTTCTGCCCGTGCCACGGCTCCTGGTTTGATCTGGCCGGTCGCGTTTATCGCGGAGTCCCGGCGCCCACTAATCTGGAAATCCCCCCTTACCGCTATATTACCGATACCCAGCTGATTATTGGCGAAGCCCCAGAGGAAGTAAGCGCATGAAACGTAACCGCATAACTGAATGTAACGATTGGTTTTTGGCGCGTTTTCCTCTGACCAAGCTCTGGAACGAGCACATGGCGCATTATTACGCGCCTAAAAACTTCAACTTCTGGTATTTCTTCGGTTCACTGGCTTTGATGGTGCTGGTTATCCAGATCCTGACCGGGATCTTTTTGACCATGAACTACAAGCCGGACGCCAAACTGGCCTTCGATTCCGTAGAATACATCATGCGCGATGTTAGCTGGGGTTGGCTGATTCGCTATATGCACTCGACCGGTTCATCGGCATTTTTTATCGTTGTGTATTTGCACATGTTCAGAGGCTTGCTTTACGGTTCGTTCAAGCATCCGAGAGAATTGATCTGGATATTCGGCATGCTGTTGTTTGTCGCCTTGATGGCCGAAGCGTTCATGGGTTATCTGTTGCCTTGGGGACAAATGTCCTACTGGGGCGCACAGGTGATTATCTCCCTGTTCAGCGCCATTCCTGTTATCGGCGATGATTTGTCGCTCTGGCTCAGAGGCGATTATGTAGTTTCCGATGCAACCCTGAACCGGTTCTTCGCCTTTCATGTTATTGCCGTGCCACTGGCCTTGGTCATGCTGGTGTTCCTGCATATCGTGGCCTTGCATGAAGTGGGCTCCAACAACCCTGACGGCATCGAAATCAAGGAGTCTAAAGACCCCTGGGGTCATCCTGTGGACGGCATTCCTTTCCATCCCTATTACACCGTCAAAGACTTGGTCGGCGTAGGCGTGTTTATGTTGTTTTTCGCCACGGTTATTTTTTATATGCCGGACTTGGGCGGCTTTTTTCTCGAACACGAAAATTTCATTCCTGCCGACCCGATGAAAACTCCGGAACATATCGCGCCGGTCTGGTACTTCACACCTTTCTACGCCATTTTAAGAGCCATACCCGACAAATTTGCCGGAGTAATCGCCATGGGTGGCTCGATAGTCGTGTTGTTCCTGCTGCCCTGGCTGGATCGCAGTCCGGTCAAATCGATACGTTATCGCGGCGGCATCTACAAAAAAGCCTTGATGCTGTTTGTGATCAGTTTTGTCGTGTTAGGCTATTTGGGTACGCAACCTGCTACGCCCACAGCAACCATTTTTGCGCGATTTTTTACCGCGATTTACTTCGGTTTCTTCCTGCTGATGCCGCTTTATACCCGTTGGGAAAAAACCAAACCGGTGCCGAAAAGCCTGACCGAACAACCCAGTCTTGAGGATCGCATTCCTGCGCTCATAGAAACGTTTGACGAAATAACCCTCAAAAAACCCATAACGACAAAGAGCGGCACTGTTATTCTTAGCAGAAGACCTGATCCTCAAGGGATACTCAGAGTCATCACTCGATTAGCAAAAAAACTAAAAGAGAGCCTCGACTGATATGAAAAAATTAATCACGCTGTTTTTATTGTTGATCCTGTCGTTTGGCGCTTATGCATC
>JAYTLW010000042.1:0-16342 GCA_043729025.1 Methylobacter sp.
ATGCTTAGTGCTGCCATTACCAAATCCGCTGGCGGTGGTTATTTCTTTAACTTGTTTAGGCGCGGGGCTGTTTTTCAATGAGGAGCTGACTAATTGATAACAGTGCAAGGTATGAGTCCCCAGCTCATGAATATACTTGCCCATGGCGCTGAACGAATAATGCACATCGCCTGAAAGAAACACGCATTGTTTAATCTGCATGTCCTGGCTTAAACAGTCCACTAAGCTTAGGAAACTCCGTTTGTTTGAAGTCCACGCTTCAATATCGGCCAAGTCGATAATCTTGTTGGTTAGATAATCTTCCTTGCTGGTCAATTTCTCTATTAATTTTACGTACGGGTAGCTGTCTAAGCGCTCAGCTATCCAATAAGCGAATTTTTGTACCCGTTCTAACACAGAAAATCCCAGCACCGGGGTGGTGGCGATAAATACCGGACAGGTATCGGCTACAATACGCTGACTGGTTTTAAGCTTGGCCCATTCCACACGCAGCCAGTCGCGGGCATAGCCGTCCAGCAATACCGGCAGATAACTGTCCTGGGTCTGCATTCGCTGAGTACGCGAATCGATGGCGATAATGGGTGGGTTAGACGGCACAGAAAAACCCCAGCCCCGGTGTTTCCAGGTATGCAAGTCATAGCGTTCGCTGATCTCAGGTTTATTGCCTTTATCCAGCAAATATTGACTGATCGAAATCCGCAAATCTTTGTCGAAATTATCGGGAGCATTACCCCAGCCCTGAAACGCCCAATAGGACGCCAGCGCATTGGCGACGATACGCTGGCCTAATGGCGAACTGCGCACTTGGTCATACCAGGCGTTGGTAATATTCCAGTCATCGGTGACATCATGATCGTCAAATATCATGTAAGTGGGTATGTTCGCTAACAGCCTGCGGACATCAGGCAAGGTTGCCTGGAATTGATTGACGGAGGCGAGTTGTTCGGTAAATGCCTGCTTGGCTTTTGCAGTCTGTTCAGGGCCAGTAAGGGATTTTTTCGCCAAGGGCGCCCAGGTTTTGGCGGCTTGCCAATTGTCGGCATTACCCAAAATGTAGATATACATGGCGGCGAATTCGCCAAAGCTCAATAAATGATTTTGGGATTCGCCGGAGCTAAAGCCTGACTTATGGTTCTTGAGAAACTTTTTGCGGCCGTGCAAAGGAATGTTTTGCGGGTCTTGATAGCTGATGGGATCTTGCTGATTTTTTTTAAAAGGCAGCAATTCAGGCCTGCCTATCAGCTTTGCCGCTTGTTCTTTTAACATCGCCGACACCGAGATCGAAACATCATCGGCATAAATTTGATCGCCGGTCAGCAGCAACAGGGCAGGGCGCTTGGTCATATCATCGTGGGTCGCCTGCAATAAGGCGTCGCCATAACTGAGCGCATCGGGGCTATTTCCCCCGCCATGCGGCTTGCGGCAACTGCCGTGCAGCAGCTGTTGCACGGCGTCGGCTATAAAAAATTTGGGATGCGGCGTTGATTTATCGTAAGTCAGTGCAGATAAGTCTAAAGCAGTGCCTTTGGCATCAACGAGCCGGTAATACAAAAAAGTATCGACCGGATAGGTTTTTGTAGGCTCATTACAACGGGCCTGTAACAAGTACACATATAAATTTTCACCTAAGCGGCAATAATCGTTTTGAACGCTTTGGCAGTACTTCGCCCTGTTTTGACATAATCTGCAGCGATAAGTCTGTCAGCTCGGTTGTGGCAAACCATACGCAAACACGGTTAGGCGTAGCGCGTCGCAATATCGGCCCGGCCAGTAATGTTGTAGTCATATTTCCACCTTCATTAATTTAAGAGTTAACTGCGGGTTTGTTGTTTTTAATCACACTATTATTGTTCCGAAGTGCTGCCCGGGAGCGAGACTTAACTGTTAGACCAAGGCCGTCGGCATTTTTTCCCTGAGCTTTAAAAACCGCTGATACCGGGTCATCGAAATTTCGCCGTTTTCGGCCGCAGGTCTTACCGCGCAACCCTTATCGACCAGATGACGGCAGTTGTTAAACTGGCAGCGCTCGATCAAGGGCTGAAATTCACGGTAGCCGTAAGCCAATTGCTGTTCGGATAAACCGGCCAGTCCAAAAATCGCGACCCCGGGGCTGTCGATTAAATCGCCGCCCCCGTTCAAGTGATACAGCGTCGCGGCGGTGGTGGTATGACGCCCGTGTTTGGTGGTTGCCGAGACGGTGTTGGTTTTCAGGTCCTTATCGGGAATGATCGCGTTGGTTAAGCTGGATTTTCCGACCCCGGATTGCCCCGCTAAAATGCTGACCTGACCTTTTAAGGCCTGTTTCAACTCATCCAGACCCGAGGCCTTCTTGGCGCTGACCCGATACAGGGCATAGCCGAGATTTGTATAGTCCAGCAACTCTTTTTCAATAGCCTCCGCTTGCAGCAGATCGGTTTTATTCAAGACTAAGGCCGCATCGATATTACGGTTCTCACAAATAGCCAGATACTGGTCTATCAGCAAAAAATCGCACCAAGGTTCGACCGCAAACACCACAAACACGGTGTCGATATTGGCCGCCACCGGCCGGGTCTTGCCGTTACGGGACGGGCGCATCAATAACGATCGTCGGGGCAGGATTTCTTCTATACGCCCCTGATCGGGCGAGGATTGCGTCCATAACACCCGGTCGCCGACTGCGACGGTTTCAAGCTTGCGCAGGGTTTGGCACAGCACTATTTTTTGCTCATGCTCAACAGCAATGCCCTGACCTAAATGGGAGATAACCAGGCCTTCAATCAAATCAGTCATCACGCAGTGCGTATTTTGGATTCTAAATTGGCAATGCGAATAGCCGCAGGCGGGTGGCTGTAATGGAACGCGGAATACAAAGGATCCGGCGTCAAGGTGCTGGCGTTTTCTTCATACAGCTTGACCAGCGAGCTGATCAATTTTTCGGCCTTGGCGTTGTTTGACGCAAAATCATCGGCTTCAAATTCGAATTTGCGTTGAAAATAGGCGCTGATAGGCTGCATAAAAAAGGTAAACGATGATGATACCAGCATGAATAACAGCAGGGCTGCGGCATGCGACGGCAGCTTGACGCCCAGCCCGTTGTAAAACCACGGTTGATCGATCAGCCAGCCTAACACCGCAAAGCTGATCAAGGTCATGATAGACGTGGCGACCAGCATCTTAATAGTATGTTTGCATTTGAAATGTCCCAGTTCGTGGGCCAGTATCGCCTCCAGTTCCTCGTCATCCAATGAGCTGACCAGGGTGTCGTAAAAAACGATGCGCTTGTTATTGCCAAGACCCGTGAAGTAGGCGTTGCCGTGGCCCGAACGCTTGGAGCCGTCCATGATGAATATGCCCTGGCTGTTAAAGCCGCAACGGGCCAACAAGCCTGAAATCCGGTCTTTTAACGAGCCGTCTTCCATCGGGGTGAATTTGTTGAATAAGGGCGCGATCACGGTAGGGAATAGCCAGCTCATCAGCAGCGAAAAGCTCATCAGTATGCCCCAGGCCCATAGCCACCATAGCGGGCCTATGCTGTCCATAACCCACAGGATCAAGGCCAATATTGGCATGCCGATAACGGTGACTAAAGCCAGTTGCAGCAGTTGATCCTTGATGAAGCGTTGCGGGGTGCTTTTGTTGAAACCGAATTTTTCTTCAATCACAAAGGTTTGATAGACGCTGGTGGGGATTTCAAGCAAAGTCATGACCAGAAAAACGCTGGCTACTGCGGCCAATCCTGCCAGCAACGGCGATTGCAGCGAAGATGCCCAAAATTCAAACGCCCAGTTAATGCCGCCGCCGAGGGTCAGCAGCAACAGCACGATCACGCCGAGGATGCTGTCGATAGTGCTCAGCCTGCTTTTTTCCAGCGTATAGTCGGCCGCTTTCTGGTGAGCGTCCAATGAGACGGTGTTTTTAAAGGCGTCCGGCACTTCGGCGCGATGTTTGGCGACGTAAGCGGCGTGCCGTTGAGCCAGCCAAAACTGGATCGAAAAAGACAGGGTGAGCGCGAATAAAAAGACGATAGTAAAGCTATTCATGAGCGGAATTCTTCAAAGTTTAAGAGTTAGACGTTAAGATTTGCCAATGCTACACTAACCGCCCCCTTCTATACAACGGAATCAATCAATGGCGCAGGACTCATCGCATCTTATCTGGATAGACCTTGAAATGACCGGGCTCGACCCTGATAGCGATGTGATTATCGAGATTGCGACGATTATTACCGACACAGATTTGGCTATTTTGGCGAAAGGTCCGCTGTTGGCCGTGCATCAATCCGATGCGACATTGGCGGCGATGGATGAGTGGAATCAGCAGCACCACGGGCAATCCGGCTTGATAGCACGGGTCAAGGCTTCGACTATCGATACGGAGGAAGCCGAACGGCAAACGCTGGCATTTTTACAGCACTGGGTGCCGGAGAAGACTTCGCCGATCTGCGGAAACAGCATCGGCCAGGATCGACGTTTCTTGTATCGCTATATGCCCAAACTGGAAGCCTATTTGCATTATCGCAATATCGACGTGTCTACGCTGAAAGAGCTGGCCGCTAGATGGGCGCCCCACGTAAAAGACGGCTTTAAAAAAGAGTCCTCGCATCAGGCCCTGGACGATATTATCGAATCCATTGAAGAGCTGCGTTATTACCGTGAGCACTTCATCAAGTTCTAGCTTATGAATCAAATCATTGCAATTGCGCTGGGCGGATCGTTCGGCGCGGTGGTGCGGTTCCTGGTGTCATCGGGCATTTACCAATGGCTGGGACGCGGCTTTCCCTATGGGACTTTGGTCGTCAACGTGATCGGCTCGTTTATGCTCGGCTTGTTGACCGAATCGCTGATGCAGCAACGCATCACCCTCACCTTTGAATACCGAGCCGCTATTTTAGTCGGCTTTATTGGCGCGTTTACAACCTTCTCTACGTTTTCTCTGGAAACGTTTTATTTGATAGAGCAGGGCAATTTAAGCAAAGCGGCGCTGAATATCTTCAGCAGTGTTACTGCCTGTATCTTTGCCGTCTGGATTGGCTTGCTGTGCTCGCGCTGCTTGTTTTACTACTCGGACGGCGTAATTTCCTGGTCGGGCGGCGTGATTCCTTATGCATTGCTGACACTTAACGCAATAGGCGCTTTTTTGATCAGCATCATAGCGACCATTTTGTTACAGAAAGTGGCCCTATCCGTTGAATACCGTGTCGTACTGACAGTGCTGATGGTCGGAGTTTATTTAACCCTATCCGGTTTATATGTACTGCTGTATCTGGTCGAAAACGGTTATTCATTCACTACCCATTTGAATCTCATGCTGGGCACTTTCGTCGGCAACAGCCTGGTTTGTATTTTGGTGATTTGGATGGGCTTGCTGGTGGGTAGGCAGATATAATCCCCCTCAATCCCCCTTTTACAAAGGGGGAGGCCAATTAGCTCGGCAGCACAGCCCACACACTTCCCCCCTTTGAAAAAGGGGGGCTAGGGGGGATTTTATAAACGGTGCGTAGCTGCCCCATTAACTACACATTTTTTTAAAAGGTAACCACGCAGTCATGTTAGATCCCCGATTATTCAGAACCGAGCTTGATTTTGTTAAGGAACAATTAAACAGACGTTCATTCGATTTTAACCCTGAATATTATTCCGAGCTGGAAGCCCGGCGCAAAGACATACAGGTTAAAACCCAGGAATTACAGAACGAACGCAACAGCAGCTCAAAAGCCATTGGCATTGCCAAGGCTAAAGGCGAAGACGTGCAGCCGCTGTTGGATCAGGTACAATTCTTGGGCGATGAGCTAAAAGCCGCAGAAACCGAATTGTCCGATATTCAGGCAAAAATGACCGCCTTGATGGAAGGCATCCCCAACCTGCTTGATGAAACCGTACCGAACGGCAAGCATGAAGACGATAACATCGAAATCAGCCGTTGGGGCGAGATTTCGAGCTTCGATTTTGAGCCCAAAGACCATGTCGATTTAGGCGCAAAGATGGGTATGGATTTCGAGTTGGGCGCTAAAATCGCCAGCGCCCGGTTTGTGGTATTAAACGGGCCGCTGGCGCGCTTGCAAAGAGCCATTATCCAGCTGATGCTCGACACCCATAGCGCCGAACACGGCTACTCTGAAACTTACGTGCCGTTTTTGGTCAATGCCGACAGCTTGCGCGGCACCGGGCAGTTGCCCAAGTTTGAAGCCGACCTGTTCAAGGCCAATGATGATCCTGCCTTATACCTGATTCCCACCGCCGAAGTGCCGGTCACCAATATCGTCAGGGATGTGATTATCGAGGCCAAAGACCTGCCGCTTAAATTCGTCTGTCACAGCCCCTGTTTTCGCAGCGAGGCCGGAGCTTACGGTCGTGATGTCAGAGGCATGATCCGTCAGCATCAATTTGAAAAAGTCGAGATCGTGCAAATCGTAAAGCCCGAAGATTCGGCTAGCGCCCATGAACAGCTAACCGGGCATGCGGAAGCTATTTTGAAAAAACTTAAGTTGCCTTATCGCAAGATGTTGTTATGCGCCGGGGATACCGGCTTTTCATCGAGTAAAACTTACGATCTGGAAGTCTGGCTGCCGGGGCAGGGCGCGTATCGGGAAATATCATCGTGCAGCAACTTCAAAGACTTTCAGGCGCGCCGTCTGCAAGCGCGTTGGCGCAACCCTGAAACCGGCAAACCCGAACTGGTGCATACCCTAAACGGCTCAGGTCTGGCTGCGGGCAGAACCCTGATTGCGGTGATGGAAAATTATCAGGATGCATCAGGGCGTATTCGTATTCCTGAGGCATTGCGGCCTTATATGGGCGGCTTAGAGGTTATTGGCTAGCAGGAAACCCTGTCTCAGCTTGGCGATAAATGCCAGCTCATCCCTGTTAAAAATATCGGTCTTATTGATTAGCTGGGCTTTAGGTTGATATGGCGCAAAATTCAAATCGAAGTTTGCGCCATGATGGGTTTCAATGGAGGGTGTAGTCTAGGCTAGCGAGCTGCTCGACTTGACTAAATGCTTTGTTTGTCTGATTAATCCTGGGTGCATAACTTGCCAGTTAAGGTGGTGGGCCCCGAGAGAGCATCCCCAGTGATTTCCATTGTTCCAAAGCCACCATTGTACCTTTTGCTGCCGTCCACCATGGTTAGCAGTTCTTCATCGTACCCATCAAAGATTACATCCTTGGTAAATACACGACCTAATTCGATATTACCGGCATAAAGACGAATAGCGGAAGCCGCAGTCAACTGAGTATTAGATATTCCGTTCGCAGTCAAACCGGCATAAAACGTTCCTGTGATCGGTGCTCCTGTGCCTGTCGGTGTATCGCTTAGTATGCCGTTTAGGCTACCTGAAAAACAGGCGTACTGGGGAGGGACGCCCAAAGAAGCTAAAAAAGTTAAATCAGGAAAATGATTTTGTTTTTCCAGCTGAATATTACAGGCAGGATCAGGGGTCAATGGCCCTTGGATGGTTGCCTTTACGTATTTACAGGTATAACCATTTGCAAGCGCAGTGATAGAAGTTAAAGATAACAAAATAGCCGGAATTAACGTGATATTTTTCATGAATGGGATGCCTTGAAGTTAATGTTTTGTCTTTGAAAGACTGGTTTTTTATTCAACAGCGTAAGAGTCTAAATGTCGAATTTATGCGTATCGGTATCTGCACGGCTTGATACGTGAAAAAATAGTAGCATAAGTTTGGAACATCAAAAATATTCTTTAAGCCGGAGAAAAGCCGGGAGCTTAAAGACCGCTTCATTCCGGTTTTTTTGCTGTTGTCTCAATTAACCCCATTGTGTACCATGTAAGCACATCAATATATATCAACGCGTGCGCCAAGTAATCAGTAAAAACCGAGTGCATACATATAAAACAACAAGTTATGAAGATACTTAACATTCGTTTTAAAAATATCAACTCATTGGAAGGCGAGAGTCTGATCGATTTTGAGCAGCCGCCTTTTTCAAACTCCGGGGTTTTTGCGATTACCGGGCCAAACGGATCGGGTAAATCCAGTATTTTAGATGCGATTACGCTGGGTTTGTATGGCGAGACGTTTCGTTTCGATCGCCCCGCCAGACATGTAATGACCCAACACACGATAGAGAGTTACTCGACGGTTGAGTTTTCTTTAGATCAGGTAAAATTTAGATCCAGCTGGCGTGTGCAAAAGATAGGCGGTGAATTAACCCCGCCTGAAATGAAATTGATCCGTTTGACTGACGACGAAGTGCTGGCGACCACCTCCCAGCAGGTATGCGCGCGAATTACCGAAATCACTGGAATGAATTTTCGTAACTTTACCCGCTCTATACTGTTGGCGCAGGGCGATTTTGCCGCATTTTTAAATGCGCTGGACAATGAGCGCATGGATATTCTGGAGAAAATCATCAGCGCCGATATTTATTCCGACTATAAAAAAGAAATCATAGACCAAGCCGCCGATGCGCAACAACGCCTCGCTCATTTAACCCAGGATTTAGCGATCATTCCGATCATGGAACCGGAAAAACTTGAAGCCTCTGAACATGATTTGATCGATTTTATCGACCAAAGCGCCGAGTTGCGTGGAGCACAAAGCCAGCTGAAGCTTCAGCTGGCCTCGCTGCAAAATACGCTATCCCTGCAAAGCCGGGTTGCCGACCAGGAAAAGGCGCTGCAACACATCAAAGCGCAAGCGGCTAGCGAACGGCAAAAATTGGATCGGCTGGCTACGGCTCAAGAAGCTTTGCAATTTAAAGATGATGTGCAGGCGATTAAGGAAAAAAATCACCGTATTGATCAGGGTAAAGCAACACTTGCGGCCTTGAGGGCCGAACTTAAGCAGATGCAAGATCGCATCGGCGACCATGAAATGGCGACGCAGGTGTTACCTCGTAAATCGCTTACCGAACAAGGCCAAACCATAGCCGAGCTCAGTACCCGGATAGGGCGACTGACTGCGCAGCGACAGTCGGAGTCCGACTTATGGCATTCTTTAAATATACAGATAGCTCAGAAAACCACGGAACTGGACACGGAGTCAGCATGGCTAGCCGAACATGCGGCAGATGAGCCTTTGTTGGCAAGCTTTCCCGAAACAGGCCGGTTAAAAAAACTTCGGGCCGAACTGGTCGAGTTAAAAGAAAAACAAAAAGCATCAGGCCGCTGGTCAAAAATGAATACGGCATCGTTGGCTATCAACCGATCTGCCATAGCTCAGGAAAACAAAAGAATTACCCGCTTAAAACATCGTTTGCCGCTGGCGGAAAAGGCGTTGGCGGAGCTGGCTCCGGGAAAAAATTTGGCTGAGCTTGAGGAGTTCCGGCAAGATCAGCAGCAGCGGGTTAAAGATTTTCAGGAACTCCATAATCTGGCCAGGGCGCATCAAAAGCTGAGCCCCGGTGGCTTTAGTTTGTTCGGCATCTTCGGCCGCAAAGAGCACGCTAATCATGATAGTGAAGAGTTGGAATCTGAACTTGAGGCAATAAAACAGGAAATTAGCCGCGAAGAAAATATTAAACTCATGCTGGATATGGCTGTGTTCCGCGAAATCTTGCTCAAAAAAATGGCCGCAGATCGCCAGCATCTGGTCGATGGCGAGCCTTGTTATTTATGCGGCGCTTTAGATCACCCTTACGCCCAACATCCTCCAAAAGAGGCCAAATCTCAACAAGCCTTGACGGATCAGAAAGCGAAAATAAAGGCATTAATGGCGACTGCGGGGAAATTGACGCAGCACATTAACACGGCACAAAAACAGACGGACAAAAATCAGGCTAATCTGACCGCGTTGCAAAACATCAAATCCCAATGGCAAACTTTAAGCAACCGGCTCAATACGGCCAGTTCTGATCTGCGCATCAATAAACTGGGCTTGATCAAACGCCTGTTAAACGCCGAAATAAGCACCTTAAAAACCATAACCGGCGTAGTCGCCGACTACCGGCGCAAACAGGCCGAAATCGAAAAATTAACAGCGTTGATCGCCAGGGGCGAGGCCACGGTAGTGCGCTTGCAGCAAAACACCGAGGAGCTGGATACCGAGCGGCTTGCCCGCCCCAAGGACGAGATCGATTACGATGCAGCTTTAGCTAACTGCCAGCTGGAAGAGCGACAACTGGCCGACCGCGTGCTTGCACAATTAACCTCGCTGGGCGAAAAAGTGCCCGCCAAAGGTAAGGAAGATGCGCTGTTCGATCGACTCAACGCGCGTCGACAAGACTATCAAAGCCATGTACTCCATCATCAAAGCTTAACCAATGAAATCCTGGCATTGACGGAAAAATCGGCTCATTGCCGCGTGGAAATGACTGCTTGCGCTGAAAAAATTGAGCGTTACAGTCCTCAATTACACAGCGAAGAAATTATCGGCCTGCATTTGGCGTTGCTGGCAAAGCAACAACTGATGGCCGACCAGGAGCAGCTTAGCGCCGGGCAGGAAGCCGAACTCGGTGAGTTAAAACAATTGTTGCAAGACAAAATACGCGGAACGCAATTTACCAGCCTGCATGAGCTCTCTGAAATGCTGGAGCTGCTGCAACATCAGCCGAAGCTGGAGCGGCATCTTGCCGAACTGGAACAGGAGATCGATGCCAAAACCCTAATACTGGAAAAAATCCGGCTCGAATTGGCGGCCGAACCTACGCCGGTTACAACCGGTGAATTCATCCCGGAACAACTGGCTGCCCAGCTAAAGGGTGTTACCGAGCAAATGGCGATAGCCGATCTGGAAGCGCAACGTTTGGAGCGGCTGTTAAAGGAGCAAAAACAGTTGCAGCAAAAAGCCGATGCGCTTCGGGCACAATTACAGGAGCAACAGGAAGTTGCCCGTCGGTGCAGCGCCGAGGCGGCAGAAATAGCCCATGAAAGCGGCATGGATTTTCGCCGTCGGGTACAGAAACGGGTAGCCGGCCAGTTATTGTCACAAACCAATACCGTGCTGGAAAAAGTCAGCGGCCGTTATTATCTGCGGCTTATGCCCAGCGAGCAGGGCTTGGCCTTGGTCATTGAAGATACCTTTCAGGGTAATGCGCATAGGCTGCCCAGAACCTTATCCGGCGGCGAGAGCTTTGTGGTGAGTCTGGCGCTGGCTCTGGGACTCTCTGAATTGGCCAATAACGGCAAGTCTGTGGAATCGTTATTTCTCGATGAAGGCTTCGGCAACCTGGATGCGGAAACGCTGTACACGGTCATCAGCACCCTGGAAAGTCTGCATACCCACGGCAAAACCGTCGGCGTTATTTCTCATATTGAAAGCGTCCAAAAACGCTTTAAAGCTCAACTGCAAGTGGTTAAAAAGCCTAACGGCATGGGTATGTTGAGACAAGTGTCGTAAGTTGGGCACTGTAAATGGCGAAGGCACGCACGACTTGCCCCGCTCAGCCAGCGCTACGGCAAATAAACGCTCCATTTCATGCCGCCCAGCGTTTCGCTCTTGTTGCCTTCCAACAGACCGCCCAACAGCCCGACTAATTCGTAAACCACGGCCATGCCGATACCGTGGCCATGAGTATTTTCGTCGGCCCTGACGCCTCTTTTTAAAATTTCAGCAAGTTTTACAGCCGGAATCCCCGGCCCATCGTCTTCAATCAGCAGCAGCACTGCAAAATCCCGCCTGGCTTTATGTGCATTCAGGGAAACGCTGATTTTTACGGTGCTCCGGCACCATTTGCAGGCGTTATCCATCAGGTTGCCGGCTATTTCATATAAATCGCCTTCTTCATAATAAAGGGGGCTTGATTCCGGTACAGCCACGTCGAAACTTATGTTTTTATCGACATAAACCTTGGCCAGCGACGCGCTTATTTTCTTTAGAATTGCCGATAAATTCACGGTGCCGGCGGTTTTATGCGCACCCTTGGCCGCCGCGCGCTGTAATTGATACTCGACGATTTCATCCATACGAAAAATCTGTTCTTTGACCGACTCCTTATTGGCACTGAAAGACTCGGCGCAGCCGCGTAGTATCGACAGTGGCGTTTTCAGGCTGTGCGCCAAGTCCGCCAGGGCATTGCGATAACGTTCAAGATGCGCACGCTCGCTGTTGATGAAGGCGTTAAGGTTGCCGGCAAGACCTTCCAGCTCCGTTGCATAGTCCCCGTCTAAATGAGTTTTGCGTCCCCGCTCTATGGCCTCAAGGTCTTTTACGATAATCCGCAAAGGCTTTAAGCTCCAGCGCAACAAGACCAGCTGAATAAATATCAACACCAGGCCTAAAGCCAGCAGCCAGCTCCTCAGGGTTTCTCTAAACCGCTCCACCTGATTGCTTACAAACTGGGCATCTTCAGTCACGGTAAAAATATATTCGCGCTGTACGCCGACTACATTTTTCCAGATGACACCGTAATGCAGGGCATAACGGCCATGATCGGTTAACAAAAATTCAAAATGGCCTGGGCTTAATTTCGGTGGCGGCAATACATTGAGGCCGATGGCCGATGGCGAGCGCCAGACCAGATTTTTTTTGGCCAGCTGTATAAAGCCGTAAAGACCGGAGCCTGGCGTTGCAAATCGCGGCTCCGGCAAACTGGACGGCATGCTCAATTCACCGGTATTTTTAAGCTCGGCGGCGGATAACAGCGAATACACATGAACCTGCAACTTTTCTTTTAAGGCCTGTTCGGCGCTGTCACGAAAGCCCTGTTCCAGCACCACCGAAGCCAGCGCAAAGAAGGCTGCCATCACTAATCCTGCTGAAACCAGCAACCGAAAGCTTAAAGATTTAACTTGCACGCGTAGCCAAAACTCGAATCAAACCCGTCTAGCAGGAATCAGATAACCTCGTCCGCGCAAGGTTTCAATGGGTTTGCGGGTGCCGTCCGGATCCAGTTTTTTTCTCAAGCGACCGATAAAGACCTCAAGCACATTGCTGTCGCGTTCAAAGTCTTCATCGTAAATATGCGCCGTCAACACGGATTTTGAAACCACCTCGCCCTTACGAAACATCAAATACTCCAGCACCTTGTATTCGTAAGCGGTTAATTCCAGTTTGACGCCGGACACCGTGACTTCCTGAGCCACGGTGTCTAGTTCGATATTGTCATGGCTGAGTACCGGATGAGCCAGTCCGGCTGACCGCCTTATTAAGGCGTTAACCCTGGCCAGCAACTCTTCATAATGAAAAGGTTTAACCAGATAATCATCCGCTCCCGCTTCCAGTCCTTCCACTTTTTCTTGCCAACGGCTGCGGGCGGTTAAAATCAGGATGGGCACTATCACCTGATCTTTACGCAAACGCTTGATCAGTTCGATGCCGGAAAAATCGGGCAGACCCAGATCGATAATGGCCGCATCAATCGGATATTCTTTGCCCATGTAGTAGCCGTCACGACCGGTATTGGCGGTATCGACGGCAAAACCTTTATCCGCAAAGAACTGCTGAATCTGTACACAAAGCTTTACTTCATCTTCAACAACTAGAATACGCATGTTTTTGGTCTGCTAAGGAATGGGATTTAACTGACTAATTGACCGGTTTCCGCATCAATTTTGTAATACTGGATCCGTCCATCTGGCGTCAGCACTTTAATGATATAGACCGTTTTGCCGTCAATCATTTCTGTTTGCGCGCCAAGCACCTTGTTGTAGGTGCCCTCGATGATTTGTTTGGTCGCCTCGTCCAAACTGACGCTTGCCAGCAAGGTGTGTTCTGCAAAACAGGTATTGGAATACAACAATACGATGACGATTATTTGAAGCAAATTTCTCATGGGCAATCCAGAGTTTAGTAGGGTGGGCAACGCTTTTTTGCCTATTGATAAGTTCATACTTTTTGTGCTGTAAACGGTGGGCAAAAAAACTGCCCACCCTACCTAAATATGTTTTTTTACTATATCAAGCAAAAAGAATTTTAACCGATCACCCTGAATCGATACTGAACCTAACGTAAAGATAAGCCTTGAATCCTGCTGCCGATGACTTGCCCGAAAGAAACGCCCAGCTTGCCGGCGATTTTATCAATTAAATGCTCCTGCCGACTAAAGTCTACCCGTTTTTCCGCGCCGACCAGATCCTTGGCGACACTGTCCTGATTGCCGAAGCCATCGACCACGCCCAATTTCACGCCTTCTTCCCCGGTCCAGACCAATCCTGAAAACAGTTCGGGATTTTCTTTAAGCCGGTCGCCGCGACCAGCTTTAACCGCACCTATAAATTGCTGGTGCACTTGGTTTAACAAATCTTGCACATAGCGTGTCTCGTCTTCTTTAGGCGGCGAAAAAGGATCGAGCATGGCTTTATGCGCACCTGCCTTGAACAACCTTCGCTCTACGCCCAACTTTTGCATAACATCCACAAAACCGAAGCCATCCATCAGTACGCCTATGGAACCCACCAAACTGGAAGGATTAACAAAAATCTTGTCGCTGGCCGATACGATAAAATAGCAACCTGACGCGCAAATATCGCTGACCACGGCATATATCGGCAAATTGGGGTGTTCTTTTTTTATCTTCCTGATTTCCTCATAGACATAAGAGGACTGCACTGGGCTGCCGCCCGGGGAGTTTGCATTCAGAATAATGCCCTTGGTATGCTCGTCTTTTACGGCATTCCTTAAACTTTCGATAATGCTGTCGGCATTGGCGTCCTTGTCTTCGGCTATCATACCGACCACATTAATGATGGCGGTATGATCTTTGCCGTCATCGCCGAGAGACCGAATAAAATGTGGATACACGGCTATACCGAACACGGCGATCAAGTACACAAACATCAAGCTCTTGAAAAATACGCCCCAACGTCTTGCTCGGATTTGCTCGGTGATTGCGGCCAGCGCCAGCTTTTCAATGATCTCCCGCTCCCAGCCGGGTGCGTTGCTAAGATCCGTTTTATTCTGATTGTCCATTTAGTTAGCCTCTAATAATATTCAGTAATTCCGCCGGTTGCTGCAAGCACAGCAAGGGGTTGTATTGTCGTAACAGATCTTCCGGGTGCGCTCCGCACGACACCGCTATGGAAGATATTTGAGCATTCATTGCCATTTGCAAGTCATGGATGGAGTCGCCCACCATTAAACTCCGCTCGTTCTCTGCATTAGTATGCCGAATAATCTCATGTAGCATCAGCGGATCCGGTTTGGAAGCGGTTTCATCGGAGCAACGGGTGATGCTAAACAGCGCTTCGGTAGCCGTCGCCTGCAAGGCCTGCTGCAAACCTGCCCTGGTTTTGCCGGTAGCAACGGCCAGTTGATAGCCAGAAGTTTTCAACTCCACCAACATATCATAAACGCCGGGAAATAGGTCTTCCCGACTTATCGGTCTGGACATAAAGGCTTGTTGGTATGAGGCCGTCAATCGCGTCAGCGTTTCTTCATCGACACCGGGAAACAACGCGCTACAGGCCTTGCTAATGCTCAGGCCGATCACATCTCTTGCTGCCTGGGTTTCGGGAATAGCGCAGCTGCACTGCTTTGCCGCTGATTGCAGGCAGTTGACAATCCAGTCTATGGTATCGACCAGGGTGCCGTCCCAGTCGAATATGATTAAATCAAATCTGTTCTTCATGTTTTAACAAAGCCTCCAGTTGCTGAGGCAATGGCGCCAAAATGCTGAGCATCACCCCGGTAACCGGGTGCTGAAATTTTAATTTCTCCGCATGCAGGAACATGCGTTTATAGCCCCGTCCCTTAAATTCGCGGTTAATGTCATCCCGTCCGTAACGTTCGTCGCCGACAATCGGATGCCCAAGACTCGCGGCGTGAACGCGTATTTGATGGGTGCGTCCGGTTTTCGGCGAGGCCTCAACCAGCGTCGAGTCAGAAAATAATTTCATGCGCCGAAACAGCGTCTCGGCTTCTTTGCCGGATTGACTGATGACCACCATGCGCTCACCACCCTTGCTGACATTTTTCAGCAAGGGCGCGGTGACGATCAGTTTTTTCCTTGCCCATTTCCCGGCCAGCAGGGCCAGATAAGTTTTATGGACGTTATTTTCACGAAACAATTCATGCAACAGTTTCAGTGCGCTGCGTTTTTTGGCGATGATCAGACAGCCGGAGGTGTCTTTATCGAGTCGATGCACCAGCTCTAAAAAATGCGCTTCGGGCCTAATCAGGCGCAGTCCTTCGATGATGCCGGAGCTCACGCCGCTGCCGCCGTGCACAGCAAAACCTGCCGGTTTATTGACTACCAGGAAACCTTCGTCTTCAAATAAAATACCTTGTTCTAAGGCCGACTGCAAACCTTGCGGAACATACGATGCTTCGCTGCGTTCGGCGACTCTGATCGGGGGAATTCTGACTATATCGCCTGCAATCAGACGGTATTTGACATCGACGCGGCCTTTATTGACCCTCACTTCACCTTTACGAACGATCCGGTAAATTCGGCTTTTAGGCACGCCCTTCAAGCGGGCAATTAAAAAATTATCCAAGCGTTGATCGCAGTTTTCTTCG
>JAYTLW010000043.1:0-3316 GCA_043729025.1 Methylobacter sp.
GGTCCACTCCTTACGGCGAATAAAACGAATATTTTCCTTGGCCAGTTTGGGAATCAGAATCTCGTTAAGAACCTTATATTGCTCGTCAACCAGTTGGTGAGCGTGAACGGCAATCAGCTCCAGCTGCTCACTAGGCGTTAAGCCGTCGGGGCCTACGGCTTTTGGATCGATGACCGCCATCTGGATAACACTGGCGACGCGAACCTCGAAAAACTCGTCAAGATTGGAGCAAGAGATGCACAAATAATTAAGCCGCTCTAGCAGCGGCACTTGTTCATCTTTCGCCTGCGCCAGAACCCGCTTGTTGAACTCCAGCAGGCTCAGCTCACGATTAAGATAAAGTTCCGGTTTCTGAAGATCGATTATTTCTTCTGTTTCGTTTATGTCCATGTTGTGCTCAATTATATAAGTCAAAGCCGCCACAGATTCACAGATTAAGAATAAATTTAATCTGTGAATCTGTGGCGATTTATTTATTGCGCGTTAACCTACCCCCCTTTTCCCCTGCAAGCCTCCGGTATGCACTGCAACAATACGCTCACCGGGCTTGAAATAGCGTTTTTCGATTAAATCGTAGATAGCGTACATCATTTTTCCCGTATAGACGGGTTCAAGAGGAATTGTAGTTTTTAATTCGAAGTCTTCAATAAACGCACTTAATTCGGCATTGGTTTTTGCAAAACCGCCAAAATGATAATCAAAGTTTATCCGCCAGTTATTACGAGTCTGTGAAAGCATGACCCCAACCTCCGCCGTTAAAAAACCTGCATTTTTTAATGCTGCAAATCCCCGTACCGAGACCTGTTCCGAAACTGCTTCAATCACGCCCGCCAAAGTCGACCCGGTTCCGCAGGGTACGCACAGCGTGTGGTACGGGATTTTGATTTCGGCAACCAGTTCCGCCACTCCTTGTAATGCCAAGCCTACAGCGCCTCCCTCCGGCAACCAGTATTGCCCGGGCTTTAAGCCGGGTAAGTCATGGCAACCTTTATATTGCCTGAGTAGTCTATAGTCAGAACGGGATACAAACTTTAATTCCATACCCCAGTTTTTCATGTCCCGCAAAGTCGGAGTCAATGTTTCCGGTTGCTCGCCGCGAATAAGTCCGGTAGTTTTCAAGCCTAATAGCTTGCCCACATAAGCCAGAGCGTGCAAATGATTGGAGTAGGCGCCGCCCATGCTGATCAGGGTATCTGTGCCTGACGACAGGGCATGATCGAGACTGTATTTAAGCTTACGCCATTTGTTGCCGGACATCACCGGATGCAGCAAATCGTCCCGTTTCATCCACAGCTCGATAGGATATTGCAGCAGCCATGGATCGTCAATCTTTGTTAGAATCGACGGCTTGAAGATTTTTTCCAGCTTTATAAGTTCGGAGTGCATAATCAGGAAACGGTTTATTCATGCACGATAATTACCAGCATCGCCAACGATAAAATGGCGATTATCCATGACCGTTATTACGCCCGACATACCGATTGATGACAAGCTAAAGCAACCGCTGTTGTCAACATTGCGCCGATGCCTACCGCATAATGCAGATCAATCCGATCGATACTCGGATCAGCAATCCCCCTGCGTAATGACGAAAGTTGTTTAAGGAAGGATGTGTAGCTTGAGTTGATGCTGTTCAACCCACTATTTACAGTCAGTTTGCCGGAAACGCCTACTCTCGCTGTCGCTCGAGCAGGCTTATTGGAGTCTACTTTTTCTTTTTAGGCTTGGATTTTGCTGCCTGCTTTTCGGCGATCAGCTCGGGATTATAAGACTTATAGTCCGGCGCGATGCTGATCAGCAAAGTCAGCAAGGCCGCAACATAGGGAACGGCTTGCACCGACAGGATGGCTATCCATAATCTGCCGCTAAAATTATCGAAATGCTCCAAACTAGCCATCATTCCGATGGCTATGCTCAACAATATCAACAACAGCAATTCCTGGCGTATGGTCAGCAATCCGACCAGCAGCGGGCTGTGTTGTTCAAACTTGGGGGTGCGCATAAACGGTTTTCCCGTCGTAAACAGGCCCTGTATGACACCCTTGGCGACGGTATGGGTCAAGGCCAGGCCTGACAGCGATGCGCCTAAGGATTGCCAGACGGAGCAAGGGACACGGGCCTGGTACAGCCATAAACCCCGGATAATTTTAAAGCTGAATATACCCACCGTCGGCAATAAAAAGGCATTGGCCGGCAGTTCGCTGTGTATCGGATCGTAAAGAATCACGCCCGTTAAAATCAAACTGGTGATGGTAAATAACAAGGCCAGGGCGTCTGAAAACCACGGCAGCCAGCCGGCAATAAAATAATACTTCTGGGCGGGTGTCAGCTTAGGACTTTTAGACGGCAAAAAGCTGCGCCAATGGGCCTTAATGATTTGCATGGCGCCGTAAACCCAGCGAAAGCGTTGGGTCATGTAGCCGGACATGGTGTCGGGCATGACCCCTTTGCCAAAGGAATTCTTGACGTAAACCGAATCATAGCCCGCTTCATACAGGCGCAAGCCTAATTCGCTGTCTTCGCAGATACACCATTCCGACCATTTTCCTACTTCCAGCAATGCGGACTTTCTGATCATGGTCATGGTGCCATGTTGGATAATGGCGTTGTATTCGTTACGCTGCACCATGCCGATATTGAAAAAACCGGCATATTCCCAGTAACAAAACGATTTGAAAGCGCTTTGGTCCAGGTCGCGATAATCCTGAGGCGATTGGATAAAACCGACGTTTTCGTTATCAAAATAAGGCACCATGCAGTTAAGCCAGTCGGGCGACAGAATGTAATCGCTGTCGATAACCGCAATAATCTCGGCGTCGGCCGCTGTTTGTTCCAGGGCATGGTTGATCGCGCCCGCTTTAAAGCCGGGCCAGTTTTCCAGATGGAAGAATCTAAACTTAGGCCCCAGGCGTTCGCAATCCTCGCGCACCGGCTCCCAGACCGCTGGATCTTTGGTGTTGTTGTCCATCACCAGCACTTCCAGATTGGGATAATCGACCTTGTTCAGAGCCTCGAGCGTCATGCGCACCATGGCGGGCGGCTCATTATGGATCGGCAAATGCAAGGATACCTTGGGATATTTAAAGCCTGGGGGTGGCGTCAAGGGCTGAAAAGTCCTGACTGTTTTTCTATGCCAGATGACTTCGGCAATTTCCAGGGTTTCGATTAATAAAATGACAGCCGCCAAGACCTGCATCAAGATCAAAATGCCCCAAAACACAATGGTCAGGTTGGTTTGATATTGCTGGGCGCCTATCGACACGGACCAGAATATCGTCGACGCCGCAAGATTGGCAATCAGACCAAAAAACAGTAA
>JAYTLW010000044.1:0-4743 GCA_043729025.1 Methylobacter sp.
GGAAGGCAAAAGGAAGGCAAAAGGAAGGCAAAAGGAAGGCAAAAGGGGTCAGGTTACATTACCGTGTTACAATAAAATAGACTCAACACACAATCAACCATTATGCCTCGTCTTCCTCGCCTTAATTTGCCGAATGTCCCGCAACATATTGTGCAGCGCGGCAACAACCGCCAAGCCATTTTCTTTCACGAAGACGATTATCACACTTACCTCGAATACCTGCGTGAAGCTTTGGTAAAGAACAATTGCCAGCTTTATGCGTTCGTACAGATGACTAATCATGTCCACTTGCTGTCGCTGGGTGAGACGCCGGGTGGGATTTCCGGTTTAATGCAATCGGTCGGTCGCCGTTATGTACGCTATATCAATAGGACGTACCGGCGCTCAGGAACTCTCTTCGAAGGACGTTTCAAATCTAGTTTGGTCGACAGCGAGCGTTACTTGTTGACGTGTATGCGTTATATCGAACTTAATCCGGTGCGGGCTGGAATGGTGGTCGATCCAGGGGATTACCGTTGGTCCAGCTACCGGCATCATGTCGGAGACAGTCTTATGGAGTGGTTGGATAATCCGCAGGAATACCGCCACTTGGCCACGAGTCCAGAGGCCTGTGCGTCGGCTTATTGCGCGCTTTTCAAGCAACCGCTGGCGGCCTATGACATTCAAGCGATACGGACGCACTTGAACAAAGACTGTGCGCTGGGTTCGGGTAAGTTTCAGGATGAAATCGAAGCTATTTTGGGTCGGCGCGCCAAAATTGCGCCACAGGGGCGACCAAGAAATCTAAAAGATGGCAAATAAAAGTAACCTGACCCCTTTAAGAGACCCCTTTAAGAAGAAGCTAGTCCGATAATTCCACCCGAAATTATTGGACTAGCCTCCTGCCGTTGGTGTTTGGCTTTGCGGCGGTATTTGCTTTTATCGCAAAAAAATTGCGCCTTATTAAACAGGTGCGCGTACTTCGCAACCGGGTTTTGAAGTGGAACACCATCTTTTTCTTGCGGATTTTTACGTTTTTTCATCAGTTACCTCTTATAATAGAATCGCTTTGTGTGGAACCACACGTTAATAATATACCATTTTTTAAGAGTACATTGCGCCAGTGAAATTTAGAAAAGACTTTGATGTGATTGTGGTGGGCGGCGGCCATGCGGGTACGGAAGCCGCGTTGGCTGCGGCCCGGTGCGGCGCGAAAACCTTGTTGCTGACGCAAAATATCGACACCCTGGGGCAAATGAGCTGCAATCCTGCCATTGGCGGGATAGGCAAGGGGCATCTGGTTAAGGAAGTCGATGCGTTGGGCGGGGTGATGGCTCAGGCTATCGATCACGGCGGCATCCAGTTTCGCACATTGAATGCCAGCAAAGGCCCGGCGGTCAGGGCGACCCGCGCTCAGGCGGACCGTCAGCTGTACAAGCAGGCGGTAAGAACGGCGCTGGAAAATCAGCCTAATCTGGCCTTGTTTCAGCAAACGGTGGCCGATTTGATCGTCGAGGGCGGCAGGGTTACCGGCGTTAAAACCCAGATGGGTTTGGATTTTACCGCCAGAGCCGTGGTCTTAACCACCGGCACTTTCTTGGGCGGCAAGATACATATCGGCCTGGAAAATTACAGCGGCGGGCGCGCGGGCGATCCGGCATCCGTTGCTCTAGCCGAGCGCTTAAGAGAATTGCCGTTTCGTATCGACCGCTTAAAAACCGGCACGCCGCCGCGTATCGACGGTCGAACAATCGATTTTAGCAAGCTCGAAGAACAGCATGGCGATGACCCGGTGCCGGTATTTTCGTTTATCGGCAGGCGCGAGCAGCATCCCCGGCAAATTCCCTGTCACATTACCCGCACCAACAGCAAAACGCACGACATCATCCGCTCCGGCCTGGATCGTTCGCCGCTGTATTCGGGGGTTATCGAGGGCATCGGGCCGCGTTATTGTCCGTCCATTGAAGATAAAGTGGTGCGCTTTGCCGATCGGGATTCGCATCAGATTTTTGTCGAACCGGAAGGCTTGAATACCCATGAGATTTACCCCAATGGCATATCGACCAGTCTGCCTTTCGATGTACAGTATGAGTTCGTGCGTTCGATGTTGGGTTTCGAGAACGCCGAAATCGTGCGCCCCGGTTATGCGATCGAATATGATTTTTTCGATCCCCGAGATTTAAAATCATCGCTGGAAACCAAGCACATGGCTGCGCTATTTTTTGCCGGTCAAGTGAATGGCACGACCGGTTATGAAGAGGCGGCGGCGCAAGGTTTGATCGCGGGGCTTAATGCGGCGCGTTTGGTGCAGGGCATGGACAGCTGGTGTCCGGGACGCGACCAGGCCTATATCGGGGTGATGATAGACGATTTGATTACACGCGGCACCCAAGAACCGTATCGGATGTTCACCAGTCGTGCGGAATACCGGTTGTTGTTAAGGGAAGATAATGCCGATTTGCGCCTGACCGAGAAAGGTCGGGAACTAGGTCTGGTTGATGATCAGCGTTGGCAAGCTTTCGAGACCAAGCGGGCGGCCATTTCCCAGTTGCAAGACGATCTGAATAAGCTTTGGGTTAGAACTGAAACAGAAGCCGCCAGTCGCTTCGAGCAGTATTGGGGCAAGCCGCTGTTGCGTGAAGCCAATTTGACGGATCTGCTGCGCCGCCCGGAAGTGGGTATCAAGCAGCTGTTGTCATTTATGGACAGCGCGGAAATTATAGATCCCCAGGTTGCCGAACAGGTTGAAATTCAGGCCAAATATGCCGGTTACATAGACAGGCAGCAATGCGAGATCGACAAGGCTTTGCGTTTTGACCACTTGTGTTTGCCTGAAACCATCGACTACACCGGCGTGCCCGGTCTTTCCAATGAAGTGAGCGAAAAACTTAAAAACCAGCGGCCGGAAACCTTGGGACAGGCATCGCGCATTCCCGGTATGACCCCGGCGGCTATTTCCCTGTTGCTGGTTTATCTAAAGAAGAAAAGCGCCTGATGGAAGCCTGCCGAAACATCCTGGTTTCCGGGATAGCCTCATTAAACCAGGACGTAACCGAGGAAAACATAGATCAGTTACTCAATTTTGTAAGGCTGATGGAAAAATGGAATAAAGCCTATAATCTGACGGCGGTGCGCGGCAGTGAGGAGATGGTGCGGCGGCATATATTGGACAGCTTGGCGATACTTCCCTTTGTTGAAGGCAAGCGGGTCATCGACATAGGTACCGGCGCCGGTTTGCCGGGCATTCCGTTGGCGATCTGCATGCCGGAGATCAGTTTTACCCTGCTCGATAGCAATGCCAAAAAAACCCGCTTTGTACAGCAGGTGGTGTTGGAATTAAAGCTTAATAATGTGGAAATCTGTCACAGTCGCGTGGAAAGTTATCATCCTGAACAGCCCTTTAATTCGGTACTTGCCAGGGCATTAGCCAGCTTGTCTGATTTGGTAAAATTAACGGCTCATTTGCTAAGCAAAGATGGCGTATTGCTGGCGATGAAAGGGCAGCTTTCGGATTCCGAGCTGGCAGAGATAAGGGCACAAAAATCTGTCATACGCCTTAGTGTTCCGGGAGCCGATGTTGAACGATGTCTGGTACGCATACAATTGCCTGAACAGGCCGAGGTAAGGTAAGTGGGAAAAGTAATTGCCGTAACCAATCAAAAAGGCGGTGTAGGAAAAACTACCACCAGCGTAAACCTTGCGGCTGCCTTGGCGGCGGCCAAGCGGCGCGTGTTGCTGGTGGATCTCGATCCGCAGGGTAATGCGGCGATGGGCTGCGGCATCGATAAGCAGGAGGTCAAATATTCCAGCTACGATTTATTGATGGAAGACGTGCCTGCTTCGGAAACAGTCATTCAACTTCCGGACATCGGTTTTTCGGTGATTCCCGGTAACGGCGATTTGACGGCGGCTGAAGTGCAGCTGATGCAGGCCGATCACAGAGACAGGCGGCTGGCCGATGCTTTGATTCCGATAAAGTCAGACTATGATTTTATTTTGATAGATTGCCCGCCTTCCTTGAATATGCTGACCTTGAATGCGATGGTTGCGGCCGACAGTCTGCTGATCCCCATGCAATGCGAGTATTATGCCTTGGAAGGATTGTCCGCTTTAATGAGCACCTTGAAAAATATACAGGATACCGTCAACCCGGCCCTGCATCTGGAAGGCATCTTGCGAACCATGTATGACGACAGGAATCGTTTGACCAAAGATGTATCGGAGCAGTTGATACGCTATTTTGGCGACAAGGTGTTTCGCACCTGCATCCCCAGAAACATTCGCTTGGCGGAAGCCCCGAGTCATGGTTTGCCAGTGCTGAGCTATGATAAATCGTCGCGCGGATCCGTCGCCTATATTACCTTGGCGGGTGAAATGATCAGAAAGGAAAAGCACAGCAACACATGAGTTTAAAAAAACGTGGCTTAGGCAGGGGACTTGAGGCTTTGTTAGCGGATGATTCTGAAAAACAGCGGTCGCAGGCTATTGAGAAAGGCATCGATACCAGCGCAGCGCAGCGGAATGCGTATGAAGTCGAGGATCGAACCGCCACGGTGGTTGGGTTATTTAAAAATATTCAAAGAGAAAATCGTGTTTTGCTGGAGGAAGCCGAGTCTTTGCGGCAATTGATAGCAGAGTTTGAATCGGTAGTACGCAGCGAGCTGTCTTAGGAATGTGCACGAAATAAGTTGAGCATCTGTAGGGGCGAATTCATTCGCCCAGGGCGGATAAATCCGCCCCTACACGCTGGCTGACCAATGTGTC
>JAYTLW010000045.1:0-6713 GCA_043729025.1 Methylobacter sp.
CCATGCAGTCGGCATTGGTAAATCTGTCCAGCAAAATTTGAATGCTCCGGGTTATCGGGCCCACCGAAAAGCGTGTAGTTACGATTTGTTTGATCGGCCAAATGCCAATAATAGAATTACAGACGAACACTTCATCAGCCGATAGCAACTCATCTTGGGTGAATTCATGCTCAACGGCTGCAAGGCCATGCTCGGCCGAAAGCGTCATGATAATGCCGCGCATAATGCCGGCAACGCCTGATTGATCGAGCTTTGCGGTGTAAAGTCTGTGGCTTTTAATGTAGAACAGGTTAGTCGCGGTTCCTTCAATAACATGACCGTTGACATCGAGCATGAGACCTTCCTGAATGGCAGGGTCATTCCATTCGGATCGCGCCATAACCTGTTCAAGCCGGTTTAGGTGTTTAATACCCGCCAAACCGGGATTCAAGCCTAAACGGGTGGTACAGAAGCGGGCGACTATGCCCTGCTTCGGGTAAAATTCCGGGTAGTCGGGATAGGGATAAAGCCTTAATACGCGAGTAGGCTGGGCGACATCGGGTGGGCGATAGCCTCGTCCTCCTGAACCGCGAGTAATTATGATTTTAAGCACAGCCCGGTTTGCAGCCACCGAGCGGCATAGCGCAATAGCTTCAGACTTAAGCAATTGTGCATCAGGAACAAGGATATTAAGACGATTGCAGCCTAAATTTAAACGCTCTAAATGGCGTTCAAAAAAAACAGCGTGTCCGTTTCTGACTTCAATGGTTTCGAATAAGCCGTCGCCGTATTGAAAACCGCGATCGGCTACGTCGATATGCTTTTTGATTACCCCATTGATGAGCATCATTTTTTAGCCTGATGGGCAAATGGCGGGCTGCTTAGCACTGCCCACCCTACTACTACTCATAGCGTTTAAAAACCAAGCAGCCATTCGTGCCGCCAAAACCAAAGGAATTGGACATAGCCACATCAATTTTCATATTTCTTGCGGTATTCGGCACAAAATCCAGATCGCATTCAGGATCTTGATTATCCAGGTTGATGGTCGGCGGAGCAATCTGGTTTTTGATGCTTAATGCGGTCAATACCGCTTCAATACCGCCTGCAGCACCCAATAAATGGCCAATCATGGACTTTGTCGAGCTGATCGCAACTTTATAGGCGTGATCACCCAATGCCGCTTTCATTGCCTGAGTTTCACCCACATCACCGGCCGGTGTCGATGTGCCGTGCGCGTTGATGTAATCGACAGCATCGGCATTTAAACCGGCGTCACGCAGGGCGTTTTTCATGCAACGCGCAGCGCCTTCACCGCCGATTGAAGGCGTCGTCATGTGATAAGCATCACCGCTCATGCCATAACCTACCAACTCGGCATAAATTTTTGCGCCCCGCGCTTTGGCGTGCTCCAGTTCTTCAAGAACCACTACGCCTGCGCCATCGCTTAACACAAAACCGTCACGGTCTTTATCCCAGGGGCGACTGGCGGCTTGGCAGTCGTCATTGCGCCGGGACAAGGCTTTTGCCGAAGCAAAACCGCCCATGGCTGTCGCTGATGAGGTACAACGTTCAGCACCACCCGCAATCATCACATCGGCATCGCCATACATAATTAATCGTGCTGCATCGCCAATGTTATGAGTGCCTGTGGAACAGGCGGTGACAATGGCAAAGTTCGGGCCTTTTAATCCATATTTGATTGAAAGGTTGCCTGAAATCATATTGATAATATTGCCGGGCACAAAGAATGGCGATATTCGGCGCGGCCCGCTTTTATCATAAAGTGCATAGCACTCTTCAATACCGGTAATACCCCCGATACCCGATCCGATGGCGACGCCTATACGTTCGGCGTTAGCCTCGGTTACTTCTATGCCTGAATCCTCAATAGCCTGGCTACCCGCTGCAATACCGTAATGGATGAATCCATCCATGCGCCTGGCATCTTTTTCAGGTATATATTGGCTAATATCAAAATTCCTTATCACGCCGCCAAACGTAGTGGCGAATGCAGAAATATCGAAAGAATCAATTGGGCTTATGCCGCTTTTACCATTAATAATACCATCCCATGTTTCTGGAACCGTGTTAGCTAAAGGCGTTATTGCGCCTAATCCAGTTATTACAACTCGACGTTTGCTCAATGTGATTTACCGTAAGAAAAATGTAGGCGGGAATAAAGGCTTAAGTTATGTAGGTAAGACAACAATCAAAGTCATGCAGGGTAGATAATATAAAGCGCACCCATCCATAACAATGTTGCGGGGGCGATGGGCTACACTCCCGCTTCGGTTTATGCCCCTGCATCCATGCAGCCGTATCCATCCTATGCAACTCTACCCCCCATCCTTGGGAGTCATCTACCTACAAGCTCAACAACTAAACATCGGTTTTAAGTGTTTTTGACTACATAATCGATAGCTTGCTGAACCGTTGTAATTTTTTCAGCTTCATCGTCTGGAATTTCGCATTCAAATTCTTCTTCAAGAGCCATAACGAGTTCGACTGTATCAAGAGAATCAGCACCAAGATCATCTACGAATGAAGCATCGGCAGCGATATCTTCTTTAACACCCAATTGTTCTGCAACAATCTTTTTTACTCGTTCTTCAATGTTACTCATAATTATTATCCTCAAACAATGTAAGTTTCCTAGCGTCTAATCTGGGACCTACAATAGTATTGTTATTGATTTTATTTGAAATCCCGTCTCCGGAATTCCAGACGGCGGGGGAATTATACTTGATATTGCAGCAATGTCACAATATTAAGCCATGAACATAGCGATACGGCCTATAGCCGGCATCTCTTACGGCATAAACATACCACCATTGACATGAATGTTTTCACCGGTAATATAGGCGGCGCCATCCGAAGCCAGAAATGAAACCGTATGCGCTATTTCTTCCGCCCTGCCCAATCGAGACAGGGGTATCGATGACAGCAAGGCGTTTTTAATATCATCACCCAGCTCCTTGGTCATATCGGTATCAATAAATCCGGGCGACACAGTGTTGATGGTAATATTACGCGAACCCACCTCTTTGGCCATGGATTTCGCAAATCCAACCATGCCGGCCTTTGCGGCGGCATAATTGGCCTGCCCTGCATTGCCGGTCGAGCCTACTACCGATGCAATATTGATAATACGGCCGGTTTTGGCTTTCATCATGCCGCGCAGCACTGCTTTGCTCATACGGAAAACCGAAGTCAGGTTGGTATTGATAATTTCCTCCCACTCCTCGTCCTTCATGCGCAGCAACAAATTATCACGGGTGATGCCGGCATTATTAACCAGGACGGTCGGCGCGCCATACTCATCATTAATCATTTTCATAAGGCATGCGATAGACTCCGGATCGGCGACGTCTAGCTTTAAGCCCTTGCCGTGTTCGCCCAGATACGCTGAGATTGAACCTGCGCCGTTATCCGTGGTGGCAGTGCCGATCACAAAAAAGCCATCCTGCGCTAATCTCTGGGCGATTGCCCTGCCGATACCGCGACTCGCGCCTGTGACTAAAGCGACGTGTTTATCCATTGAGTTGCTCCAATACTTTTTTTAATGTTTCAGGGTCATAGATAGACAGATGCTCGGCATCCTTAGCGATACGCTTGTTCAATCCGATTAACACCTTGCCGGGGCCACACTCAACAAAACAGCCAACGCCCTGGTCATGCATGAACTTGATGCTGTCGGCCCAGCGCACCGGTTTATAAAGCTGCTCTTTTAATGCATTGCGAATGACTTCAGGCGCGCTATGCGAGGCCACATCGACATTATGAATCAAGGTCATTTTCGGGGTATAAATTGCAGTATTCTGCAATAGTTCATCCAGTTTTTGGGCAGCAGGCGCCATTAATGCGCAATGTGAAGGCACGCTGACCGGCAACAATACCGCTCGTTTAGCGCCCGCCGCTTTGGCCAACAGCATGGCTCTTTCAACTGCGGCTACATGACCGGCGATAACCACCTGCCCCGGCGCATTAAAGTTGACTGCTGAAACCAACTCATTTCCCGCCGCATCGGCAATTGCATCAACACAAGCCTTAACGACTTGATGATCTTCAAGCCCCAAAATCGCCGCCATGGCTCCAACGCCGGGAGGCACGGCTTCCTGCATCAGCTTTGCTCTTGCGGCAACCAGTTTTATGCCGTCTTCAAACGACAAAGCCCCGGAACAAACCAAGGCGGTATATTCGCCTAGACTGTGTCCGGCCATCCAGCCGGGACGAATATGACTGTGTCGACACCAAAGCTCCCAAACAGCTACACCAGCGGCCAGCATTGCAGGTTGGGTATTATGCGTTTGATTAAGTTCTGCCTCTGAACCGTCTGAGACAATAGACCATAAATCCTTGCTCAGCGCGTCTGATGCCCGTTCAAAGAGTCGTTTTACCTCAGGATAGCTGGCCGCCAAATCAGCTAACATGCCGACCGATTGCGAGCCCTGACCAGGGAAAACAAAAGCTAAGTTATACCTTTGATTATTCATGTCCATACGGCTTTAATATCTAATTAATGCAGAACCCCAGGTGAATCCTGCCCCAAATGCTTCAAGTAAAATTACGTGGCCGCGCTGGATACGACCGTCCCGAACGCCCTCATTAAGGGCGAGCAACACCGATGCTGACGAGGTGTTGCCTTGATTCTCAAGGGTCAAAATAACATGATCCATGGACATTTTTAATTTTTTTGCGGTCGCCGCAATGATCCGGGTATTCGCCTGATGAGGAACCAGCCAGTCCACATCGGATTGCAGCATGTTATTGGCGGCCAGCGTTTCATCGACGATGCGACCCAAGGTATTGACCGCCACCTTGAACACTTCGTTGCCACGCATGTTGATGTAACCGGCTTCATGTTTATTAGCCTCGGTAGCCGCCTGCGGGTTCGGGCAATACAGCAAATCTTCATATTCACCGTCAGAATGGATATGCGTCGATAAAACACCGGCCTCGTCCGATGCGCCGAGCAATACTGCGCCCGCACCATCACCGAACAAAATACAAGTCCCGCGATCTGTCCAGTCGACAACACGCGAACATATTTCCGAACCCACCACAAGAACTTTCTTAGCTGCGCCCGATTTTATATATTGATCGGCAATGCTCAACGCAAAAATCGAACCTGAACAGGCAGCCTGCACATCAAAGGCGACGCAGTCTTTAATGCCCAAGCGCCGCTGCAACAAACAGCCGGTACTCGGGTAAACGCGATCAGGCGTCCCGGTCGCAACAATGATCAAATCGATATCTTCGGGGTCGCAAGCCGCAACTTCTATGGCTTGTCTTGCGGCGATTTCAGCCATGCTGGAGGCGGTTTCATCAACGCCTGCAATACGACGGCTTTTAATGCCGGTGCGCTCAAAAATCCAACTATCGGAGGTATCGACAGTTTGTGATATTTGCTCATTGGTGCGCACTTCTTCCGGCAGATAACCGCCGGTGCCGATGATTCTCGAGTAACGAATCATGCGCTCGCTCTCAGAGCCAAGGTTTTTTCGACTTGTTCGCTAATTTTTCGAATCACATCTTTTTTTACTTCAATTTCAGCAAGATGAATAGCCGTTTTGAATGCCAGCACATCAGCGCCGCCGTGGCTTTTAATAACCAGTCCGCGCAAGCCTAAAAAACTCGCGCCATTGTACAAGCGCGGGTCGATGCGCTTTTTAAAGGATTTCAGCACCGGATAGACCAGCAATCCGGCCATTTTGGTCAGAATATTTTTGCCAAAAGCCTCTTTTAACCCAGTGCCAATCATTTTTGCCGCGCCTTCAATGGATTTGAGCGCGACATTGCCGACAAAACCATCGGCCACAATAAGATCAACCTGGATATGACCTGCATTTAAAGAATCGCCTTCCACATAACCTATGTAATTTAACGAGGAATTTTCCAGTAATTTTGCGGCCGCTTTAACCTGTTCATTACCTTTCACGTCTTCTTCGCCAATATTTAACAGCCCTACCCTGGGCTTATCAATATTTTCAACCGCTTTAACCAACTCCGCTCCCATCACTGCAAATTGAAAAAGGTGCTCTGCCGTGCAATCCACGTTTGCCCCCAGATCAAGCACATGGGTATGTCCGTTAATAGACGGCAAGGTGGAAATGATCGCAGGCCGATCAATGCCCGGGATCATTTTAAGTACAAAACGGGCGGTGGCCATTAAAGCCCCGGTATTGCCGGCGCTGACACAAGCATCTGCAAGCCCGTCGCGAACCAGATTGACGGCAACCCGCATCGACGAATCTTTTTTATTTTTTAGCGCTTTAGACGGAGACTCATCCATTTCAACGCATTGAGATGCGTGTGTAATGGTGAGTCTATTGGGGTAATCACGCATGCTCCGGGCTAACTGCGGTTTGAGTACAGCTTCATCCCCCACTAAAATCAGCTTTAAATCAGGATTGTTTTTTAAACAAGCCAAGGATGCCGGAATAGTGACTTCAGGACCGTAATCCCCGCCCATTGCATCAATCGAAATTGTTAGGCTCACGCTTACGGATGACTCCAGAATGATTATAAAAAAGCCGAACCTGACCTGATTTGATCAGCTTCGGCATAGCATCAAGCTACAAGGCGGGAAGATTTTAGTCTTCGTCGCCATTGCTGACGATTTGACGGCCTTTAAAGTAACCATCGGGAGTCATATGGTGGCGAATATGAGTTTCACCGGTCATTGGATCCTGAGACAGGGTTCTGCCTGTTAATGAGTCATGCGAGCGACG
>JAYTLW010000046.1:0-3519 GCA_043729025.1 Methylobacter sp.
TCCAGGCTCCATGGATGGATTTGAGCTTACCATCCATGGCACTGGATACCCGCTTCCCGGCGGGTATGACGAGCTTGCGCATAATCTAACAAAGTAGAATTAATCATGTGGCTAGAAATAGGGTTCTTTCAGATTTCGTAAATTAATGCATAAAATTACGGAATATGGAATATTAACTCATATCATATTGATTTTAAATGGTTATAATTTAAGAGCGATTGCCCTGCCCTGTCTACCCTGTTGACCAGCCATACCATCGTCCTCTGGCATAGTATGACCTGCGGCCCATATTGAAGCGGCTCCAAGTGATTCTACTATTATTCAGATCTGGCTTTCCAAGTTACTGACCAGCCTGCTTAGAATGCGGTCTTTCTTAAGATTGTCCAGCGCAAACCGGTGTGCTACTTTGTTATAAAGCCCGGGCGCTTTTGGCGGCATATTCAACAGCAGGTCGTTTAATGCCATCGCCAAGGCCTCGGCATTTTCCGGCTCAATGCACCGGGCAATGCCCGGATATTGCCGACATAACAAACCCAACTCGGTATTTGCCTCGGCCGTAATGATACACTCGCCACCCACCGCAAGAATAGTCGTCAACTTGGAAGGTAAAACCGCATCGGCCGCGCCTTTTTTTTGGATCACCAGATGCACATCGGCCAAGGCCATCAGCTGAGGCAAATCTTCATAAGATTGCAGCGGATAGAATCTCACATTAGCCAGTTGCAGCAGCTTGGCCAGTTGCATCAGTTCGTCTTGGGCCGCACCGGCGCCAACCATGATGAATAGCTGATTGGGCACCGCTTTAAGCAGCATTGCGGCCTGCAAAACAATCTCCAAGCCTTGCTTTTTGCCCATATTGCCGGAATAAAGCACAACCCGGTCGGATTCAGCAATACCCCAACGCTTGCGAAACAAACTAGGGTCGGCGCCCGGCTTAAAAAAATCGGTATCCACCCAGTTAGGAAAATAAAACAGCTGCTCGGCTTGACCGCATTTTTGTTCTGCGTTGCGCAACATACTGTAAGAAATAGTGGAAATCATATCAAAGCGGCGCATATACAGTCGTTCTACCTGACCGGCCAAGCGGGCAATCATGGCGGATTTCCCCAAGCCTAAGCCCATCATGGCATCCAGCTCAAAATCCTGAATGTGCAACAGGCTTTTACTGTTGCGCAGATAGCAGAACAGTAGCGTTGTCGGCACACAGAAAAAAGTCGGCTCGATACAAATCACCACATCGGGCTTCCAAAGCCATTGTTTGAACACGACCGGCAGGCTCGAAACTGCGAAACTCAGCAGGTGCAGCAAGCGGCTTATAGTTGTCGGTTTTTTAGGCACAAACAAGGGACAACGAAATACCCTCACCTTATTGCGTAGTTCGCTTCGATAATGTCGGCTTTTATAAGCCTTGGCGACCTTCCATTCCGGATAATAGGGCGGAGCGCAGATAACGCGAACATCGTGGCCGTTTTCAGCCAGCCATTCGCACATTTCCCCCGAATACTTGCCGATGCCGGTCAGTTCAGGAGCATAGTTAAGGCCATAGAGCAGGATTTTCATGACGTTGGTGTGATGTTATTCAAGCTTCAACCCGGTCAACTTAACAAGTCGCGCGACTTTTTCTGTTCTGGACTCTGCGCCTTTCAGTATCCGCTCAGCCTCCAGGCATTTAAGATCAACCAGACAGCGGTACCACAAGCCCTGCATAAAGTGGTAGGCAAAGCCTTCCGGCCCATCCAGAAAGCCCAGCCGTAAAATATAACGATAGAAAAAATATAACAACGGCCTTACAAACAACGGTAGTTTGTTATAAAGCGATTCCTTAACGAAACGTTTGAGTTTGGCTTGTCCGCTTTCGGCCTCGGCAATCGATTCATCGCGTGCAAACAGTTGGTATTTATGGTTGAGAATGTCCAGCATTTCACGACTGGCGTAACGGTTGTGCTTGGCAATAAACCATTCGACGGTATTGAGATTGTCATCGACGAAGTCGCCATCAAAAGTAACTGCATTACCGGAATCCAGCACTATATGTTCATCCATCCAGCGGTTTTCGATATGGGCCTGGCCGGTTTTCCAGATGCGCAGCAACACCAGCGGATAGCGGTCGCCATATTTAATCCAGCGCCCCAGAAAGTGGTGTTTGCGCTTTAAATAAATACCGTTGATGTCGCCAGGCAATAGTGGAAATTTTCTGATGATTTCATCAACTAAGGGTTGTTCGAGATATTCATCGGCATCCATGCGCATCACCCAACTTGTTTGTATCGGGCAATTATCCAGCCCCCACTGGAACTGATCGGCGTAATTTTTCCAGGGACGTTGAAAAACCTTGGCTCCCAGCGATTCTGCTATTTGCACGGTTTTGTCGGTAGAGAAAGAATCGACAATAAATATATTCCGGGCTATCGGTAACAGATTCCTGACACAACGTTCGATGTGCAGCTCTTCGTTATGGGTCAGAATAATGATGGAAATATCGGGCTTATTCATGGCTGCCAGCTCTGATTTGGCGATGTTTAACAGCTTGAGCCGGATTGCCGCTGTAAACCTGCCAGGATTGCAGGTCTTTAAACGCTGCGGCTCTGGCACCCAGCACAGCGCCTTCGCCAACGGTCACGCCGGGGCCGATAAATGCATCGGCACACACCCAGGCATCCTTGCCGATGGTAATAGGCCGGGCAAATAGCGGAAAATCCGGATCGTTATAATCATGTGAGCCGGTACACAAATGTGCGCCTTGCGAGACAATGGCGCGCTCTTGCAGTGTTATTCTGGCTTGCGTGTAACAAATCACATCGTTGGCAAGACAGGCATAATCGTGCATTTCCAGATTCCATGGCGCCCAAATTTTAACCTTGGGATAAACATGGCAATGTTGGCCTATTTGTGCGCCGAAACATCGCAAAATAAAAACCCGCCAACAATGCAATGGCCGGGGGCTATAGCGAAATAACAGTAGATAAGTTATATCCCACACCGCCCGTATGATGCGGTTGTTCAGGCTAAAGCTGGCGCCGGTAAGCCGGGTTTTACTAACGGTATCTGCTGTTTCAGTTTTATTTGTCATGGTTAAAATCTAGGCAATTTTTCGGTGCTGGCTCGAAGCCGGTCGGGGTTTGTAACCCCGACCGAAACGTTTAAACACCACATTAGCTTTAAACGTAAGTAACGGGGTTGCAACCCCCGTTACGCTTTATCATCGCGACGTAGGCGTCGCTCCTACGCTGCAAATATCTTAAGCAAACTCATGACCGCTTGGGTAATCTCAAAACGGTTAATAAAACAGCGATGGGCATTGCTGCGCATTTCGGCTTTGCTATTGCCATCCATTTGCTGCCAGCGGCTTATCAAATCCACACAACCGGCCACGGTGTCTTCCACCACCAATCCAGCGTTATCTTCAACAATCTCATGCCAGATATTGACCTTGTTGCTGATTAAAACCGGCAAGGAGCAGGACAGCGCTTCAGCGACCACAATGCCAAAATTTTCCTGATGCGACGGCAAGATAAACGC
>JAYTLW010000047.1:0-17649 GCA_043729025.1 Methylobacter sp.
TCAACGATAAAAACAGCTTTGTCCTTTGGGTGGGTTGCCAGCTTATCAAGTCCAAATAAAGGCCGTGGGTTTAACTCTATGCCAGCCGCCCAGGTTGAACCGTTGCGTTTAAAGAATGGCACTATATCCTTTTTGCCGTCTGCTTCTTGAAACCGGGCAACAATCCCAATAGTTGCGCCATCCATAGCACAATAGTTCCAAGCATGAATTAATGGTTTGCCGTGGTAACTCTGGGGAATATTCATATTAGGTCCCAATCATCAACTAATTTTTCTAATGCTTCGACAAATTGAAGGCCGTATAAGGCCATTGTGAAAGCAATAACATCACCGCCATTTTCGCCGCAACTAAAGCATTTAAAACTTCCTGATGTTAAATTTATGTAAAAGCTGCCGGGCATTTTATCGGCGTGAAAGGGGCACAAACCGCCAGCGTTCCAGCCGCTTTTTTTAAGTGGCGCGTTGGGTAACTCGTGCCGGTAAAAATCCACCGGGTGCAATTTGCATTTGATATAATCAGCATTGAGTTTTTTGCTAGACATGACTTTGTCCTTGCGCGTTCAGAGCGTGGGCGGTTGCCGCCGCCCGCACTTCAAGTTCATCTACTGCCACGCAAAAGGCTTTAATCCGTTCGGCCAGTTCCGGCGTAAATTCTGCAAACAATTCATATCGGGTGAAAGTTACAATTCGCCGCACAATATCCTTCGTCAGTGCCGATTCATCGTGATTAACAACCGGCCAACCTTTATCCCGTAGACAATCGATATAACCGCCTAGACGGTAGCTGTGAGACGCAAAATCAAATTCTCGGTGCGATAGCATCACGCCAGCCGGTAACAGCCGTCTTAGTGACCTAGATTGAAGAGTTCCGATTCTTGGGAATATCACATACTCAGAGCTTAACAGGGGCTTGGTGTCGTTGTAATCGGCGCGGGTAATGTGCCGCCGATTGTCTCTGATAACTTTTGAGATAATCATTACGACACCGCCTTATTTTGTGAGGCTATCCAAGCAAAAAACTTGGTTTCATCAATAAGAATTTTTCTACCGATTCGGACAATTGCCCCGGCCTTGATTAAGCCATTCAAATGTCCGTTGAATATCCAAGCTCTGACACCACCGCGAGTAAAGGCGAGGTGCTTTGCGACGAATTGACTAACAGACAAAAAATTGTATAAAGCGGCCTGCTCATTTGGTAAAACACTCATAAAATCACCCATTAGGTTATTGACTACTAAAGATTGTCGTTAGCGGTTATTGCTTTCGATGGGTAGATGATATGCTGTTGATTTTTATTGTGTTCTTAGATGACCTTGTTTCCGTTAGTGCCGCTTAATGCCGCCTTAGTGCCGTTTTTTGGGCATAAAAAAACCGGCTTAGTGCCGGTTTCGTGTTGGTATTTATCCAAATCGCCTTCGATATTTGTCGCTAAAATCTATCCTGTCTAGCCTTTCACCGCAACTTAGCACGATGCTTTTTTTTGTATCGGTAATGCTGCATATGTAATCGCTACAAAACTCCTTTGATACGACTTTCCCCCATGCTCTGTGCGCTGGTAATTCGTCCAAATACTCAACCCTGTAGCAATTGAATATTTCGTAAAGCAACAATAATCCCTCGCTAGTTTCTCGTTCTAATGGCTTTAGTCTTTTGCGTGGTTTTATTGCATCTCTACCCACGCCACTACCCGCGGTTTCGGTTTGCTGTTCTGCAAGGCCTATTAATTCGGCGGGCACTTGATAGCCTTTAAAAATTGCCCAAGTTATGAGCTTTTTAGGAACAAAGTAATCGATTCCCCCTTTAACCGCGCCTGGAGTAATAATTTTCGCCAGCATATCACGTTCCAACGCTGTTCTTGTTGGGTCAATAATGCCTTGCATCGCGCTTAATCGATCGCTTTGCTGATTTCTAAGTATTTCGCCTTGCTGGTAGTTGGTCGCTGTGCTTCTGCTGAAAGTCATGTCGACAAAACCGTCCCAAGGGTCACGGCTTAAGTTTTCTAATTCTGTCTGCAATAAATTCTTATATTCGTCTGGGTCGATGCTCGACAATAAACAAATTGCTTCGCCCTCAGACCAATAGCTTAATTTTAGATAACTCCCATAATCAAAAGCCATTACGCGCCCCCAATACGCTGATTCATGCGCTCAACCGCCGAACTAACGTGACTATTGGATAAATGTGCGTATCTCTGCACCATATCCAGGGTGCTATGACCTAATATCGCGGCTATATCAATTAAAGTAGCGCCGTCCTGCGCCAAATAGCTTGCGGCTGTGTGTCTTAAGTCATGCCAACGAAAATTCACAACGCCAGCGCTTTTAAGGGCAGTAGCCCAGGCTTTTTTTAACTCAATCGGTTTGTGTGGGTGCGTTGGGCTTGGGAAAACTAATCGGGTATCAAGCCGCTGTACCTTGGCAAGTTTCTGTAACTCTATAAGCGCGTTACCAGCTAAAGGAACACGCCGCCGGTTATCGTTTTTAGTTTGGTGCAATATGATGCAATTATCGGCTAAATTGACAACGCCCCATGCCGTATATAAAGGCGGTGTAGCAGTCTCCCGCCAATACAGGTTCATGGTTTCGGCCTGTCGCATCCCTGTAGATACCGACAATATGAACGCCGGATAAAGCAGGTTATTAAGTGAACTCTTACAGGCGATACTTAAACGCGCCAGCTCGTCATCATCCAGAAACCGAACTATACCGCGCGGTGGTGTTGGCAATTCAATAATTCCATCCTTCATAGGGTTTTGTTCGAGCCAATGCCATTCTAATTGACAGATTTTTAATACATGGCTTATTGAAAGAAAGTGACGTTTGATAGTTGCGGCTGCAAGGGGTTTGCCTTTGTTGCCCTGCGTAATCAAGGTATCTCGACAAGCCGCAAAATCTTTAATGGATAAATCAGATAACAGGCAATAGCCGATTTGAGACTTCCACCATTTAAGTATAGGTGTTCTTTTCTCTAGTTCGTGGGGCTTAAACTTGCCTGTGGCAATGTCTGCCATATAACGGTCGATTGCATCACCTAAGGTGTGTTTCTTCGCTTCTGATGTTTTGAAGTGCCGCCCCTCTTTAATCGCCGCCTCGGTAATAGTTACCCACTTCTTCGCATCGGTTATTCTTGGAAATGTTGCGGTTTGCGCTGGGTAGCCTTTAAGTCGGATTTGTGCGGTGTAGTAAGGTTTTCCGTCTGCGGTTAGGCGTTTAGTGATTGCTGCCATGATTGCCTCTATAGGATAGCAACCGGCTTTGATATGATGCTGTAGCCATTTGCTTAACCCTGTTCGTTAAGTGAGTCGGTAAGGCCTTGTCGGTGGTGGTACACCTTCGAGGCCGCGTTGTTTCTAGGGTTTCATTATACTCTCACGTTGCACTCACGTTGCAATTGATTATAAAAAAGGGTAATAAATGGCAATAATTGACAACAAGACAAAACAGTTAAGCCATTGATTTGATTGTTGTTGATTGTTGGTTAGTGTTGCTGATTATTGGATTAATAAGACTGTTAATCATTAGGTCGGCGGTTCGAGCCCGTCCGGGGGAGCCAAATAAATCAAGCCCTTACAGCAATGTAAGGGCTTTTTTATGCTTGCTGTTTTTCCGGGTCATGGCGGGGTCATGTTTCAAAGCGAATTGAACCCTTGATCTAGGCAAGGTCTCCGTGTCTGCTTGACACATCATTCCCATTGATCTCCCTTGTTCCAGACATATGAACGCTGGTAAAAAGGCACTCGGTATTGCCTCCGATCCTGGAAGAGTTGTTGAACATTAATGGTCTCTGACTTCATTCTAATGCTCTTTAAAACATTTCAATATCCTAACAAGCAAGCAACCGATTATTTTACAACACCGCCAAGGCGCTTTCATAATCCGGCTCATCGGCAAGTTCAGCGACCAATTGCGTGTAAATCACTTGGTCATGCTGATCAATGATGACGATGGCGCGGGCGGTCAATCCGCGAAGAATAGTATCGGCAATGGTTACGCCGTAATCGTTGGCGAAACCGGAACGGAAGGTTGACAGGGGGATGACGTCCGTTAAGTCTTCAGTTTCGCAAAAACGGCTTTGTGCAAAAGGCAGGTCGGCAGAAATAACCAAGACCACGGTATTGTCCAGATGAGAGGCTTTCTGGTTGAACTTGCGCGTCGACGCGGCGCAGGTTGGCGTATCCAGACTGGGCACGATATTCAGCACTTTTCGTTTGCCGGCATAGTTTGCCAGGCTGACGTCGACTAACTCGCGGCTGGTCAGCGTGAATGCGGGTGCATTGCCGCCGACGGCGGGCAGTTCGCCGGAGGTGTTGAGGGCTTTGCCTTGAAAGGTGATGGTAGCCATGAGTGTTTCCTGTAGTTTTAAGAATGAACATAAAATAGCCGTAGGCCGGTGTCAATGGCCAACAGAATTGAGCCAGCTTAAGCGATAGCGAAAACAGGCGTTTCCGGCAATCACCATTATTCGCCGGAAACGCCGCCTCGCGCTACGCGCTTCGAGGCCTTATTCCGGCCTACGCCTTTTACCTTTTACCTTTTACCTTATTTATCCTTCTTCTTTATTCGCTTCATCAAGCGTTCCTTCTTTTTCACCTGCCATTCGGTCAATTTGTTCTTTTGACCGTGAAAGGGATTGACCGGCGACTTGAACACCAGGCGTATCGGCGTTCCGACCAAAGCCATCTTGTCCCGGTAGTAGTTCATTAAATAACGCTTGTAGGACTCCGGCAAGACATCGGTTTGTATCCCGTGTATCACCACGATCGGCGGATTCCTGCCGCCCTGATGCGCGTATTTCAGTTTGATGCGCCGCGTATTGACGATCGGCGGCTGATGCGCGGTGGTGGCTTCTTTCAGGATCCGGGTCAGCACCGGCGTGGACATGTCGAGCATCGCCGCCGCATACAATTGCTGCACGACATCGAACATTTTGCCGACGCCGCTGCCGTGCAGCGCGGAGATCGGGTGTTTTTCCGCAAACTCCAAAAAGGACAGTTTTACGTCGAGCTGACGGTTAATGGTCACTTTCTGCTCGGCGCTGATGCCGTCCCATTTGTTCAGCCCGATAATCAAGGCTCGTCCGGCTTCCAGTACCAGACCCAACAAATGCGCATCCTGATCGGTGATGCCCTCCTGCGCATCGATCAGGTAAATCACCACATTGGATTTTTCAATTGCCTGCAATGATTTAATGACGCTGAATTTTTCGATGGTCTCGGAGATTTTCGAGCGTCTGCGCATGCCGGCGGTATCAACCAGGGTGAACAGCTTGCCGTTGCGTTCAAAAGGGATGTAGATGCTATCGCGCGTGGTACCCGGCTCATCGAATACGATAACCCGTTCCTCGCCCAATAAGCGGTTCACCAACGTTGACTTGCCGACATTGGGCCGCCCGACCACCGCAATGCCGATGCCGCCGTGCGCTTCTTCGTCGATACTGGCGTCGGCGGGCAACAGCTGGTTAACTTTTTCCAGCAGTTCAGGTATGCCTTTACCGTGGGAGGCGGCGATCTGCACCGGCTCGCCCAGGGCCAGCGAATAAAAGTCCGAGGCGGCCATGTTGCCGTCGAGGCCGTCAACCTTGTTGGTGACCAGCACGATCGGCTTGTGCAATTTTCGGAGGGTATCGGCAATCACCTTGTCGGACGCGCTTAAGCCCTCGCGTGCATCAACCATAAAGAACACGATGTCCGCTTCTTCTAAGGCTACCTGCACCTGTTTTCGGGCAAAGCTTTCTATGCCTTCGGCGTCATCGGCTATACCGCCGGTATCGACGACCAGACAGGGACGATCGCCCAGTTTCACCCGGCCGTATTGCCTGTCACGGGTTAAGCCTGAAAAATCCGCAACCAAAGCATCGCGGCTGCGCGTTAAATAATTGAATAAGGTGGACTTGCCGACATTAGGTCGCCCTACTAAGGCTATTACAGGTAACATATTTTTTTCGTAAATACTCGGTTTGTGTTTAATCTGCCACAGATTCACAGATTATAAAATGGTTCTTTCTGGATGATCTTCAAGAAAGAATATACCACCAAGAACCTGATCAGTAAGGAAAAAGAGGATCCACGAAAATCACCTTGTTACTAATCTCTGGATAATTTAAACGTTTAATCTGTGAATCTGTGGCGTCATATTTTTGCCGCTTAATAGTTACTCTTACTTAACTTTTAAAGCGGCCAGCGTGCCGTCTTTTGCATAAACATAAACGGTATTATCTACCACGATAGGCTTGGCGTCGATGGCGCCGTCAGTCACTTGGACGCGGCCCAGTTGCCTGCCGTCGGTGCTGGACAACCAATGCACATAGCCTTCAAAATCTCCGGTCACCACATAATTTTCATAGGCGGCAGGAGCGGTTAATCGTCTTTGATGCAAATCCTTTTGCTTCCACAAGGACGCGCCGCTACGCTGATCCAGCTGCCAGACGTGGCTTTCCGAATCGGCCAAATATAAGTACCGGGCGTCATTACTTAAGCCCGAATGCGATGAAATGCTTTCATTACGCCACATCACCTCGCCATCCAATTCCGAAATAGCCGCTATGCCGCCCTGATAGCTGACTACATAAATCACGCCGTTTACAACGATAGGGTCGACATCCAGATCGACCAGGCGTTCAATTTCCGAGCGTCCTTTGGGTATGGCGATGGTGGTTTCCCATACGAATTTGCCGTCGGCCAGGCGCAAGGCCATTATTTTGCCGTTATCGTAGCCGCCGATCACGTTACCCTCGACAATCAGCGGCGATCCGGTGCCGCGTATGCTTAAGGCCGGTACATTGCGCTCATAACTCCAGCGTTTGCCGCCGGTTTTTTCATCGAGAGCGATCACAGAACCATCGGTGGTGCGAACCACGACAATATCATTGGCGACCACAGGCACCGAAAGCACTTCGCTGGAAACTGCGGTTTTCCACAGCACAGCTCCGGTTTCAATATTTAAGGCCACGACTTCTGCATTGCTGGAACCCAAAATCACGCTACCAACACCCAGCCCCGGCCCGCCGGAAAAATTAACCTCGGTTTCGGTTTCCCAGATTAACTTACCGGTAGTCAGACTTCTGGCCTGAACTACTCCTTCCCGATCCGCCGCCAGTATTTTTCCGCTGCCGATGGCCGGTATCAGCTTTAAGGATTGCTCGTCGGCGCCGACGCCGATCGATTCCTTCCAGATGACTTCAATCTGGACTTCTGAGCTGTATTCAATCAGGGCGCTCGGAGGATCGGTATTGTCTTCACCGCCGCGAAAGTAATCGGTAATGCCGTCAACCGATTCGCTCAGCGTATCTATAGCCGCGCAGCCGGTTAATAAGCCGATAAAAATCAATAACAACAGTGTCGGACGCATTATTTTTTAGTTTCTAGCTTTTCTTGAGCGGTCAAATCATCAATTTTGAACTGTAGCAACGGTGATTGGTGTCCATTTCTCAAAGCATTTTGATACGATGTGCGCGCCTCATCCAAACGATCCAGAGCTACGTACAAATCGCCCACCAATTCATCATAATTGGCGGAATAGCTAGCCGCCGCATTGGCGTCCACCTCGTTAATCAACTGCAAGCCCTGCTCAAATTCACCGGTAGCCAGCATTAAGCGCACCAGTCTAATCTTGGCGATATTGCTCAGCTGCTTATTCGGCTCTGCGGCGACAGTCTTTAAAATCTGCTTCGCTGCGGCGACATCGCCTTGCTGATATTTTAATTTGGCCTGTAGCAAGCCGCTGAAGGCCGCATATTCGGTGCCCTTAAATTGCTGCTGAATGCGTTCTGCGAGCTTTTCTGCGGAGTCTTTTTTACCCTCGGCCTCTGCTTTGAGCAATTGATCATAAATTTGCGACGCTTGCGCCGCCTGATCTTTCTTATGATCCCGCCAGTAATTCCAGCCCAGAATAATGACCACGCCCAAGCTTATGCCCACGATGGTCGCAGTTGCGTTTTCTTTCCACCACCTTTTTAAGGCTTCAACCTGCTCTTCTTCGGTATCGTAAATTTCCATGTGTTTTTCTCTCGTTTAAAAATTAAAAAAATAACGAAGTGTCGGGTTACGCTACGCTCGGTAATTGCTCCTGCATTGCTCTACCTACTGCATCCTTGCAGTCGTAACCCGACCTACATAACTGTCACAGATTCGAAGATTATAATATGAGACTATCCCCTTAAGACGAAGCAATGTCCATGGACTATGACATGCGGAGTGCAAGCTCTGCTTGCGAACAGGCAGAACCTGTACTCCGGATTTGTCACATCTTAAATGGGTAGCCTAAAATGACTCTTTTATTTCATAAGTTTAATCTGTACATCTGTGGCGTTTTATTTTTGCTGTTGAGACTGTAAAAACTCAATCGCTTGCTGCAAAGACATATTCTGTTGCTCTTGCTCATTATTGCGTAGCGATTTGATGCTGACCTCGCCGCGACTGACTTCATCGTCACCCAGAATAAGCGCAAATTCAGCGCCGCTTTTGTCGGCTTTTTTAAACTGGCTCTTAAAACTGCCGCCGCCGCAATTGACCTGCAATTTCAAGCCGGGAATTTCATTTCTGATGGTTTCGGCAAAACGCAGGCCAGATTGCTGTGCTGCCTCGCCAACGCGGATCATGTACACATCAACGGGTCTTGCCAGCGGAACTAAATCCAAGGTTTCCATCAAAGCCAACAAGCGTTCCATGCCCATCGCAAAGCCGACCGCATGATTGGGTTTGCCGCCCAGCTGTTCAATCAGCCCGTCATAACGCCCGCCCGCACACACAGTGCCCTGCGAACCCAGTTCGTCGGTGACCCATTCAAAAACGGTCTTGCTGTAATAATCCAGGCCGCGCACTAAGCGTGAATTAAGTTCGTAGCCTATCCCCAGATCATCCAATATCGCGGTTATGGCGTTAAAATGCTGAAGGCTGTCTTCACCCAGAAAATCTGCCAATTCCGGCGCGTTAGCAACCAGCTGCTGCATCGTGGGATTTTTGGTATCCAGTATCCGCAGCGGATTGGTCTTTAGCCTGCGCAAACTGTCTTCATCCAATTGCTCCAACCGGCCTTCAAAATAGCCGACCAAATGTTCCCGGTAAACGCTACGTTCGGCTATCGTGCCCAAGGAGTTGAGCTGAAGGCGCACCTTATCGCGGATACCCAGCTTTTTCCACAACCGATCCATGATCAGGATCAATTCCGCGTCAATATCGGGGCCCGCCATGCCGTAGGTTTCGACACCCAGCTGAAAAAACTGGCGATAGCGGCCTTTTTGCGGACGCTCATGTCGATACATCGGCCCGTAATACCATAGTCGATGCACCTGATTGTGCAACAAGCCATGCTCCATACAGGCTCTAAGACAACCGGCCGTGCCTTCGGGACGCAAGGTTAACGAATCGCCGTTCCGGTCATCGAAGGTATACATTTCTTTTTCGACAATATCGGTCACTTCACCGATAGAGCGCTTGAATAGCTCGGTTTTTTCCAATATTGGCAGCCGAATTTCACTGTACCCATAGGCGCCAAGCACCTCTCTGATGCTAAGTTCAGCATACTGCCAAAGCGGCGTCTGCTCGGGCAGCACATCGTGCATTCCGCGAATTGCTTGAATAATATTGGTCATAGTTGAGGAATCTTGTAGGGCTTAAAAATCGTGTACCCCGGAGATTTTTTTGGCTTCAGTTGACAGCGGAAATTTTTCCAGCAATAAGCTTTTATATTCTCTGGCCAGCTCTTTATTGCCCATGGCCCGCTCAACTTGAGCTGCAAACCATAAGGTTTCGGAGGTATGGGCTGCAACGCCGAGATAACGCTGTAAATAGCCTTTTGCCGACCAATAATCGCCGTTTTGATAAGCCAGTTTTTGCATTTCCGATAAGGCTGGTGCATAAGCGTTATTGAGTTGCAGCGCTTGTTTGAAATAAGTCTCGGCGAGTTGTTTTTGTCCCAGCCCCAGCTGGCAGTGTCCGGCATTGGTTAAGGCCAGCCATTGCCTGTCGTTTAAGGGATTGGAGCTGGCCTCTGACAACAAAACCATGCCGGAATCAAACTTGCCTTGTTCGCAGAAGAAGCGTCCTAAATTATTTTGCACACCCAAATCACCAGGCATCAAATCCAGTGCGGTCTCATAATGGTCTTTGGCTTGATCTAATTGATTTAATTTTTCGTACAAAAAAGCCAAGGCATTGTGCGCCTGGCCGTTATTCGAATTACTTTTCAATGCCAGAAGTAGGTTCTCCTTGGCCAATTCCAGCTTATTCATGCCGAGATAGCGCACCCCCAGCTGCAAATGCACATCGCCGGAATTGTCGTTTTTAGTGCCGCCCGCCGAGCTACAGGCCGCCAGCATCGCAACTAGCAGACCTAAGGTCAATCGACGCATTTTTTTTGCTAGATCAAGCTGCACGTTCGGAACCCGCCACTTGGAGTTTCAAATGTCTGCGGCTTTTATCTTTAACTTGGCCTACCAACTGGCCGCAGGCGGCGTCAATATCTTCACCGCGCGTTTTTCTAACCGTAGTGATTATACCGGCGTCATTTAACAGGGTTTTAAAACGGTTGATCGTGTCTTTACTGGAACAGCGGTAAACCGAGTTTGGAAACGGGTTAAACGGTATTAAATTGATTTTTGACGGCACCGTTTTTAATAATTTAATGAGTCCCCGCGCATCCTGCATCGAGTCATTAATGCCATCCAACATCACATATTCAAAGGTGACGGTGCGCCGTGGCGCTATCTTGGCGTTATCCCGGCAGGCTTCCATTAATTCCTTTAATGGATATTTTTTATTGATAGGAACCAGTTCATCCCTTAATTCATCGGTCACCGCATGTAAGGACACAGCAAGACTGACATCGCAGGCCTGAGTTAACCGGTACATGGCCGGGACTATGCCCGAGGTGCTGACGGTTACCCGGCGCTTGGACAGCCCAAAGGTGAAATCATCCATCATCAAATTCATGGCCGCGACGGTATTGTCAAAATTAAGCAGCGGTTCGCCCATGCCCATCATGACCACATTGGTGATGCGTTTATCCGACCCTAAGCGTTGTTGCGCGACAATCAACTGGCCAATAATTTCTGCCGTGGTCAGGTTACGGTTAAACCCTTGCTGGGCGGTGGAGCAAAAGGTGCAAGCCAAGGCGCAGCCGATTTGCGACGAGACGCATAAAGTGCCCCGCCCTTCTTCGGGTATAAAAACCGTTTCTATGCGGTTGCCGCAACCGGTTTGCACCACCCATTTACGGGTGCCGTCTGTGGCGATTTGTTCAAGCACAATTTCAGGCGTGGTTATCGTGCAGTGTTCGGATAAATAAGCGCGCAAGGACTTGCTCATATCGGTCATCAGCTCGAAGTCTTCGACGCCTTCCTGATAAATCCATTTTAGCAACTGGGTCGCCCGGAACGGTTTTTCGCCTAAGCCGACAAAAAAGGCCGCAAGACCTTTTCTGTCGAAATCGAGCAAATTGATGGTTTTAACGGGTTCTAGCACAGAGTTCATTATCCGAGAAAAAGTAAGCAATTTCCCTTTGAGCGGTTACCACGGCATCTGAACCGTGAACTGCATTTTCATCGATGCTGGCGGCAAAATCGGCGCGGATAGTGCCGGCGGCCGCTTCTTTAGGGTTGGTAGCGCCCATGATGTCGCGATGCTTAAGAACCGCGTTTTCACCTTCCAGCACTTGCATGATCACGGGGCCTGAAATCATAAATGCCACTAAATCATTAAAGAAACCGCGCTCGCTGTGTTCTGCGTAAAAACCTTCGGCTTGCGCTTTAGTCAAATGCAGCATTTTTGCGGCCACGATTTGCAAACCGTTTTTTTCAAAACGGCTGTAGATTTCGCCGATAACGTTTTTTGCAACAGCATCCGGTTTAATGATTGAGAAAGTGCGTTCTATCGCCATTTTTGTAAAACTCCAAATTATGAATAAATAGTGTTAAGCAGCCAATTATACCCGATCAGCCGCTGTATTTTGAAAATAGCTTAGGGTCTGCCATCCAGTTCTGCGCCTTCTTTGACCGGGATCATCAAATCCTCGGGGCTGATGCCCAGCATTAAAGCCATTGGGCTGGCGATAAAAATAGACGAATAGGTGCCGAAAAAAACGCCGAATAACAGCACTACGGAAAAATTATGTATCACTTCCCCGCCCAGAAAGAACAAGGAAACCAGCACCAGTATCACCGTCAGCGAGGTCATGATGGTGCGGCTTAAGGTCACGTTGACCGAAATATTCATGATTTCTTCGGTGGATTTATTCCTTAATAGCCTGAAATTTTCCCGGATACGATCGTACACCACAATGGTGTCGTTCAGGGAATAACCGATCAGCGCAAGTACCGCAGCCAATACCGTCAAATCAAATTCCAGCCCTAAAACAGAGAACAAACCCAGCGTCACGATGACGTCATGGAATGTCGCCAGTACCGCGCCCACCGAAAACTTCCATTCAAAGCGCCAGGCGATGTAAATCAATATGCCTATCGTCGAATACAACAAGGCCAAAAAGCCGTCCTCGGCCAGATCGTCACCGACCTGGGGGCCGACAAATTCGACGCGCCGCACACTGGCCGGTTCTGCGGTATTCTTGTTAATCGCTTCAAGCACTTTAGCGCTTAATTCGACATTGCCTATGCCATCCTGCGGCTTCAAACGAATCAGTACGTCTTTGGCTGTACCGAAATTCTGCACCGTGGCGTCGTTATAGCCTTCGGCATCCAGAGTGTTGCGCAGCACCGTCAAATCGGCGGTTTTTTGATAGCCCACTTCGATCAAGGTGCCGCCAGTAAAATCAATACCCATCTGCAAGCCGCGAACCGCCAGCGATCCCATCGAGATAATCATCAACACGCCGGAAAATATCAGTGCTATGTTGCGGTTACCTATAAAATTTATATTTGTTGTCTTCATATTTTAATCTTCTAAAATTTCAACGTTTCAGGTTCACGATGTAGCATGGGTAACCTGACCCAAAAACTACCTGTTGGGTTACGCTACGCTCGGCAATTGCTCCTGCATTACTCTACCTCCTGCATCCATGCAGTCGTAACCCAACCTACATGTTAAATAGATAATTTCTCAACCCTGCGGTTGCCGTATACCCAGTTAATAACCATCCGCGTGCCGGTAATGGCGGTAAACATCGATGACAAAATCCCGATAATCAGCGTCACCGCAAAACCTTTAACCGAACCTGTGCCGTAAGCAAACAGCACCACGGCGACCACCAGGTTGGTAAAGTGGGAATCCAGAATGGTGGCGAAAGCCTTGTCATAGCCGATAAATATAGCGGATTGCGGCGTGTTGCCATTCTTGAGCTCTTCTTTAATCCGCTCGAAGATCAACACATTGGCATCAACCGACATGCCCACAGTCAGGATGATCCCGGCAATACCCGGCAATGTTAACGTCGCCTGCAACATCGACAAAATCGCCACCACGATCACCACGTTAAAGGCCAGCGCAAAATTGGCGATCATGCCGAATAGCCGGTAATAAACCGCCATAAACAGCACAACCACCGCAAAGCCCACCACAAAAGACAAGATACCTTTATTAATATTGTCTTGCCCTAAACTGGGCCCCACGGTGCGCTCTTCGACAATCTCAACCGGCGCTGCGAGCGCTCCGGCTCTCAGCAGTAATGACAGGGTTCGCGCTTCGTCGGGGCTGTCTAAACCGGTGGTCTGAAAGCGATGACTAAACACGCCCTGAATAGTCGCCACATTGATGACTTTTTCGACCTTCTCTTTATGACGTACTTTTTGACCGTTCACCAGCTTGGTTTCAGCTTTATATTCGATGAACACCACCGCCATAGGCTTGCCGACGTTAGCCTGGGTCAATTTACCCATTTTGGTGGCGCCGACGCCATTCAGGGAAATATTCACCGAAGGCCTGCCGTCCTGATCAACGCCGGAAGAGGCATCGACGATTTGATCGCCGGTTACGATAACCCGCCGATCCAACAGGATAGGGTTGCCGTTGCGCTCCTTATACAAACGACTGCCGACCGGAACATGACCTTCGACTGCTTTTTGCACATCGTGTTCCACATCAACCAGGCGATATTCCAGGGTAGCCGTGGTGCCCAAAATCTCCTTGGCGCGAGTGGTATCCTGTACGCCGGGCAACTGAACCACGATGCGGTTTTCACCTTGTTGTTGAATCACCGGTTCTGCAACACCCAGTTCGTTGACCCGATTGCGCAAGGTGGTCATGTTTTGCGCGACCGCGAATTTTTTAATGTCCCGCTGTTCTTTTTCAGACAGCTTCAACCAGACTTGATCCGCTTCTGTGGGCTCGGTGACATCCAGGGTGCGGAATTCTTTGTCGAGTAAGGTCAAAAACGCAGGCTTGTCATCAGCCGAGTTCAGCTTGACTTTAATGTAGCCGCTGTCTTTAGAAACCGATTGATAACGTATCTTTTCGTTTCTCAAAGCCAGTCGCACATCGTCGTTGTAGCGTTCTTCTGCCTGTTTAACGGCCGCATCCATGTCCACTTCCAGCAGAAAATGCACTCCGCCGCGCAAATCCAGACCCAGATACATGGCTTCCGCACCCAAAGACCTCAGCCACCCAGGCGTAGTCGGCGCCAGATTTAACGCGACATTATAATCGTCGCCCATTTTATCCCTGAGCAAATCCGCGGCTTTTAGCTGATCATCGGCATTGCTAAACCGGGCTAAAATAAGACCGTCTTTAAACTCAAAGGCTTTGACGGCAACACCGGCAGTTTTAAGTTCAGACTCGATCTTGTTGGCCTGTTCCTGCACCAGCTTAGCCGGATGTGTCGATGATACCTGAACGGAAGGATCGTCACCGTACAAGTTCGGTAACGCATAAATAAGCCCGATCGCAAATACGATCAGGACCAATAAATTTTTCCAGAGTGGGAAACGGTTTTGCATGAGTTATTCCAATAATTGAAGCATGTCGCAAAGACTCTGTGGGCGCGAATTTATTCGCGCCCACAACATTAAGCTTTAACCGGTTTTCTAGTTACTGCTTTGTACGTTCCTTTCGGCATCATGCTTTCAATACTTTGACGCTGTACTTGTATAAAGGTATTGTCGCAAATTTCGATCTTGACGAAATTATCATCCAGATCGACGATCTTGCCCAAAATCCCCCCGGAAGTGACCACTTCAGCGCCTTTGGTGATAGCGGCGATCATTTGTTTTTTCTCTTTGGTGCGCTTGGATTGCGGACGCAAAAACAAAAAATAAAAAAACACCAATATGCCCAGTGGAAACAGCATGCCTTCAATGCCGGGTTGTTGGGCTGCGGGCGCCGCTGCGGCTACCGCATCAGAAATTAAAAAACTCATGGTTATCCTCGGTTTGTAGAGTAATTAAAAAAGTTCGCCATTATGCCACAGTCGGCACAGCTTTTCCTCGTTGTTGGTAAAATTGCTTGACAAAAATATCCAGCTCTTGCTTTTCAATCGCCTCACGCAAGCTTTGCATCAGGCTCAGGTAATAATAAAGGTTATGCAGCGTATTGAGCCTTGAACCCAGCATTTCCTTGCACTTATCCAGATGTCGCAAATAGGCTCTCGAATAATTCCGGCAGGTGTAACAGCCGCAGGACTCGTCCAGAGGGCCGGTATCGAACTCATATTGGCTGTTCCTGATTTTCACCACGCCGAAACTGGTGAAAAGATGACCGTTACGGGCGTTGCGGGTCGGCATCACACAATCGAACATATCGATGCCGCGTCTGACTGCGTCCACCAAATCTTCCGGCGTACCCACACCCATTAGATAACGCGGCTTGTCGCGCGGCATTTTAGTATGAATCCCATCCAGCGTCGCCATCATTTCTTCCTTGGGTTCGCCGACCGACAATCCGCCGATCGCGTAACCGTCAAAACCGATGTCCACCAATGCGGCTATCGACTCCTGGCGCAGATGCTCGTACATCCCGCCCTGCACAATGCCGAACAAAGCCGATTCATTACCCTCATGAGCGGCCTTGCTGCGCGCCGCCCAATGCAAGGATAAGCGCATGGAGTCGGCCGCTTCATGCACCGTCGCCGGATACGGCGTGCATTCGTCGAAAATCATCACAATGTCCGAACCCAGTGCTCGCTGCACCTGCATCGATTCTTCAGGCCCCATAAAAATGGAACTGCCGTTGATCGGCGATTTGAAAGTCACGCCTTGTTCGGTAATTTTTCTTAAGGCGCCCAGGCTGAATACCTGAAAGCCGCCGGAATCGGTCAGGATGGGTTTGTCCCAATGCATAAAATCATGCAAGTCACCGTGCGCCTTGACCACCTCCGTACCGGGACGCAGCATTAAATGGAAGGTATTGCCCAGAATAATTTGCGCGCCGATGCCGGTGAGCTCATCGGGGGTCAGCGATTTAACCGTCCCGTAAGTGCCTACCGGCATAAATATGGGCGTTTCCACGATGCCGCGAGCAAACGTAAGCTGGCCGCGCCGCGCATGACCGTCGGTAGTGATTAATTTGAATTCCATAGCAACTTGAGTATATTGAAGGCTGGAGATTATCCGGATTTTTTTAATCAATGTATATGTGAAGCGTTAAAACGTCGTTGAATACACACTATTTTCGAATCACAGTTTGATTGGCAAGTTCAATCAGATAACTGTTTCTCTACATCCATCCGACAATGCAGGACACGAACAATATCAATATTATCTGCAACTTTGCGATAAAAAATAATGTGTCGTTCAATACAAAACTTGCGGTAATTTTTTCGAATTTCATCACAAGCCACACCTAAATCCGGCTCATCTGCCAAAAGGTGGAAACAGTTGTCTAATATGCCAAGGTACATTCCGCTGCTCACGCCTCCAGATTTCTTGCGTAACGACCAATAGATTTCAAATCATCTTTGGCTTGCTCCGTTAGTCGAAAAGACGCCATTACACGCCGTCTTCTTTATCAAGCTCTTCAATCAAACCTGTTAACGAATAATTTTCAGTAAATCCACTTTCTTCCCCATCTATCAAGGCAGAACGTAAAGCGGCCAATTTTATTTCTTGAGCCTCCAAAAGCCTAAGTCCCGCCCTGACAACCTCACTTTTGGAGCCGAAGCGCCCTTCTTCAACGACTTCGGTAATGAATTTTTCAAAATGTGACCCAATGGTAACGCTGGTATTTTTTTGCATAATCTATAACTCCACTTTCATCTTCATACCAATTATTAATATATATTGGTACTTTTACAAGTATTTAATGCCAGAGTCATGGGATGCTGCCCCCCCCTTAATTACCCAGAAAAGGATTTATAACCACCAATTGAGCATCGATTTCTTGACCATGCTGCATATCTTCCGAATACAAAATAGTACTGCCTAATGGAAGCTCAGAACTGACGATCATTCTGTCGTATAGAGTCCTGTCGAGCAACAGCTTTATCGTTGCCCGATATTACGGCATTAGATGAAGGAACGATCGTGAGTAAACCGAAAGGCCGTTGCAATATTTGAGCTTGGGAATGTCGGGCATAAAAAGCATGTCCGACAAGGCTATAGCATAAATGTTGTAATGTTAGAACTGACCCCCGACTTGTGATGATTCATCACCTGTGAGGCATAGGCGAGACAAGTATAGTGGACCCTGAAATCCGGACAATAGTTTAAGCTATGCCCTGTCAAGAAATGAGAAGCAGAAAATGAGCGAAAGCAAACGGAAGATTTTTACAGG
>JAYTLW010000048.1:0-3224 GCA_043729025.1 Methylobacter sp.
GGCTTGAGCAAATGCGCTCAGTTTTTCGTCGGGATCGACGGCAACCGGATGATCCACCAGCTTTAGCAACGGCAGATCGTTGTGGGAATCGCTGTAAAACCAGCTGTCTTCCATCGTTTCGCTTGTATTTTCCAACCAGGCTTCGAGCAGTTTAACTTTGCCCTCCCGAAAACAGGGGATGCCGTCAACACCACCGGTATAGCGGCCATCGATCTTTTCCGGCGTGGTCGCCAGCAAGTTTTCGATGCCGTACAGCAGGACTATCGGCTCGGTAACGAAGCGGTTGGTTGCAGTAATGACCAGTAAGGTATCGCCCCGCTCTCTATGTTTGGCGATCAGCTGCTGGGCAGGCTTTAACAACAGCGGCTTGATGACTAGCTCTATAAATTGTGTTCGCCACAGATAGAGCTGCTCGGGATTATAATCGGCCAAAGGTTGCAGCGAAAAGCGCAGAAATTGAGCAATGTCCAGAGTGCCTTGTTTGTAGTCGCCGTAGAATTTGGCGTTGGCGCTTTCATAGTGATCTTTATCGACGAGACCTTGGTCGACAAGAAACTGACCCCATAAGTAGTCGCTGTCATCGGCAATCAGGGTGTTATCTAAATCAAAAATCGCTAAGCTCACGGTTAAACCTGTCTCGTGTGATTAATAAACAGCCGCGCACACTGGCATCTGCACTTTATTTATGGAACAATGCGGTCATTAATTTAACTTAACTGACCTATTTTTATAATTTTACCATTAGCAAGATTAAAGAACTAGGAAAGGTAAAGACACAGGTTTTAACATGATTGACTCTAAAGGATACCGGCCTAACGTCGGGATCATCCTTTGCAATGACGAGGGTCGCGTGTTTTGGGCAAAACGTATGGGTGTAAACTCATGGCAATTTCCGCAAGGCGGAATTAATCCGAATGAAGACCCTGAAGCTGCGATGTATCGTGAATTGTGCGAAGAAACAGGACTACAAGAGCAGCATGTCCAGATACTTGGACGCACCCGCTATTGGCTCAGATACCAGTTGCCCGAACGCTATATCCGCAAAAATTCACTGCCTTTATGCATAGGCCAAAAGCAAATCTGGTATATGTTGCGCATGGTCACCCATGAATCCAATGTGCGTTTCGACCAGTGCCCCAAGCCTGAATTCGATGACTGGCGCTGGGTGGATTACTGGGAACCGCTCAAAGACGTGGTGTATTTTAAGCGCAAGGTTTATCACAAAGCGATGAGCGAGTTAGGCCTTATCCTGACTGCCGACACCGTTCCGGTAAACGCAGCCGGGTTTCTGGCGAAAGACCTTGAAAAAGACAAAAGACGCAAGAGGTAGGATGCGAGGCGGTTTGCAGGCAGCGGCTAAAGGTTTGTTCTGAACAACAGCCGCTTCTACAGTGCTGAACGATGGCTGACGACGCGCCTAAAGTCTTGAAGACCGGATAGTCGTTTTTACAGCCATACTCAATGTGTGCGCTAAGTCACAAATATTTTAAAGTTTAGCCATGTCAGGCCGACACTTAGATTAATCATTATGATTAACCATAATCTAATTAGGTCGCCGTCATGAATACACATTCAATTCAATCTTCCTTTGCTCCGTTCCAGTTTTTAGCACGAAAGTTCAATCAATTTAACCGCAATATAGGTGCTGAAAATCGTCACATTAACCCGTCCGAGTATAAAACCAAGCAACCGACATTGACCGGAAACCCACAAAAAATAGTTGAAAATCAGCTTGTCCAAGGAATACAAAAAGTCGTAGCCATAGACAAGGTTCCATCACCCCCGTTTGGTGACACCGGATTTTCACCTGATCAAGTAGCAAACAGGGTTTTGGAGTTTGTCAATCAAGCCTACGGACAGCAACAAAATGATGATCCGAATTTTGACCGAGCCGGGTTTTTCAGTCAGATAAAGCAGGGCTTGGAAACCGGTTTCAGCGCGGCGCGCGATACCTTGGATCAGGCGGGCTTGCTGCAAGGACAACAACAGAAGATGGATGCAACCTATGCAAAAATACAGGTCGGCTTATCCAAACTGGAATCTGACAATCAGGCAGCTTCACAATCCCCCACAGCGTCGCAATCAACCTCAGTGTTGCAGGCACAAGGTTATGCCGCTCAAATTAAGCAATCTGAAGAAATCGAAGTCGTTACCAAAGAAGGCGATGTCATCAAAATCAGGCTGGCGCAATCGGTCTCCAGCAGCCAAAGCGCCGTTAATATTGAGCAGGATGGCAATAGCGCCTATGCTTTTCAAAGCAGCGCTGAAAACAGCTCAGAATTATCTATTTCTATTGACGGCAATCTGAATGAAGACGAGCAAAAATCGTTGACGAAATTGTTAAAGCAGATCGATACCGTGGGCCATGAATTTTTTATTGGCAAAACCCAGGCAGCTTTTAACCATGCTCAAAAAATAGGCCTGGATACCGAGCAAATCGCCAGTTTTTCATTGAGTCTGTCGCTAGAAAAATCGGTTCAGGCCGTAGCTGTCTACCAACAGGCCGCTTTTCCCGATCAGCAAATCGAAGCGGACAAAATAAAGCAAGCGGCACATTTTTTCACACAGGCCAGAGAATCGTTAAAAACGGCTCAATCAGCCTTGGCGCCTTTTGAAGATCCCTTATCGGTTTTTAATGCGCTGTTTAATGCCGTTGATCAGGTCAATCAGGTCGGGACAGAACCAAGCAGTGAACCTACATCCACATGGCAACAAATTATCAAACCCTTAGGCGAGATTATTTTTACACCTGAAGACCCCGCTCAGGCTTAGCATGACAAGCAGGTTTTTTAAAACCAACAGGGCAAGACCTTAATATTCATGCCTATGCGTTTGCAATCCGGCCAAAGGTTCAGGCAAACGGATAACCTCGGTTTCAAACCGCCCATCGGCATACAAGTCTATCAAGCGATACCCCGGCGCCGTATCATTGACGCTGAATTCAGTGCTTTCCGGGGTAAATTGAAAGCAGGTTGAAGGCGCGCCCAGCACCCGAAGCTTGGCTGTTTTTATATCCATAACTTGATGGATATGGCCGTTGATGATGACTTTCGCCTGCGGGTATTTATCTACTATCGCCCATAATTCCCGGCTGTTGTTTATGATCATAGTATCCATCCAGGGGCTGTTAGTCTCCAGACAATGGTGATGGACGGCGATCAGCGCATGGCGGTTTGGATGTGCGCTCAAAGCGCTTTCTAGAAACGCCAATTCCTCGTCCGCAA
>JAYTLW010000049.1:0-6390 GCA_043729025.1 Methylobacter sp.
CGCGATGTCGAACACGGCCTAGCCATCACGCTGGACTGGTATAAAACCCGCGAACAACAAGATCGGATGATTCAAATCCTGCAATTTAAATTGGATGTATTGTGGACGATGGCGGATGCAATGTATCTGGCTTATATTAACGACATGCCACCTTATTTTAATATTAAAGCGTAAGGTAACCAACTGGAGTCAGGCGATGCAATGGGCAGAAGTGATTGATAGTCCGTATTTTAAAAACTTACCTTTTAAAATTGAGTTAAACCGTTATGGAAAAGTTGAAATGACTCCCGCTTCCAATAAACACGGACGCTTACAGTCACATATCGGCGCTTTGCTTGAACGCAAACTTAAAAAAGGCGAGTCATTGACCGAGTGTTCCATTCAAACCACAGACGGCGTAAAAGTCGCTGATGTAGCCTGGTGTTCCAAGGCATTCATCAAGCAATACTGTTATGAAACCCCTTATTCCCATGCCCCTGAGATTTGCATTGAAATTGTCTCGCCTTCCAATTCAAAAGAAGAAATGACCAATAAAGCGCAGCTCTATTTGCAAGCAGGCGCCGATGAAGTCTGGATTGTATGGGAAAACGGCATTGTCGATTATTACGATAAGACCGGAAAATTAGAGCAATCGGCTTACGGCATCAAGGTAATAATATAAGCTCGCGTTACAACTTACTATTGATTAAAAAATGACCCTGAACCCAGATCAACCCATCAAATTTTCCGCTATGCACCGTTTGCAATGGGAAGAAGCGCAACAAAAAGATGTTATTCTCTATCCTGAAGGCATGGTGGAACTTAATCAAAGCTCTGCGGAAATCCTGAAATTATGCGACGGCACCCGTAAGCTTGCGCAAATCGTCGATGATCTGGAGCAAAAATTTTCAACATCAGGTCTCCAAAACGATATTACCGCTTTCCTAGAGGTCGCTTTAAAAAATGGCTGGATCCGACAAAACTAACCTGAGTCCGCCGCGCTGGTTGCTGGCGGAACTCACCTATTCCTGTCCGCTGCAGTGTCCATACTGCTCTAACCCGATTGATTACGCCAAACATCAATCCGAGCTGAGCACCGAGGACTGGAAGCGCGTACTCAGCCAAGCGCGCAAAATGGGCGCAGTCCAGCTGGGCTTTTCCGGCGGCGAGCCTTTAACCCGCAAGGATCTGACCGAACTGGTTAAATACGCCAGAGACCTGGGTTATTATTCCAACCTGATCACATCAGGCTACGGGCTGTGCGAAGAAAAAATTGTCGAACTCAAAGTGGCAGGGCTAGATCATATTCAGGTCAGCATTCAAGCCAGCACACAAGAACTGAACGACCATATCGCCGGAACAGCATCGTTCCAGCATAAAAAAGAAGTCGCTCATCTGGTCAAAAAACACGGCTATCCAATGGTCTTGTGTGTGGTCATACACCGCGAAAATATCCATCAAATGCCGGAAATACTGGCAATGGCTGAAGAACTGGGCGCAGATTATCTGGAACTGGCAAACACTCAATATTACGGCTGGGCACACGCCAACCGTGATTTATTACTGCCTACCAAAGAACAGTTTGAACAAGCCGAGCAAATCGCGCAGGCTTTTAAAGAAAAAGTCACAGGTAAGATGAAAATCTATTATGTGGTGCCGGATTTTCATGAAGACCGCCCCAAAGCCTGCATGAACGGCTGGGGAACGACATTTTTAACCATCGCCCCGGACGGCGTAGCCTTGCCGTGTCATTCCGCCCGCGAACTGCCGGGCTTAGATTGTCCCAATGTGAAAGAATACAGCATTGAACAAATCTGGAACGAGTCCAAAGCCTTCAACTTTTTCCGTGGTTTTGAATGGATGAAAGAGCCGTGCCGCAGCTGCGATGAGAAAGAAAAAGATTTCGGCGGCTGCCGTTGCCAGGCTTACCTATTAACCGGCGATATGTACAACGCCGATCCGGTATGCAGCAAATCGCCGGATCACGCGGTCATCGAGCAAGCCATAGCCTCGGCCAGGGCCAGCGCTTTATCTGACGACGAAAAACCGCTGGTATTTCGTAACAGCAAAAACTCAAAAATACTGCCTTGAGCAGAGCGGCGTATGGATTTAATCCGCTGCTAACAGGAGTTGCTTTGGCTTAAAAGCAGGCACAGGATAGAAATTAAGTGCGTAGGGGCGGATTTATCCGCCGAGGGCGAATGAATTCGCCCCTACAGATGATCAATTATTTTTTGCGCGTTGCTTACTCAACCACGCCCGTCCAAGGCGCGTACAAGCCCTCGACATCAACCCCGAACATGTCCAAAACCCGGCCCACAGTCTCATCGACCATGGCCGATAGTGAATCCGATTTACTGTAAAAAGCGGGCATCGGCGGAAAAATAATGCCGCCCATTTCCGTCACGCTCGCCATATTTTTAATATGCGCCAGATTTAACGGTGTTTCGCGAGGCATCACCACCAAACGCCTGCGCTCTTTTAACACCACGTCGGCCGATCGTGAAATCAGATTGTCACCAAAGCCATGCGCAACCGCTGCCAGGGTTTTCATCGAACACGGCGCGATAATCATGCCTGCTGTTTTAAACCCGCCGCTGGAAATACTGGCGGCAATGTCGTTAATGCCATGAGTCACATCGGCCAGCTCGACCAATTCGGCCCGCTTCATGCCCAGCTCATGCGTCAAATTCACCACACCGGCCGAAGAAATAACTAAATGCGTCTCCCATAATTCTTGCGCCTGCAAAATTTGCAGCATTCTTAGCCCATAAACCGCGCCGGTTGCACCGGTCATGGCGATAATTAAACGTTGTTTTTGATTCATTTTTCCGGGAAATGATATGCTAAATTTATTGTGGAGAACCGATTAAAAGGCTAAAGGCTAAAGGCTAAAAATTGAAATACCGCTCAAACTTAAATGCACACTTTTTTCGCCCTTCGTCTTTCGCCTTTTTATCCCTGTCATATGTTTCTAACTGGCGAGCGCTACTCACCTGCCCTGACATCGAACTCAATCTTCCATCGGCCTTGATCTTTTTGGGATACGGCTTGCAGTTCCAGCGTACCGACTTCGGTTACCGCTGCGCACAGATGCACAGGCACCACTTCACCGGGCCTGCGGCCTTCTTCATGCAAGGTAATTTCAATCTCAGCGAGTTCGGTTAGTTCTTCGCCAGTCCAGTAATCCAGCCGGGTTCCGACTTTATCCTCACGCCGGGTCGTAGAGGCAAAAAAGCGAAATCGCACCGGTTCCCCGATCACCAGACCGAATTCATCATCGGGCAATTCCTGTGACGTGCCTTCTTCCATGCCGAACGGGGCTATGCACAAGGCTTGAATTTCCGGCGCCATGCCCGGAACTGCGGGCATGGCGCTTTCTATGCCGACATAATAAGAGGCCGCCGTGCCGCCTTTAATCCGCACACCCTTGCCTTTTCGGACATAGCCATAATAAGCCGCGCCACGGGCGACCGCCAGGTCCAGATCGGCACCGGTCAATAATCGGGCTGCCGGGGCTTGCTCGGAGCTCAACCATGCATTTAACACAACCATTAACCGTTCGGACAGGGCCTCGGCTTTTAACACGCCGCCATTAAATAACACCGCTGTGGGATGCAAGAAGCTGGCGTGTTCAGGCAGATTGATGTCGTTAAGCTCGTCGGTAGCCCCTTGTTGCTTGGTCAGGAACGCCGCCAGATGACGGGTAATGCCGGCATCCTGAGCATAAGGCAATCCTGCGGTTCTTAGGCCGGTGCGGAGGCGACTGACCGGCCTGTCGCTGACCGCCACCTTAGGCAAGAAACCTTCAACCAATACCCGATTGATTTCTTCGCGGGTTAACTCGCTGCGCAGTGTGCCGCCGAATAGAGAAGAACCTCTGCTTGCAACCACCAACGGGATATTATCAAGTTCGGAATTATTAAATATTTTTTCCTTGGCATCGCGGCAACTGTGGGTCAAAGCTTGAATCTGCCAAGGCTCCAGACGTTTGCCGTCTTGTTCCAGCTTAGCTTTAACGGTATAGGCCAAGGCCAGATCCATGTTATCGCCGCCCAGCAGAATATGATCGCCCACCGCCACGCGAGTCAGTTCGAGATTACCACCTTGTTGAGTGACCGCTATCAACGACAAGTCGGTGGTGCCGCCGCCAACATCTATCACCAGAATAATGTCGCCCACCTCGGCATGTTTGCGCCAGTCGCCTTGGCTTTTCTCTATCCAGCTGTATAACGCCGCCTGCGGTTCTTCCAGAAGAATTGCCTGACTCAGCCCCACGGCGCGGGCCGCTTCAACCGTCAGCTCCCGTGCCGCCGGATCGAAAGAGGCCGGCACGGTAATAACGACATCCTGCTGATTCAGCGGCGCATCCGGGTGCAGGCTTTGCCAGGCATCATGTAAATGTTGTAGATAAGCCGTGGTGGCTGTAAAAGGCGATACACGCTCGATCTCGTCAGGGGCTTCGGCAGGTAAAATCGGCGCTTTGCAATCCACCCCCGCATGACACAACCAGCTTTTAGCGCTGGAAACCAGACGTATCGGGGTTTTTCCGCCCAGATTACGGGCGATTTCGCCGACCAGATAGTCCGGCTTTGCGTTCCAGGGTAATGAGGTAGAGCCCTCTGCAAGTTCAGCGTCGTGAGCCTGATATAAAAATGACGGTAATTGTGATTTTTCTTCAACCGAGCCGGGGGATGTCAGTTGCGGTATGTCCATGACCTGCGGCGAGAATTGTTCATCGTCGATATAAGCCAGATCGGCATAGGCCAAAACGCAATGCGTGGTGCCCAAATCGATACCGACAGAAAACCGTGTTCCATTTTGCCGAAGCCCAACTGCAACGCTTTCATCCGGTTGATGATCCGATTCTGCCACTGCCGGATCTTCTTCAGCCGGTTGCGGTTGCGGACTGAATAAATCTTTCATAGCTCCACCTCGGCCGGTGCAACAATAGCCGCATTATGGCCTAAGGTCAGTTTGGGCAACTTAATGCCGGTAACTTGCCAACCCTTATGAATCAGCGTACCGGTAAAGGGCGCGGTACCGACGATATTCCCGGTTAATCGTACTGTCGCCGCGTCAAAATCTTGAGGCAAAGTGATTTTACTGCCTTCCTGCTCGTTACGGACGGCGGTTAAAGTAAAATGCTCATTTATGGCTTTATTACAACCCTCATGCACGACCCGGGCTGCTACGCCAATATCCGCATCGCTGAAAGCGGCAATATCCTCTTTAATAAAATCGATAAAGCGCGCTTCTTTTTGCAGCAAACCCAGCAATTGCAAGGCGGCATCCGGGGTCGCTTCTTTTAACACCACGGGTTCCGGTGCAGGCGCATGAACAATTTTTTCAACTTCGATAATTTTCTCGACAATTTTTACAACCGGTTCAGGCATAGTCTCCGCTGGCTGTAGGATCGGTTTTTTCTTGCAACGGGTCAAACCGATCACCATGGATAGTAATAACACGATTAGAATCAACGACAATAAGGCAACAGTCCCGGCCAAACAAACATGCCATAAATCAAAGGTGGTGGGTTTCAAGGATAAATCGATAGCATAAGTATTCATTATACGGGGCTCTTATAGTTGTTATTATTGACCGGATTTACGGGCTGCTTCACCATACATCATACCCTGCAAAGCATTACGCGTAGTTTGCATGCGTATCTGTTTTAAATGGCGGTCGGCAATCGTACCCGGCACTTTTTCAGCCAGATAAATTTCGCGCATCTGAGCTAAAACCGACTCACATTGCTTCATGATCTCATCTGTCGCCCGCCTACTTTCCTGCTCCTGATAAACCGGCTTTTGCATTTCGGCTGCAACACACTTTTTATATTGATATTGACTGTCTTGAATTCTCTTAATTGTCGCGTCAGTCAAGGTGGTGTTATGCCATTCATTTTTGGCATCATCTGCAATGGCAGTTGCTGCCGACAATAAAAAAATTAAGAAAAGAATCTTTTTCATGGTGTTTCCTAATAGTGAAAATAAAATTATGAGTAATTGATTTTACGCGAACTGGTCGAAAATAAATAACATTTGCGGAGGCAAAAAGCCCCTGTTTTATAAACCCTACTGCTATTAAAGTGTCTTAATGACCACCCAACATGCACTAGGTTTAAATGATGGCTATGCCGCCAAAACACATATACACCAACCCATGACGAGCTTGCTCTGCATAGTTACATGTGATTGTCGTTTGCTTTTTTACCCAAGGGTTTAACGGTTTGCAGCGCTGAATAATTCAATACACAGTAAAATACTTGTAAGCTTATAACCCTCACGAAAATTCAACTAAAATGATTTTCCCCAAGTTCAAGTCAAAAAAAAACCCAAGTGATTAGACTTGGGTTTTGATTTAAGAGCTTGGCACTTCCCTACTTTCACATGGCAAACTGCCACACTA
>JAYTLW010000050.1:0-3147 GCA_043729025.1 Methylobacter sp.
CCGTTTAACTTTAGAGCGAGCTATGAAGTCAAGTAGCCGGCGCATTTGCAAATCGGTCATGGGCGAACCTCGTGCTAGTTGATTCTGAATACGCATAGCTGTTGGCGCCAACAGCTAAACTGGTCAGTATCAATGGCTGCATAAACTTCACCGAAGGTGTCGTGCGAAGGTATACCATGCTCTAAACCAAGTAATTCAGTAAACCACTCTTCTTTTGCCAGACCAAATTCTTCAATTGCAACCCAGTTATCAGCACCACAAATAATCGCGCAGATGCTGATAAAAAAAATATCCTGGAGCTGATGCCTCTTTTGTCTGTTTACTCTGGGATCTTCAATATTTGAAAAATGATGAATAATAGAAGGTGTTGGTTTTGCAGTCATTTTAAATCAAAATGATAAGCTTAATACCTCATCTAAATCCTATTTTCAAGTACTTTTAAGCGCGATTGCCCTGTGCTAAGGCCTCATTTAAGGCCGCAGCAAGCTCATCATAGTGAAACTTGAAGCCCTGCGCCAGCAGCCCGTTCAGGCACCACGCGCTGACTGCCTAAGACCAATTCAGACAGTTCGCCGAGCAGTATTTTTAACAGCCAGGCCGGAACCGGCAGCAGGGCAGGGCGATTCAGGCATTGCGCCAGAATCCGGGTGAATTCGGCATTGGTGACAGGGTTTAAAGCAGTCGCATTATAAGCGCCCTGCATCGTGGTATCGCCAATCATCGCTTGGGCAATATTGATCCAGTCCTGGCGGTGAATCCAGGACATCCATTGCCGCCCGTCACCCAAGGATCCGCCCAATCCCAAACGAAACGGCGGCAGCATGCGTTGCAAAAAACCGCCGCCCTCGGCAATGACCAAGCCGGTTCGGATCAGGCAGACTCTTACGCCGAATTGTTCGGCTGCTGTCGCGGCGTTTTCCCAATCGGCGCAAAGCTGTGCGGGGAAATCTTGAGCAGGCGTTGCTAGTTCGGTTAAAAGTGCGTCGCCCTGATCGCCGTAATAACCGATAGCGGAGCCGCTGATTAACAACTCAGGCTTGATGTTCATGCGCGCGATGCTGGCTATCAATTGATGAGTCAGGCCGATGCGACTATCCCGGATCAGCTGTTTGCGCGCCTCGCTCCAGCGGCCCTCAGCAATCGGCGCGCCGGCAAGATTGATGATGACCTGATAACTGTCGGAGCTTGTAAGCTGCTCGAGACTGCCCAGCGCCTTAACGTCCGGCCCGCATATTCCGGCTATGTTTTCGGGACTGCGGCTTAGCACCGTAAGCGCATGGCCTAGATCGATCAAGCTTTTAGTCAAGGCGCTGCCGATAAAGCCGGTGCCGCCGGTAATAAGTATGTTCATAATTGCTCCTTCATAATCCTTAAATTGATTTGGATAACGTTTAGCTAATTAGCCCGATAATGACAGTAAAGTCGGTGGTAAACCAGTCTAAATGAGTAGATTTACTACCGTGGTTTCTGATAACTAAAGTTTCGGAGTTCATGTTTTTCAGTAAATCATTGTTATAAATCAATAAAGAATTTGTTTTTACTTGAAAAGTTGCATGTCTTGACACGTAAATATCGCTTGTTAAGCTATTGATTCATACAGAGCCAAAACTTATCTAGCGAGTAACTAACTTACTGTATTTATTGTCTAATTTAGAAAGCAACCAATCAACTTTCTACTTTAACAGTTCAATTTTTTATTATGAAACAATAGGCTATGCTAAATCCATTGCCGAAAATGAACTCCGAAACTTTAGTTGTTAGTTATTCTTACATTTAAAGCAAGTCTTGAAATGGATTGTTATTGAATGAAATAAGGGCGGAAGTTCTGTGCAATGAATCAAAGTCAATCTTAGCGGTTACCGATATGAAAAAATTAGTTGTTTATAATCACGGCAAAGATAGCAACCCTTGGGGCGTAAAGACGCTTCGCTTCGCCGATGTTGCCAAGCGCTATGGCTATGGGTTTGAAAGTCCTGACTATCAAGAGCTATCGGATCCTGATCAGCGCGTCAGGCAATTGCAAGCCATGGACTTATCAGATTACGACCGCGTTGTATTAATCGGCTCCAGCATGGGCGCTTACGTGGCAACGGTGGCTTCGGAAATGATACAACCCCAGGGACTTTTTCTGTTGGCGCCGGCATTTTATTTGCCCGGCTATGCGCAAACAACGTTTAAGCCGACGGCGGAGCATATTCGGGTATACCATGGCTGGCAGGACGACATCGTGCCCCCTGAAAATGCCTGGCGCTTTTGCCAAACCTATCGAGTGCGCTTGAATCTATACGACACCGATCATAGGATGTTAAGCGTGTTGCCTCAGTTAGCCGACGAATTCGGCAGCTTATTGGCGACCCTAAGCGAGGGTGGCTGACATCCGAGTGGTTCCTGATGAGCCGCATTTTCACCAAGGCATAGCCTTGCGGACTGTGGTTTTGATCGGGACAGGAGTCGTCGGCTTATTTGTTGACGACGTCCGCCTAAGTGAATGCGTCGATTACCGGCCTGGAGATTTCCTGCAACCAAGCCCCGCGAAATTTGAGATCTCAAGGCGCGAGCTTGAAGTCGGCCAACAAAGCAATCTGGACGAAGTCAAAAGCTTTGCCGCAATAACCTCGGTCGGCGGTAACCGGTGACGCGCCAGGGGCTTTCAAGCACTGCGTGGCGCAAGCTCAACAGCCACACGCATTAGTTCGGCAATGACTACATTCCTGTTTTGTCTTTAGGTATTTTCCCCAATTGTCAGTGAGTCGGAACGAGTATAGTGTTTAGATCTTGAAATTTAAATCGGGATTTAGTGCCAGTAATTATGCTTTGCAAACGGCTCTTAGCTATGAGGTGATGTATGCATTCAATCAACCAAACTGCTTTTATCCGGTTAATTTTTTTTATGTGCAGTATCTTTTTTACTACAGCCGGTTTGGCTGAAGAAGGACAAAACATGAGTTTGACTCTCACATCGCTGGACTTTGTCCATCAGGGAGAAATGCCTAAAACGCTTACCTGTGATGGCGATGACAGCTCGCCTGCTTTAAGCTGGTCGGGGCTGCCTTCACGCACCCAAAGTCTGGTGTTAATCGTTGATGATCCCGATGCCCCGGATCCTGCCAAACCTACAATGACCTGGGTTCATTGGCTGCTTTATAA
>JAYTLW010000051.1:0-6442 GCA_043729025.1 Methylobacter sp.
ATGAATACGCGCCGCACTGTCGAACAATTGTTCCTCGGCCGCCTTGCGCTCGCTGATGTCGAGCCAGACGCCGACGATGTGCGATGGAACGCCGTCGGCATGGCGCGCCAGATAACTGACATCGAGAAACCAGCGGTAGCTGCCGTCAGCCACTTGCCAACGGTATTCGTGGCTCAAAGAGGGTTGCTTGAACAGCTCGGCAAGTTGATCGTCTACATGCTTTCGGTCATCCGGGTGTAAGTGTCGGGTCCAGAAAGTCGCATCTTCGGTGAGGAGCTCCGCCGGGTAACCGGTAACGCGCTCCACGTTGGAGCTGATGTATATTGTTCCGAAATCACCCTCGGCCTGGCAGGTGTAGAGGATCAGCGGTAGGGTCTCCAGCAGCAGCGACACCTGTTGCGTGGCTTGCTGATTGGCGCTTTCAAGAATTAGGATGGCTTGCTTACGTTCTTCCTCCCAAAGGCGCGCGGCGCGTAGCGCAAAAAACCATGTCGCCAGCAAGATAGCTGCCACGATAATGACCAGCATCAACATCCCGAACGCCAGTCGGTGCAGCTGCCGATCTTCATGCTCGGTCAGATTATCCGCCGCCCGGGCGGCCTGAACCATGCCGTCGGCGTAGACAGCCTTTAGTCGCACATAGTCGTCGCTAGCCAGCAGCGCCATTGCTTCCTGCCGTTTGCCCTGATGTATTAGGGCGAACGCCTGCCGCTCCATCTTCACCAGAGCGTTGTTGGCGGCATCCGTTTTCCCGACAAATTTTGCAATATTTGTTTGCGGTAGTACAGTTCTGATGGTGTTGATCGCTGTCGTCAGTTGCGGATAGAATTGATCATAACGTCGTTCGTAACTCATATCACCGCTGGCTACCGCCATGCGCGCCGACATGGTCAGTACCTCGTCCAGCAGCATGATGCGGCCGATATTCTGTGTCAGGGCGACATGTTTCTTGGCCATCTCATCCCCGTTCAGGAACATCTGCCACGTCAGCGCGCCGCCGATTAAAGCGGTGAAGATGCTGAGCGCAAATACCAGTATGTACAGCCGTAGAGGAAACTCGGTCTTGGACAGGTTCATGACGTGATCAAGGTCTGATAACCGTATCTAAACGGTAGTGTTTTAATTACGTATACTCGGCATATATCCCCCGGAATACTTCCGTGCAGGCCTTGAAGGCCGCCAGCACTTCCGGGTCGAAATGACCGGGCATGGTACGTCCGTCGCCCTCGGTAATGATCTGTAACACTTTGTCATGGTCGAAGGCCGGTTTATAAGGGCGCTTGGAGCGCAGGGCGTCGTACTGGTCGCCGATATTCATCAATCGAGCGGTGAGGGGAATTTCCTCGCCGCCTATGCCGTTAGGATAGCCGCCGCCGTCCCAGCGTTCGTGGTGATTGAGAGCGATTTCGGCACCCATGCGTAAATAGGGAGAATGGCCGCGCGCCAGGATTTTCGCACCCAAGCGGGCATGGGTTTTCATAATCTCCCATTCGTCCGGCTGGAAAGCGCCCGGCTTGAGCAGGATGTGATCGGGTATGCCGATTTTACCGATGTCGTGCATAGGGCTGGCATAGAAGATGCACTCGCAGAACTGGGCATCCATCCCCATAAATTCCGCCAGTGCGCGGCAATAGTAGCTGATGCGGGTGACATGCAGGCCGGTTTCCTCGTCCTTGTATTCGGCGGCAAGGGTCATGGTGTAAATGGTTTCACGGTAGCTCTCGGACAACTGCTCGGTGCGCACGGCCACTTGTTCTTCCAATATCTGGTTGTGATTGGCGAGAAAGTCCGCATATTCCTTGAGTCGCAGCAGGTTCTTCACGCGAATCGACAATTCCGCTCTATCCACCGGCTTGCTGAGAAACTCCTCGGCCCCCATCTCCAGCGCCTTCAAACGTGAGCTGCGGTCGTCCAGCGCCGTGGTCATAATAATGGGAATGTTGCGCGTGTTCGGATTTTCCTTAAGCCGACGCGCTACTTCGAAGCCATCCAGATCGGGCATCATGATGTCGAGCAAAATGATGTCCGGTCGGTCAGTTTCCGCCAGAGCCAATGCCTCTACGCCGCGCTCGGCGTTAATCGTTGTGTAGCCCTCGGCCCGGAGCATAGTTTGCAGTAGCCGCAGGTTGGTGGGTTCGTCATCAACCAGTAGAATGGTGGCGGTGCGAATTTTGGCAGCTTCCATATTATTTACCTTGGCTGGCAAGAGGGAAAAGGTTGGGAGCCCGATTAACCATGAATTCGGGGGGCATAAGAAATTATTAATCTTGTTCCAGCATCCGCTTCACCATGGTCACCAGATCCAGATGATGCACGGGCTTTGGCAAATAACCATCGAACCCGGCGGCTCGCAAGATTGCTTCGTCACCGCTCATGGCGTGGGCGGTGACGGCGATAACTTTGATGTGCGCCAACTCCGGATCGGCCTTGAGCAGGCGGGTGGCGGTTAGGCCGTCCATGCCGGGCAGCTGTATATCCATCAGCACCAGCGCGGGCAGCTCGGCGCGAATCAACTCCATGCCGTCTTCCGCATTGATTGCCTGCAACACTTGGTGTCCGGCGCTGTTCAATAGGAAAACATTCAGCTTCATGTTGACCGGGTTATCCTCGATAAGGACGATCTTGGTCATGCCGCTATCTCGTTTGCAACGCATGGCGCATTTCGGTGGTCGCCGTTTCATGGCGGAACTTGGCTTTTTCCAGAATCGCCTCGACATCGCCGCTGAGCCTGTGGCGATCTTCAGCCCTGAGCTTATCCGACACTGGAGCTGCTTGAGTAAGCAGCTCCGGCGCGTCGAACTTGGCCGTATCCTCTGCGGTCCGCCACGGAATTTTCACCCAAAACCGCGATCCCTTGCCTTCTTCGCTTTCCAGTCCCGCGCTGCCGCCGTGCAGCTCGGCAAGACGCCTGACCAAAGCCAGACCAAGACCCGTACCCTGATATTGGCGCGTGAGTGCGCTGTCAATTTGGACGAAGGGCTGGAACAGTCTTGCCTGATCCTTGGCGCTAATGCCGATGCCGATGTCGCTGACGGCAATCTCCAATATGTCGCCCACGCGGTACGCGTCGAGCCTGACTGTGCCGCCATTGGGGGTAAATTTGACTGCGTTGGACAACAGGTTGTACACAATCTGCTTGAGCTTGCGCAGGTCGGCGATAATTTCGGGCAGCCCGGTATCGATTTCCAGCGTCAGTTTTAGGTTCTTGCTCATGGCTTTTTCCTTGACCATGCTCAAGCTGTTTTGCAATATGGCAGCCAGCGATACGGGCCCCAATTCTAATGTCATTTTGCCGGATTCGACCTTGGCCAGATCGAGGATGTCGTTGATTAACGAGAGCAGGTGCTCGCCGCTGGTGTAAATATCGTCGACATACTCGAGCTGGGTTTCCGGCATTTCGCCCATCAGTCCGTCCTTCAGGGCTTCGGAGAAACCGATAATGGCGTTCAGAGGTGTGCGCAGCTCGTGCGACATATTGGCGAGAAACTCGCTTTTGGTGCGGTTGGCTACTTCCAGTTGCTGGTTTTTTTTGTCGATTTCGTTGCTGTGCTGGCGCAGCTGTTTCGATAGGTATTTAAGGTTATTGTATTGCTGAAGGTGGTTTAAGGCGATACCCAGATGATCGGCAATATGCGTGATGAAAACGCGACTTTGTTCCGAAAGCGGAACCATCGAGGCCAGCACCAGTACGCCCAGTTGCATTTCCCGAAAAATCACCGGCACCGCCAGCAAAGCTGCGGGGTTGATGTTGCCGATGCCGGTAGCGAGGCTTAACATCCCCCTTTCCGGGGCGGCCATGTACACCATACGGCCGGATTTAGCGGCTTCGCCCGCTAGACCCTCACCTATACGGTAACGGTTCGGCATATCGGGAGGCAGGCTGTGGCCCGCCTCGCAGACCAGATCGCCGCTCCACTCCTCAGTGGCGTAAAAGGCCGAAACCGGGTAGCCGTGCCGCTTCGCCAGCAGGTCGAGCAGGCCGTATAAGACGCTCTTGCGCTCGAAAGTGTCGGCGTACAACAGCAATGCTTCGCGGTGCGTATCGCCGAAAGATTCAACCCAGTCGCGGGCTCGCATTTCTCGCCGGATGGCTGCAAACAGGGCCGCCAGCACGATCATGGACAGCAGCAAGGTCAGCAACATGGAGCTCAAAGTGAGTCCGCGCATCTGCTCGGTGTCGGCTTCGCGTTTCTTCAGTGTCTGGGTTTCAACGGCTACCATCGCATCGGTCAAAGCCTCGATGTTACCCATGATATACGCACCCTGGCCGACGATAATTGCTTGCTGCGCCGCCGCAAGCCCTTGATGTTCGTAAACCGCAATGACTTTGGTTAAGCTCTCAATCCGCTGCGCAATCAAGGGGCGCAAGATAACGAGGTTGCTTATTTGCGTCGGGTTGTCGATGCTTTGATGGGCAAGCGCCTCCAGTTGCTTAGGCACCTGACCAATCAGCTGTAAATATCGAGTTTGTTGACTTATGTTCCCGGTCAGCAAGTAAGCGCGTTGGGCCGATTCGGCGTTGGTGATGATGGCGTAAAGTGCGCTCGGCGTGGTGCGTTTCTGCTGGGTGTTTGCCACACTATGCGCGGAATCCGCAAAACTGGTGCTGGCTCGATAAATGAGGCTGCCGCCAAAAGCAATCAGCATCAATGCAACGATAAATCCGGACAACACTTTCAGTTCCAGCGCTTTGAACGACCGGATACGCTTACCGTTTTTTAAGGTCGTCTGCAAACAAGCTTGCAGCAGCGCAGCGCCAAGCAATAGCAGACCCAGCGCGGTATGGATTGCCGAGGGCGTGGTCGCATCGGCGGTGGTCAGTATGCTAAGACTCCACAGATAAACCAGGAGCGGGAGGGTGCCGACCAGCATAGTCAGTATCGCCGCCAATTGTACAAATAAGCGCAGGTTAGACCAGGGTAAGGCGAGCAGGGCAAAGCCTACGGCGGAAAAACCGGTAGCGGTATATACCGACATGCGATCCGGATGCAGCGCTGGAGTCGGCTCACGAAACGCAAGTTTGTCGATATCCAGCTGCCAGTCGAATGCATATTCACCCAAGGTGGCGAGACCGATGGCTGTTACGACTAACGCCATAACGTGAGCCGAGCTTTGCCACCTTGGTGTTTGCAGGCGCAGGAACAGCGCGTTGCCCGCCAACACAAAAGCCGAGGCGGTATTGGCCTTCATTGCCATTATGCCGGGCAGAATACTCTTGAGCATGGGTAGATCCAGCGCCCAGCCGACGAGCACCGTCAGTCCCAGCATCGACACCAGCAAAGCCGCACAGCGCGGGAAACCTATCCAGTCAAGTGTTCTTAACGATGTGTGCATCGTGGCTAACTCCAAAAGTCTAGTTAAATCATTCTGGCAATGTGTAGTTCCGCATTAGGCTCTTGGAGCCGCCCGTAGGCTATCAATTTTATTAATGTTTCTGTTGGTATCTCAAATTTTCATACGCTCATTGCCTCCTAGAAGCATGTCAATTGATACCTCAAAGCTAATCTAGCTAGTTCAGATTGATCGCAGATCGACCAAACTTCAAGACTGTAAAATACTTTCAATATTGAAGAATAGCATAATTCCTAACATCAAGGCGGATGAGATTTAATAACATCCGAATTAAAACAAAAGGCTACAGTGATAAGAGGCTCATAAGCGAAGCGAAAAGCGCATCCCAAATACTGGCGGAACCTGTTCGGATGTCTCGTTTCTTCTAGGATGATGAATCCGGAGGGGTGAAGCTGAGTCCACTATGGCGCGATAGAAGTAGTACGATTAGTTATAAAACATTGTGGGGAGCGGATTTTAGTCGCGACAATCCCGGCTAAAATCCGCTTCCATAAAATGCTACTCTGACGCTAACCCCTTACATTGCGCTATTTCAAAGGCAAGGTTTACTATCTTCAGTTGTCTTTTTCGCGGTGATTTAATAATTGCGTTGGACGGAAAACATCGCCAATAAAGTCAAGGCTTGTTTGTACTCGGAATCAGGCAGGACGCTTAATGCGCTTATCGCTTTTTGAGCTTCCTGATCGGCGCGTTGCTCCGTGTACTCAATGGCTTTAGTGCTTTGCACGATGGCGTAAACTTCGCTGAAGGCATTACGATCGCCATTTTTGATCGCATCAATGATGATTTTGGCCTCGCTTTCGTTGCCGTTTTGAATGGCATAAATCAGCGGTAAGGTCGGTTTGCCTTCGGCAAGGTCATCGCCGAGATTTTTGCCCAGTTCGTCTTTACTGGCTTTGTAATCGAGCGCATCATCAATCAGTTGAAAAGCGATGCCCAGATGTTGACCGTATTGCGCCAAGCCTTGCTCGGTTTCTGCCGATGCTCCGGAGATAACTGCGGCTAATTTGGTGGCGGCGCTGAATAAAATGGCGGTTTTTCGGGCTATAACTTCGAGGTATTTTTGTTCTGAAGTTTCGGGATTATTACA
>JAYTLW010000052.1:0-4194 GCA_043729025.1 Methylobacter sp.
ATGTGATAAAGTAAGTTAAAGAATCCATACCAAATCATTAAGAATACTTAACATGTATGCTGGGACGGTGTTTGCAACCCCTCGCGCAGGTTTTATGCGACCTTTTTTTAAACCGCGCGAGTAACTCGGCGGACGGAGTCATTTACCCCGTCCGACTTTGGCTAGGGTATTGCCTTAACTGTTGTCGTCCTGCTGTTTGTCCAACAAGTAATCCAGCCAAAGACTGGACAGTTTTTCCTGGACGGTATTTTGCCGCAACCTTGCATTCAAATGCGGAAAATCAACCTTATCCAAATCCTGATCCTGGTTGTAACAGGAATACACAAAATATTCGTGTCCGGTTTCAGCATCTACATGTTTACACAAACACTGGGCGCAGATACCTTTCATCATGCATTGCATGGGTGAGTTGATGGAACCGATAGCGTGATGAACTCTGTTCAGATAGGGTTTCAAAACATCGTAACGGGCATTTTTCACCGCAGCCATCATCCGGTCAGAGCCGATAACGATCAGGTGATCGACATGAGACAGCGAGATGGGTTGATCGCCCAGTTCGTATTTGGCATAAGCCAACATACACTCAAGAATATTACCCACAAAAGTCTTGTCTTGCGGGCGGGTCGGGGTGATGGCGGTAACGCCTTCGCCTTTATCGACCGACCAGATAATAATATCGGCGGCGGCTTCAACATCCTCGACTTTAAACCGGTCTTGCGCGTATTTGTAACCGGCAAAATAAATCACCTTATTGCCTGCCGCCCTTAAGGCCTTGCCGATGGAGAACAGCACTGCGTTACCCAATCCGCCGCCGAGCAACAACACGGTTTTCCCGGTCGGTATGTCGGTCGGTGTGCCGGTTACGCCCATGATCACCAGCGGATCGCCGACTTTCCAGGTTGCGCACAGCCGCGAGGATGAACCCATTTCCAGCGCAATCAGGGAAATCGTGCCTTTTTCCTTATCGACTTCCGCGCCGGTCAGGGCCAAACCTTCGGCAGTCAGCGCCGTGCCTTCGACGACAGGCGCAATAGCCTCGTAGTTTTGGACGCGGTAAAATTGTCCGGGATGGAATTTTTCTGCCGCCATCGGCGCTTTCACCACGACTTCGATAATCGTCGGCGTCAGGCGGTTAATGGCTACGATAGTGGCTGAAAATGCGTCATCCAATCGGGCAAACAAGGCTTTTAATGCCGAGTCGCGTTCCGGCTGTTGCGCGGGATTTAATCCGACCAATTGTTGTGCAAACAATTTGACCACATAAGGGTAGCCGTTTTTGGCGCTGGCCATGGCTTTAACCACGTTGCCTGCGTAAACCGGATGGTTGTCGCCGTAGAAACTGATGAATTTGCCGTTTTTTTGATATGAGGTCAGCGGCGCGGGTTTGCCCAGCTTAGGCGTGGCCTCATCGTGCATGGGTGCCAATTCAACCGAATCGTTAGTCCATTCGGGCTCATAACGCTGAAAAAACCATTTATCCATCACAAAGGTGTTTGGGTATTCGCTTTGATAAATAGTGTTGGGCGATGTACCTGCCGCAATGTATAAGCTGCGTAACGGCACAGTGACCGTCTGCCCCGAGTTGTTCCAACGGCCTTCTTCCAGCGCCAATTTTTCAAACTCAACCGCGTTTAAATGTCCGTATTCGTCGGCTAGTGCAGCGAGCGGGCTCATGCCTTCGGCCAGGGCGATGCCTTCTTCCAGCGCTTTAACGATTTCTTCGTGGTTTTGGCGATAGGCAGGCGCATCTTTAATGCCTTTGCGATAAAACAGCGTGACTCCGCCCCAGGATTCGACCAGCGGTGAAAAATCCGGTAGCTCACCTGCTGCATCGGCACGTTGGCGTTCGGCGACTATGGCTATGCCGTGCGCCAGAAATTCATCGAGGATGATCGTTTCTTCCTGATCGTAACGGGCGCGAACCACTGATTCGCCGTAGATGTTGACCAGTGTTTCATAGCGATGTAGGGTTTTTTCCACCTGCACCGGATAATAGGCCATCAATTCGGTTGCGGTATCCATCGCGGTCAAGCCGCCGCCGATAACGCCTGCCGGCAAACGCACCTGCAAATTGGCCAGCGACGAGGCCTTGGCCGCTCCGGTCAGTTGCAAGGCCATCAAAAAATCCGAGGCTTTACGCATGCCGCGCATCAGATTGTTTTTCATGTCGATAATAGTCGGTTTGCCGGCGCCGGAGGCGATGCAAATATGGTCGAAGCCCATGCGCCATGCGTCTTCAATGGTCACCGTGCCGCCAAAACGCACCCCGCCGTAAGCGCGAAACGCCTCGCGCCGTTGCAAGGTCAGATAAATGACTTTCAGAAAGTTCTTGTCCCAGCGCACGGTAATGCCGTATTCGGCCACGCCGCCAAAACCGGCCAGGATGCGTTGATCCAGCTCCTCGTACAGATCCTGAAAATTCTCGATCGGCATAGGCGGATTGTCGCTGTTCCCGGTCAAGGCCACCGGCAACGGTTCCAGCTTTAAGCCGTCGATACCGACGACGCCGAAACCTTCATTCAATAAATAATGGCTCATCGTGTAACCGGCAGGCCCCAGTCCCACCACCAGCGCGTTTTTGCCGTTGTAAGGCAGCATGGTTGGACGCTTGACGTTTAACGGATTCCAGCGGGTCAGCAAGCTGTATATTTCAAAGCCGTAAGGCATGAACAACACATCGGTGAGCACATTGGTTTCGATTTGCGGGATGTCGACCGGATCGGTTTTTTGATAGATACAGCCTTTCATGCACTCATTGCAGATACGATGCCCGGTGCCAGGACACATCGGATTGTCGATGATGATAATCGCCAGCGCGCCGATATTGTCGCCTTGGCGTTTGACCAGGTGCATTTCCGAAATCTTTTCATCCAGCGGGCAGCCGATGGTGGTCACGCCCAAGGGATCAACCTTGAAGGTATTGGTTTTTTTGTTGCGCATGCCCTTGGAGCAGGAATCGGTATCGCGCTCGTGGCAGTAGATGCAGTGGTTGATCTCGGACAAGACCTGGCGCTGGTTCATGCGCGGGTCGGTGAGTTTAAAACCGTCCCGGCGGCGGCGATGCGCCTGCTCGCCCATCCACGCGGTAAATTCGCCGCGATCAACCAGTTCATGCTCGACCAAATGATCGAAATTACGTTTTTGCGGGAGCTTGAAACTCGACCAGTTGGCAACCACATCATTGTCTTGCTGGGCAACAAAACTCCAGCGCAGCACGATGTCCATCAGGCCGTCGATAAATTCGGCAGGATCTTTTAGAATTATGATGTCGTTAAATTCAGCTGCCGCAGTTTCATGTGCGGCGAGTTTGGCGCGCAATGCCTCGGAGACCAGATCGGCATTGTCGTAATCGCTGTCTTTGCCTTTGGCGATCAGCTGGTAATGACCGGCCAGCCGCCCGATAGCCGCGCCGACCCGGGCTACGCGGTGTTCGGGGTCGTCATCCTGATTGGCTTCGGGAAACCCTGCGTCTATTAATAAATCAAAACGGTTCAGAATCGAGGGGATAGCCCAATCGCCCGCATCCTGGCCTTTAAACACGAAGGCCAGTTTTTCGACCACGGTATTTTTATAAGTAAAAATAGTGTCGATTTCGTCCTTGATTTTTACGCCCTGCGCCTGATGTTGCTCGGAAACATTGAAAATCTTGGCGACAAACTGACCGACATAAGGCCCCATGCGCACCAGCAAATCGGAAACAGCCTCTGCCGTTAAGCCTGAGCCCTGATTCTGGCGGTAAGCCTTGAATTCACTGTGCAGTTGGGCATCATGGCGTGCTACCGATGCATCAAATACATCCAACAACTCTTGTAGTCGCGCAGAATCGTATAAATCGGAGTAGTTAAAACCGGGGATGCCTAAGGTAAGAGTGTGTTGTTCCATAGTTCTCGTGTTTGATGGGTTCTTTTGTTCGTACAGGCTACCTAACATCAGCTTAATCTGTACTTAAAAGGTTGCCGAAAAGACTAAATAAAACCGGGTATTGTAAGTAGATATGACTTTGTTTGCCACAGATAATCCATTTACCGTTCCCACTTTTCGGAGTGGAAGCGACCTGTCAGGCTTGAATTACAGGCTTAAGGCATTTTAAAGGTCATGCAATCGGGTAATGAGTAGGTAATGCGATTCGGGTTTAACAATGTATGCTCAGTCGGCAGGCCGTGCTCAAATTTCACCAAGCCTAAATTACAGTTG
>JAYTLW010000053.1:0-6356 GCA_043729025.1 Methylobacter sp.
TAGTGCCCGTAGCCCCATTGACAACAAGAGCGGCAGATGTAGCATAAGCAGCAGCAGATGCAGCGGCAGTAGCGGCAGTAGTTTTAGCAAGCGTTGCAAGAGCTGCGGCAGCAGGAGTACTATTAATAGAAGCAGCAGAGGTAGCCGCAGCAGCGGCAGTTGCTGATGCAACCAGCGCTTTGGAAAGCGCAGTTGCAGCAAGAGGGGAGGTATATGCTCCACCTGCGGTTGCAGCCGCCGCAACGGATGCCGCAGCAGTATCAGTAACCCCAGTGTTCGCCGCAGTCACAATCGCCGCAGAAAGAACGGATGCTGCACGAGTACCCACTTCATCAAGCAATCCTGACGCGGTGAAAGTCATCGGTATCGGTAATCCGGGCTGCTTAAGCCCTATTACTGTCGAACCCGGTGCTGTGCCACCGGCAGCAGTAGCGTCCCCCCCCGTGGTAATACCAAAATTATCGAGAAACAAATAAGCATCCCATACGTTAGCCACAGGGGTTTTCACATAATAGGTTGAGGCGATATGCGCGTTACCCTGGGTATCATAGGTAGTGATTGAGGTAGTATTGTTATAAGACAAAGGGTTGGTAGGATCAAATACTGTCGTTGATGGCACACTGGCAGCCCCATTGATATTCAACTTCATATTGATATTTTCGGTAGCGTTGGGCAGGCCCTGGGCAGTATCAATCGTCAGCGGCCTAAAAACACCGACACTAAAACCCTCCGCTGCGGTCGTACCGTTAGGGGCAAAAGCCAATAAATACTGTCCCTTATCATTAACTACATTACCCGAGCTGTTTAACTGAAAAGCACCATTGCGGGTATAAGTGCTGGGCACCGAAGGATCCACGGCTGCATTCGGGTTTGCAGGATCAGGAAGATTCACATTATCGGCCAAGACAAAAAAACCATTGCCGCTGACCGCAAGATCAAGGCTGTTTTGGGTGGACTCGATATTGCCCTGATTAAATTGCTGCGCCACTTCGGTGACTTTCACCCCGGCGCCTGGCTGAGTCTTGCTGACTCCACCGAGACTGGACGCATACACATCCGCAAATTCCGCACGGGATTCTTTAAAACCGACAGTTTGCGAATTGGCAATATTATTACCGGTTACCTGTAAATTTGTTGATGCAGCTTTTAAGCCGCTTAATGCTGTTGCAAAACCCATGTTACACCCCCAGTCCTAAAGAATTTGTTTAATCTGATTAAAATTAACACTGTCCAATCCGGTCAGATTAACTTTCATCCCATTGGCGCCGCTGCCCATGCTGACGCTATCAACTTTCGACTTAATATCTGTTTCCATTACGATATTTTTTCCATCGATATAGGCTGTTGCTTCAATTTTATACACGCCGGGGCTGGCATTGACCTTATGTGAATTAAGACCATCCCAGACAAAAGGTACTTTTCCTTCAGTGCGAGCGCCCAGCTCTATATCTTTTACAACTTCGCCGCTAGCCGCATCGGTTACTTTGACATGAACATTGGGCGAACTGCCTATTAAGTTAATATCACCGGCTATATCGCCCCCAGCGGCCAACAACCCCTTCGTTCCAGGCGCGGATACACTTCGCCCCACCAAACTGGTTGCCTGCAATGCCTGGCTGGAAGTGATCGAACCGGCAAAATCGCCAAATGACTTTTGCAAATCCTGGATTCCGGAGACTGTCCCAAACTGCGCTATTTGCGTTAAAAATTGACCATTTTCCATCGGGCTGGATGGATCTTGATGGGTCATCTGAGTGGTCATTAATTTCAAGAACTGTTCCTGCCCTAATGATGCTGACTTAGGCTTTGCCGCCGTCTCTGATTTAGGTGTGACGGTTAAGCCGCTGTATTGATTTGTTGCACTTTGAATAGCCATTTTTATCCCCTTACTGTCCCATTTTTAAGGTCTGAAGCATCATCTGCTTAGCCGTATTCAATACTTCTACATTATTTTGATAGGAGCGTGACGCCGACATCATATTGGCCATTTCTTCAACCGTATTGACATTGGATTTATAGATGTAGCCGTCTTTATCGGCCATAGGGTGATTCGGGGCATACTCCAGAACAGGAGCGTCCTGACTTTCGACCACGCCCAGGACATTCACCTTACTGGTGGCGTTCTGTTTATCCATCGCATTGTTTAATTCAGCGGCAAATACCGGCTGCCTGGATTTGTAAACGTCAGCTGCGCTGCTGCCGACGCTGTTCGCATTGGATATATTGCTTGCGACCAGATTAAGTCTTAACGACTGGGCATTCATGCCGCTCCCGGCAATATCGAAGATGTTAAAAGCAGACATGACTATTGCCCTCTTAAGGCGGTCATCAGACCGGAAAATTTGTTATTAATGAATTGCAAACTGGCCTGATACTGCACCGCATTCTCAGCGTATTTGGCTTGTTCGACATGAGTTTCGACAGTGTTGCCGTCTAATGACACCTGACTGGGGTTCCGGTACATGACATTAGCTCCGAATACTTGTTGTTGCGGTATAATATGTCCCGCCTGAGTGCCTTCCATGGTCACGCCTGGCGCCTGGCTTTGTTTGAGCACTGACTTAAAATCCAGATCACGCGCTTTAAAGTGGGGTGTATCTGCGTTAGCTAAATTAGCAGCCAATATTTCACTGCGTTTTTCTCGAAAAGCCAGAGCCTTAGGCTCAATACCGAGTGCTGTGTCAAAATTAATAGCCATGATGTATCTCCTGATTACGTGTACAAAAATAAAGGCACAGCATATGCCAAAAATAAATAATCAATTAAAAATCAATAATATATTATTTTTCTACTCGGTACAGTTGAATATGATTGAGTTAATTCGGCAAAAAATAGCCGCCTAAAATTATGCAAGCACCGTCAAATAATTGACTGGCGTACGGAAATATCCGAACATCGAACATGCCCGTTATTTTATATAAGTCATAAGACCAACCTTAACGATGAAAAAAAATATCCTACTCATATTGACCTTGGCCTTTATTTTTTTCACCACGGCTCATGCTGAACAAGGCTCGCAATCCCACGAATCTATCACTGATGCTGTTAAATACTATATAGATCAACATATTAATAAGCCTCCGGGCGAATATGAAGTGAGTTTAGTGCCGCTGGACAGCCGCTTGAATTTGCCTGAATGCGCAGAATCTCTGGAGATATTTACCACAACCGATGTAATTAACGCAGGCAGAACGACTATAGGTGTGCGTTGTAACACGGAAAAAAAATGGTCTATTTTTACTTCAGCCATTATCAAGACTTATCAAATGGTTGTGGTTTTATCCCAAGCCATACAGCGCGGTGAAATCATTACTAGGCAATATCTTGCTATTGAAAAAAGAGAGGTGTCTAATCTGAGGGAAGATTTTGTCACTGAAATAACACAAGTTGAAAACAAACAGGTCACGCGCCAGCTCAATACCGGAACCATCCTTAGCCTTAGAAATTTTGTTGCACCCAGGCTTATTAAAAGAGGTGACAAAGTTGTTATCAGCACTACAAAAGCGGATTTTTCTATCCGCATGAGCGGCTTGGCGATGATGGACGGCACTAAAGGGCAACTTATCCGGATTAAAAACCAGAATTCCGGGCGCATCATTAATGCAACGGTTATCGAACCCGGATTGGTCTCTGTTAACTATTAAACACAAGCCTTTAAACAAACAGTTAAAGTTTTTTACCGCACTGCCGATAAAAGTTACAAATAAAAAAGATGAAGGAATTTAACATGGCTATCGAAATAAGCGGCAGAACAAACAGTACTTCGCCCCTCAAAACAACTCCAAAAATTGAGGTCGATGGTGAAAAAACAGTTGCTACGCAACCAGAAAAAACCGATAACGTGGCGCTTACCAGCACCACACAGGAAATAAAAAAGGCCTTAGGCTCATCCTCAGAATTGCCCGTAGATATTGAGCGAGTTAACGCCATTAAAAAAGCGCTTGCTGAGGGTAGTTATAAAATAAATACCGAACAAGTTGCCAAGAAATTGATCCAATTTGAGCAGTCGATGCCCCCAAAGAAATAGTCCATCAACATGATAAAACAAACCTATCCCATCGCCGAACAGCTCATCTTTAATGCCCTACAATTGGCGCAACAGCTACTTCAGGAACTCATTCGGGAGCTTGATGCCTTAAAAAAACCACAACAAGCTGAACTGATAACACAAATCGCTGCCGGTAAAAAGCAGCTGGTGGTGCAACTGGAGCAGTTCAACCTTCAGCTCGCTCAGGTCTTGGCAACCGAAACACTGCCTAACAATCAGCAAAGTATCGGGGAATATTTTAAACGGGCTGAACTAGCGGGACTGTTAACCGCCGAATCAGTTGCCAACTGGACTCAGCTGATACGGGTCTGCGCAGAATGCAGAGACCTGAATGAACAAAACGGCGCCGGTATCGACCTTTTATCTCGCCACACCAAACGCTCCCTGGACATTTTAAAAGGCAAATCAGAATCTGCAAATACCTACGGTGCGGATGGTTCAAGCCAAAGTGACCGGCATACCCATAGCCTTATTTTGGTATGAGCGCTAGTTCATGACGGATAATGCCCGTCATATGTTTTTAAAAAACACCTTCAAACCCGGTTAGTAACCGACTATTCTCGAGCCGACATCACGATTAACGCCCACCCGACGATTAATATATCCGGCAACCCGACCGACTTATCGTTGCTCCGCAGGTGAATTAAATACCTATCTATGGTAAAATTACATTTATTTTGCCCCGATAGCTCAGCTGGATAGAGCGGTCCCCTCCTAAGGGACAGGCCGGTGGTTCAAATCCGCCTCGGGGCACCAATACTATCAATAAGTTACAGAACTCACATACCTCCCGCAAACAAGAGACAACGCCTTACGCCACCTCTATCGAAAACGCCTAGCTTACTGCAATCAACTTGACCACTGTTGTTAGTCGAGTTTTTTATTTTATTCCCTATACTTTCCACAACGCTTTAAGACGCTTGTCTTGAGCAACCTTTTATTGAGACTTATAAAAATATGCCATTTTCCACCCTCGGTTTATCTGATCCATTACTGCGCGCCATTGCTGATGCCGGCTATACCACGCCGTCCCCTATCCAGTCACAAGCCATTCCGGCCGTTTTGGGCGGCCATGATGTACTGGCCGCCGCACAAACAGGAACGGGGAAAACAGCAGGATTCACCTTGCCTATCCTGCATCGCTTATCGCAAAAGGCTTACGGCAATAACCGGCCGGTCAGGGTATTGATACTGACCCCGACCAGAGAGCTGGCCGCACAAATAGGCGAATCGGTAAACAAATATGGGGCGCATTTGCATCCCCGTTTAAAATCCGAAGTCGTTTTTGGCGGGGTAAAGATCAACCCGCAGATGATGCGTTTAAGAGGCGGCGTAGATATATTGGTGGCCACCCCTGGACGATTGCTGGATCTGATCAATCAGAATGCGGTAAAACTTGATAATGTAGAAACTCTGATACTTGATGAAGCTGACCGCATGCTGGATATGGGCTTTATCCGGGATATTCGCAAGATTATCGCCTTTCTTCCAAAAAAGCGCCAAAACCTGCTGTTTTCAGCAACCTTCTCAGAAGATATACGCAAGCTGACGACAGGTCTTTTGGTCAATCCGATAAAAATCGAAGTCGCTCCGCGTAACACCGCCGCAGAACTGGTTGAGCAAGTCGCTTATCTGGTTAATAAAGCCAATAAAACCGAACTGCTTTGTCACTTGATAAAAGCACATGATTGGCAGCAGGTTTTGGTGTTCACGACCACCAAACACGGTGCTAATCGCCTCACCGAAAAACTCAACAAGGTCGACATTAAGGCGGCCGCCATCCACGGCAACAAAAGTCAGGGTGCCAGAACCAGCGCTTTATCAGGATTTAAAGCCGGTGAAATCAGGGTGCTGGTAGCGACCGATGTGGCGGCACGCGGCATCGATATTAACCTGTTGCCTCATGTAGTCAATTTTGAACTGCCCAGAGCGCCGGAAGATTACATTCATAGAATCGGCCGCACCGGGCGTGCAGGCGAAGAAGGCCAGGCCATATCGCTGGTATCCCATGACGAATACAATTTCCTGCGCTTGGTTGAAAAGTTGATCGGGAAAGCGATTAAACGCGAACAAATTGTCGGCTTTGAGGCCTCTGCAGTGGCACCGCCAATGCCGCCGGAAGAACCGCGCGGCCCGCGTCCCAGCCGAAACTCAAATCAGCCCCGCAAGCCCGGCGGCAATCAGTCCAGTAATAAGCCTAGAGCAAGAAGCATATAGATTTGCAGATTTGGATAACCGATACATATCAGCTTAGGAAGCGTAATTAAATAACCTGGACAAAAATGTGGGAGCGGCTTTAGCCGCGAAG
>JAYTLW010000054.1:0-4464 GCA_043729025.1 Methylobacter sp.
GGATCGGCGGATGATAACGTTACCTGGCCGGTGCTGTGCGGCCTGTTGACATAAGCGGTTAGGGCTACGCCGTGGCGACTCGGCGATCCTGCTTCAGGATATTCGGGCGTTAAATTGCCGAATAAAAACAATTGCAAATCGGGATAAGCTACATCAGGGCGGCTTTTGACAAAGCCGCCTGCCTCCAGGAAATTTGAGGCTAGGGGGCCTGTTCCAACGGCTTCATAAGCGCGCGCAGCCGCAGCTTTGTCGTCGCTGGGCAGCGGCGCAAAGGTTAAAGGTTTTGTCAGCTCGCATCGCACTCGGGCATGAATGTGATCTTGCAGGTTCTTGCCGACTTCCGGTAAATCCACCCGCACTTTGATACCGAGCTTTTCAAGCTCCGGGGCAGGGCCCAAACCCGACAGCATCAGCAATTGAGGTGAACGGAAAGCGCCGGCGGACAAAATTGTTTCGGCAGCGGCATAGGCCTGTTCGACTACGCCAAAATGCAGATATTGCACGCCGATCACGCGACACTTGCTGAACAGCAGTTTGGTGGCCTGCGCATGGCTGATGACGGTCAGATTGGGGCGAATCCGCGCCGGGTGCAGATAGGCAACGGCGGCGCTGCATCGCGAACCGTCAGCAATAGTTCTTTGCAAAGGCCCGCAGCCTTCCTGGCGTTCGCCGTTAAAATCCGGATTGTAGGCAATACCCGCTTCCTGTGCTGCCGCGATATAACGCTGAGTCACCGGGGCTGTGTGCGGGTGACTGGAAACCACCAGCGGCCCCGAACGGCCGTGATAGCGATCGGCAAAGGTTTCATTGGTTTCAGCCTTGATGAAATAGGGCAGCACATCGTCGTAACTCCAGCCTGTATTGCCGAGGCTCGCCCAGTGATCGTAATCGCCACGGTTGCCGCGCATGTAAATCATGTAATTGATGGAACTTGAGCCGCCTAAGGCTTTCCCTTGCGGGATATAAATGCGCCGTCCTTGCATGTGGGTTTGCGGCAAGGTTCGGTCGCTCCAATCGTAGGAGCTGTCTTGCAATTGGGGAAACAATGCCGGTGTGCGTATGGCTGCGGCATTGTCTTCACCGCCTGCTTCAAGCAATAACACTCGACAATTTGGATCTTCGCTCAGCCGATTGGCAAGGACACAACCGGCCGAGCCTGCGCCAATAATAATATAATCAACAATCGGTCTGGGCATTGCTGAATTCCTCGTGCATGAATTTGGAATTACTATTTATCATTAGCCGACTTCCTTCTTTGCGCGCCCCAACAAATCCTCTTGTCTGCTTGCAAAATAAATTTTGTCGGCCTGTTTTTTTTCATGATAGCTTTCCAGTCTTTCATGGCATTCGGCTATCATGCTGTTCATACAATGGGTCGCTGTGCCTCCGGGTTCTGTCCGTGCCTGTATGGCATGACAGGCGTCCAAAGCGATTTTGAGCTGTGCTTCAGTGATTGAAACGCGTTGTCCAAGGACAATCCCGCCAAAATGACTTAGTGTTCTATGATCAAGTTCCAGGATACTTTTACCCTGATATTCGCTAGCCAGAAAAGCCACCAATTGATGCGCGCTTCTAAAGTTTAGCCCACATTCCAGTACCAACGTTTCAGCCAGATCGGTCGCCAGTATCCAGCCGGAATATACCAACGCCTTCCCTCTCTCTGTATTGAAACTGATGTCTTGCAGCACTTCTGTCATTAATGCCACGGCATTATTGACTGTTTGCATCGCTTCGGGTAATTCACTGTATATCAACAGTCTATTGTCAGGTTGACCGGAGGGCGTTCTGGCGGCTGCTGTGACCGAGGCCAATACCCCGATCATTTTATTGGCGACACCCCGGATATGCGTTAACGCAAACGGATTCTTTTTTTGCGGCATAATTTTGCTGGCGCGGGCGTGCCGGTCATCCAGTTCGACCAGGGCAAATTCCTGGGTACTGTAGATCTGCAAATCTTCTGCCAGCCGACTGAGATTGATGCTGCACGTCGTCAGTATTGACGTGGCTTCAATGAATAAATCGGCTTGCCACATGGCATCGCGGGCATGGGAAATCAAACCTTTAAATCCTAATAAGTCCGCTAATTTTTGCCGTCCCTGCAATAACCTCGAACCATTGGTGCTGCCGCAACCCATGGGGCTAAGATTGAGCCGCGCCGATAATGGTTCCAGCCGTTCCAGATCGCGCAGCAGCGGGTAAGTGCAGCCCAATAAATAGTGGCCGAAAGTTGTCGGCTGGGCTGCCTGCAAGTAGGTGTAATCCGGCATGATGGACAGCTTATGGCGTTTGGCCTGCTGGGTCATCGTCAGAGCCAACGCTATCAGAGTTTCGGTAAACTCAAGCATCAATTGCCGCATCACCAGCACAAACGCCGTAGTGGTTGCTTCCCTCCGTGCTCGGCCTGCGCCCAGCCAGCCTGTTGCGTCGGTTCGTTCTGCCAGCCAGGCCTCGCGGTTGGTGTAAATATCGCCCTTGGTCGGCGACATGACAAACGTTTCCGGCTTTTTTTGCAGATCGAGTAACTGTGCCAGTAATTGATAGCCCTCTGTTTTCGGGATCGTATGCAGTTCTATGGCTATTAAGGTATGGGCAATATCAACCAGACCCATCGCCTCAAACAAATGGGCCTGATGGGTTAGTTCAGCGGCAAACACTGAATTAATCAAGCTATCCGATGGAGCCGCTTTAAGTCTTGTGCCAATCTCCAGAACTTTTTCCTGTATCGACGCCGACTGTTGTTCATAGCTGGTCATTACATTTTTGTACCGGTTGGGTTGGCAGGATTATTGTTTATTCCATTTGCTTCAACTTGGTTGGGATCCCAGGAGCCTTCGCGTAATAACTTGCCGGTAACGCGGTTCAGGGTGTCAAAACGCAGGCCGTTACGCAAGGCTTCCAAAGCGAGAGTCTGATCGATCGGGATATTACCCAGTCCGGCATTAGCGCCGAATTTTTCGATAAAATATGCCTGCTGGGATTTGAGCGGCGCTTCCCATATCAGGGAATCAAGTTTATCGCCTATCCTTTCAACGATTATGTCTACCTCAAAATCGTCAACATTTCCCGATTCATCGAAGACGCCGACCCCTTGACCGCTTTCGCGGCCTTCTATAATGACCCAGGCTGCGTCCCATTCAAGATCTTCCAAAACTTCTGCCGCGATTTGATCTGCTGTAGGTTGTCGCTTGGGGTCTTTTTTGCCGACTTCGGTGATAGGAATCAGTCCGGCATTTAACGCGCATTCAATAATCCTTTTGCGTCTGAATCGGGGAATAGGCAGCGTCCCGTCAGAAATTTCCACTGCGCTAAAACCCAAGGCTTTGGCATGGGTCATATAAACGCGGCAATGGTGGGTTAGCAATGCGACTTCCAGCAATGTTCCGCCAGGAAAAGTCAGGATATTGTGCGCCGCCAGTAATTGCAGTTTTTCTTGCAACAAAGTCTTGTCCATGAAGGCAGACGTGCCAAAGCCGAATTTCCAGTGATCGATATAGTTTGCACATGCCTGCAGGATGCTTTGGGTTTCGTACAAGCCTTTACCAACATCCATCACCATCGTGCAACCGGCTTTGCGCGGTTTTTCCACCCGCGAATCACGCTGGCTTTTTATAATATTTTCCCACGCGAGTTCAGGCATACACTGCACCTTTGGATAGTTGACGTAATGCCTGTTCAATCATGTTTAAATCGGTACCCCAGGGTACTATCATGACGTTATCCTCCTGTTCAATTTCATACTCAAGCAGGCAACACTTCAGGATGGTCGCTTTTTCATCAGGTTTTAGCAGTCGGCGCGGACACATTTCCACGCGCGGGGGCTCGTCTCCGTAGTAATGGCGATGAAATTGCAAACTGCGCTCACATCCCAACAGTGTCCAGTTTTGGCGCTGTTTTGGCCGCTCATCGAGAAAATAAACCGGCGCGCTCAAATTAGTGAGCCCCCCGGAGCGACAAGGGACTAAATAAGCTTCGGGAGCCACCGTACCGGCGAGATCGCGTAGATCGATAGTCTCCAATTCCAGAATGATAGGCGGCAAGTCGGCATAACTTAATACCTGTTCAACCATGTGATAAAGCTTGGGCGGTTCGGGGGGAATTACTTCAATCACGCGCAACACCAGAGGGTTGGGATGATGAATAATATTGACATGATCAAAGGCGCCGACCACTATCGCTGTCTGATTCACGGAGACATGATGCCTGATGGCTAATTTGGCCAATGCGGATCGGTTGGCGGGATCCGTATTGGGGTCGGTAATAAAAACGCAGTCATCAGGCAGGGCCAATATTTCCACTTGTTCAACCGGACCGAATAAGGTTTCCGAACCGGCCCGCTGCACAGCGGCAACGGCATATTCCTGCCGCACATTATGTAAAATAATAATATCCGTGCGCCGATATACCTCCCTGTTCAGCAGATACCGCTCTATCACAGCGGCATCCATTTCACCGTCATAGGGTTGA
>JAYTLW010000055.1:0-5288 GCA_043729025.1 Methylobacter sp.
GACTCTCAAGAAATTGTAGTTGCTGGTCTACTGCTCCTTCGACAGCAATTGTTACCCCATCAGCTGTGTTTGCAATCCAGCCATTTTGTTGAAGCTGTCGGGCCAGCCGAACAATAAACGGGCGAAAACCCACACCCTGAACGAAACCGGTAATCTTGATTTCTATATGATCTTTACTGATAGGAATACCTTTTTTGGTATTAAGGAATGTGCACGAAATAAGTTGAGCATCTGTAGGGGCGAATTCATCCGCCCAGGGCGGATAAATCCGCCCCTACACGCTGGCTGACCAATGTGTCATTGGTGATTTTATTTCATGCACGTTCCTAAGTTGATTTTATTTAATTCTAATAGACATAGCTTGCAAATATGAACAGTTATTATTTTTTCAACGGCTGCTTTTATGAAGTAGGCATTCTAGCTTCCAACTTCCGGTTTGAGTCGAAAGTTAACACTCACAAATTCCCATTGAAGATGGTTCGCAGCCGTAAGATGTTATTGCAATCTTAACAAGCTAAAAAACAACATTTAAACAAAAGTAAAAACCGGGGAAGACCCGTTGGTCGGGTTACGCTGCGTAACCCGACCTGTTCAACCTCAATTATTAATTAATGATAAAGCCGTTAACACAATCTGAACCTACGCATTATCATCAAACAGTTTTTTTCCGGCCAGCTGATGAGTTGGTTGGTTTTTTTCAGCGTCATCGTGAGCATCCATGTGCCCCGTTGTTAATCCTGATGCTTCCAGCTGGTTTTTCAGGTAATCAAGGTTATCTTTGATGAGCTCAGTCGTTTGGATGTTCCGGCTCTTGAAAAAGGTATTGATAAGCTCATTTTGATAGGAAATCCTGCACTGTATCGTACCCAATTCCGGCGGGGTAATGGTGATGTTGACCGACCAATCACTGCCGCTGCCGGTGGATCGATTGTGTTCCTTGTCCTGCTGTATTTCAATCTTGACCGTGTCGGCCTGTTGCCTGTCTATAAAGGGCATGTCGATGATCCACAGTTGTTTCGGGTTATCTTCTTTGGGCAGCGACATCAATTGATCCAGCACCAGCTTGGCGACGGTGCTTTCAGTCTTGGTTTGCAGGTTTTTGAGCAGGTCGAGATCGGTTTGAGTTATCTGCTGTGCGCTTTGAGAGTCATGTTCTTGTTTTAACGCCTGAATAAATTTCAGCAAGTTGCCTTTAAAATCCTCGGCGCCTAAAGCGCCTGCCTGGAGTGCGCCGCTTTCGCCATCTCCGGCCGGATCTAAATTAAACGCTAATAATTCAGCCACTGAAACCGGCTTCGAAACAGTCGCCTGGCCAAGCAAGGGCTTGGTTTGAATCAGATTCCGCACTATTTCGGCGGCAATGCCTTGCAGTGTTTGCGGCACGCTGTCATTTTTTATCAGCTGAGGCAAGACTTTGATTAATTCGGCTTCTGCTGACAGCTTGGCCTCAAGAAACAAACCCGAGTCGGCTATCGCTTGTTTAAGGCCCGAACTGCTGATCAACTGCTCTTTGGGCGGCAGGTTTTGAACTATGTTTACGGCAATATCTTTAAGGGTCTTGGGAACGCTTGCATCGTTCAACAAACGCGGCAATTCTTTTATTAACTGGTTTATAAGGATAGGCGCAGCTTGGTGTCGCGGTAAAAAAAGCTTTATAAATTCGGCTATTTTCGCTTCAGGAATGTTATCGGCAAAGGGGACAATCTTAAATTCAGGCGTGGCGCCGGTGTTGACGAATTCCAGATTCAGGCTTTGCCCGGCTTTTAAAGGTTGGGCTACAGGCGTCAGTTGAGTGCGTTCAATAGTGACCAATAAAGGTTTCTCCGTATCAATCTGCAATTGGACTTTAGTGCCGACGATGCTGATTATTTTCGCATCTACCTGCTGCTTTAGCGACAATAACAAAGCGCCATCCTGTTCAGTGAGCATCGTTTCCCTCGGCAACTGCGTTAGTTCTTGCATCCGTACAGCCGTGCCGATGGCGACACTTCCCGCGTCCCTTACAGTCGGCATTAATTTTAAGCGTAACTCAGCAGACTGGCCTTTTAGTTCGGGTAAGAGGTCGAGAATTTTAAAAACGACGACTGGGGCGATCTGGATAACCTGAATTTTTATATTCTGCCCAGAATTCAGGCTCATCGGCTGTGTACTTTGCACGCTGATATCCTGGTTGCCCAGGTTTAAAGTGATTGCGTTTTTTGCCGCCGTTATTTCCGCGCCGATCACTTTTACGTCCAGCTGTTGCCCAACTTTCAGATTCAATGCGTTTTCCGCCACCCTGTTCGCGCCTAACAGGTTTTGAGCAGATATTGGCAGGTTAATATCCATCTACAACCTTAAGCCAACATTCTGCGAATATGCTCGATTTCGTCTTTGGCGGTATCCAGTATATTAATGCTGTCGTCGGCATCTAAATGACCGGCCAGTTTCTTATACGCGGGCAGGTCATCTATTTTAGGTATTTTTTTGATGTCCACTTTGCCGATAAAGCTGTGCAGCTGCGAGATCATCACAATGTCGGCATAATTAGGAGGATTCGTGTCATTGCGAAACCAATTTTCGGCATTAATCACCACATCTTCAAAATCTTCGGGAAAATCCCAGCGACGTATGATTTGTACGCCTATATCGGCGCGCAATTCCTTAACTGTTTCTACCAGGTCTTTGGGATTAGCGATAATATCGGGATGATTATCGGCATAAGTCAAGATAGGCACGATGCCAATATCATGAATCAATCCGGCCAGCATGGCCCGATCCGGGTCGAAGCCCGGAATTTTATGGGCGAACACGGCGCTGATGGAGGCAATGTAACTGCTGTGCGTCCATAACTCGGCCATTTTTTGACGTATAATCGGGGTCTTGGCGTTAAATACCGATTTCATTGCAAATGCGGTAACAATGTCTTGTGCCGCCTTCAAGCCCAGTCGGGTCATTGCTTCGGGACAGCTTTCAATTTTTTTTCGGCCCATATATAAAGGGCTGTTGGCGATTTGTATCAGTCTGGCGGTAATTGACGGATCAATTTGGACTACCCGCGCTATTGAGGAGATGCTGGATTTATCATCATTTATGGCGCGGCGAATTTTGAAAGAAACATCCGGAATAGTCGGCAGTGCCAGATCATTGGATTGCATGTGCCGATAGCAGTCCATTAGCAGCCTGTTTTTTGCCAAACTTGAGGCAATAGTGCTGGGATTGTTAGTGCTTGGGCTCATGTTGCGTTCATTTAATATTCAAACAGACCCACAAAGTTTAGTTTAAAATCTACACCGTCACCCTTATTTTACCTAGACCAGCAATGAAAACAACGCCCTCTGAAGTATTAACGACTTTATCCACTGTTCGAGATTACATTCGCTGGGCCGCCAGCCGGTTCACTAAGGCCGAACTGTGTTTCGGCCATGGCACTACAACCGCACTGGATGAAGCGGCGGCACTGGTTTTACATACTATTTGCCAACCCTATAATCTGGCTGATGCTTATCTGTCTAGCGTTTTAACGCCAAGTGAACGCCAGGAAGTGATCAACATCATCGACAGACGCATCAATGAACGCATACCGGCCGCTTATTTAACCCATGAAGCCATTTTTGCGGGCCTGGCCTTTTATGTTGACGAGCGGGTGCTGGTGCCGAGATCGCCGATTGCCGAGCTGATCGAGCAGCGTTTTTCGCCTTGGCTGGATGAAGAACAAGTCTTCCGCATCCTGGATTTGTGTACCGGCAGCGCCTGTATCGCCATAGCCTGCGCTTATGCCTTTGCCGACGCTTATGTCGATGCGGTGGATTTATCGGCCGATGCGCTGGCCGTCGCCAAAAAGAATATCGCCAAACATCAGTTGGCCGACGCCGTGACGCTATACCAGTCGGATTTGTTTAATGAACTGCCCGGCACGCGCTATGACGTGATCGTCAGCAATCCGCCCTATGTGCGCCTTGAGGAATGGGCGCAATTGCCCCCGGAATTTCGCGCCGAACCGGATATGGGCTTTAAAGGCGGAGACTCGGGGTTGGATATTGTGTTGCGTATTCTGGTCGAAGCCGACCGTTATCTGAGCGAGCAGGGAATTCTGGTTGTGGAAGTAGGCAGCAGCGCCGAAACCTTGCAGAACGCCTTTCCCGATGTGCCTTTTTACTGGCTTAACTTCGAACGCGGCGGCGACGGCGTGTTTTTGCTGACCGCTGAGCAAGTTAAGCTTTATAACCCATTATTTTTAACAGCTTTAGAGTAGATATGTCTGGAAATTCCATAGGAAAATTATTTATCGTCACCTCGTTTGGCGAAAGCCACGGCCCGGCTATTGGTTGCATCGTCGACGGCTGCCCTCCGGGCATGGCCTTGTGCGAAGCCGATTTGCAGGAAGACCTGGATCGCAGGAAACCCGGCACTTCAAGGCACACCACCCAACGGCGCGAAGCCGATGAAGTCAAAATCCTGTCCGGCGTGTTCGAAGGCAAAACTACCGGTACGCCAATAGCCCTGCTCATTGAAAACACCGACCAACGCTCCAAGGATTATTCTAAAATCGCCGATACTTTCAGGCCCGGTCATGCCGACTATAGTTATCAACACAAATACGGTTTTCGGGATTACCGTGGCGGAGGACGTTCATCGGCTCGTGAAACGGCGATGCGTGTTGCGGCGGGCGGCATCGCCAAAAAATACCTCAAGGAACAAGCAGGAATAGAAATACGCGGTTATTTATCGCAACTGGGGCCGATAAAAATCGAAAAAGTCGATTGGTCAATTATCGACAGTAATCCTTTTTTCTGCCCCGATGCCGATAAAGTAGCACAAATGGAAGCCTATATGGATGCCTTGCGCAAGGAAGGCGAATCTATCGGCGCGAGGATTGAAGTGGTCGCAACACATGTTCCGCCGGGTTTAGGCGAGCCTATCTTCGATCGGCTTGATGCCGATCTGGCTCACGCCTTGATGAGTATTAATGCGGTAAAAGGCGTGGAAATCGGCGGCGGATTTGCTTGCATCGACAGCAAGGGCACCCAGTTTCGCGATGAAATCACCCCTGAAGGTTTTTTAAGCAATCATGCTGGTGGCATTTTGGGCGGCATTTCCAGCGGCCAAGCTATCACCGCCAGTATTGCCTTGAAACCGACTTCCAGCCTGCGACTGCCGGGCAGAAGCATCAATCTGCAAGGCGAAGCCATTGAGGTCATCACCGAAGGCCGCCACGATCCCTGCGTGGGCATTCGCGCAACGCCGATTGCCGAAGCGATGATGGCGATCGTGCTTATGGATCATTTATTACGGCATAGGGCGCAAAA
>JAYTLW010000056.1:0-3216 GCA_043729025.1 Methylobacter sp.
GATGTGGTGCTGGACGGCTCGCAATCGCCACTGGTTGCGCATCCGACTTTCTCCCATACTACCTGTCCGACATGCGGCAAAGCTGCGCGTCGGGAGACCGATACTTTCGATACCTTTATGGAATCGTCCTGGTATTTCGCGCGGTTCGCCTGTCAAAATCCCCCTCAGTCCCCCTTTGTTAAAGGGGGAAGCGAAGAGCCCACCCTTTTGCAAAAGGGTGGAAGTGAAGAATACCCCCCTTTGACAAAGGGGGGCAGGGGGGATTCTATGCTCGATGAAAGTGCCAAATACTGGTTGCCTGTCGATCATTATATCGGTGGTATCGAACACGCTATTCTGCATTTGTTGTATGCGCGGTTTTATACCAAATTGCTGCGTGATGAAGGCTTGCTGGTTTGCGATGAGCCGTTTAAAAAGCTGTTGACCCAAGGCATGGTGCTGAAAGACGGCAGCAAAATGTCCAAATCCAAGGGCAATACCGTCGATCCGCAGGGCCTGATCGATCAATACGGCGCCGATACCGTGCGGCTGTTTATTATGTTTGCAGCGCCCCCGGAGCAATCGCTGGAATGGTCGGACAGCGGCGTAGAGGGCGCGTTTAGGTTTCTTAAACGACTCTGGAAGCAGGCGTATCTGCATTGCGATGCCGGAGGTGCAACTGTGCCGCTGGATAAACAGACGCTAACCGAACAGCAGCAAGCGGTGCGTCGGTCGCTGCACTTAACGCTCCAGAAAGTAAGCGACGATTTTGGCAGGCGCTATACCTTTAATACTGTTATTGCCGCGAATATGGAGCTGGTCAACACCTTGTACCGGTTTGTCGATAACACGGACAACGGCAGGGCGGTGCGTCAAGAGGTATTGGAAACTATCGTATTGATGTTGGCGCCGATCGTGCCGCATATTTGCCATCAACTGTGGCTGGATTTGGGTCATCAGCAAGCGGTGGTCAGCGCCTCATGGCCCGAACTTGATGCAACGGCTTTGGCGCAGGACACCCAGGAGCTGGTGCTACAGGTTAACGGCAAATTGCGCAGCAAGATGACGGTTGCGATCACTGCGTCCAAGGATGAAATAGAGGCGATGGCCTTAAATGATGAACAGGTTAAACGTTTTATTGAAGACAAGCCGGTCAAAAAAATCATCGTGGTGGCAAAAAAATTGGTCAATATTGTGGTGTAGGCAAAAGATGAAAGACGAAGGGCGAATGGCAAAAAAAAGCTTGCATTCAAGTTTAAGGGATATTTCAACTTTTAGCCTTTAGCCTTTTATTTCCGTGTTCTATTCATTAAAGGGGAATATGTGTTACCAAAAAAAGCAGTCATCTTAGGTTTGGCTTTGTTAGTAAGCGCTTGCGGCTACCATTTGCGGGGCGCTTTTGAATTGCCCGCCACGATGAAAAATGTCTATGTAGAGGGTGGATCTTCGCCGCTACGCGAACAATTCAAACAGGTGATGAAGTCATCTTCCGGCCAGCTTGCCGACTCGCGTAAAGGGGCTGGCATAGTTATCAAGATATTTGACGAAGACTTTAACCGCCGTGTGCTGTCATTGAGTTCCAGAGGCAAGTCTAACGAATTCGAGCTTTACTATCGCCTGGACTATGAATTTGCCAATGCCGGCGATGCCCAGTTGATGGCGCGGCAGCCTGTTGAAATCAGGCGTGAGTATTATAATGACCAGCAAGATGTGATCGCCAAAGATAATGAAGAAGCAGTGATCCGCAACGAAATGTATCAACAGGCCGTACATACCATCGTTAATCGCGCCAGGATGGTCTTGGAAGCAGACGCAAAATAACTCATGAGACTTAAGCCTGAGCAAATTGCCGCAGCGTTGCATAAGGGTTTGGCGCCAATTTATTTTATTAGCGGCGACGAACCGTTGCAGTTGGGCGAGTTGGCTGATTCGGTCAGGGCGGCGGCGCGAGCAGCCGGTTACGATACGCGCGAGGTGCTGGTTGCCGATGCCGGATTTTCATGGCACGAATTAATAGAGTCGGCAGGAGCATTATCAATTTTTGCCGATAAAAAAATCATCGATTTAAGATTGCCCACCGGTACGCCGGGCGCTGAGGGCGCCAAGGCTTTGATCTCTTATTGCGAGCGCCCTCCGGAAGACACACTGTTACTGATTACCGCCGCTAAGCTGGCCGGGGCCTCGTTAAAAGCGCGCTGGTTTCAGGCATTGGATAAGGCCGGTTGTGTTATTCAGGTCTGGCCACTGGAGGGACAAGACTTGATGCGTTGGTTGCAGCAAAGAATGCAACAACGCGGGTTACAGACTGATACGGCAGGCATAAAGATACTAGCTTCCAGGATTGAAGGCAATCTGTTGGCAGCGGCGCAAGAAATAGAAAAACTTTACGTGTTGTACGGCGTGGGCCAGCTCAGTCAGCAGCAGATTTTTGAGGTGGTGGCCGACAGCTCCAGATTCGATGTGTTCAAGCTGATGGATAGTGTTCTGTCAGCTAGAGTTGACCGGATTTTAAAAATATTGTCCAGCTTGCAGGCGGAAGGCGTTGCCGCGCCGGTGGTGTTATGGGCTTTGACCCGGGAAGCTCGGGTATTGATCAGGATTAAGCGGGCGCTTTCGTCAGGACAAAACAAAGCCTTAACCTTTAAAAACAACCAAATCTGGGCTCAGCGTCAGCAGCTGGTTAGCGATGCATTGCACAGACTGGATGAAGATGATCTGAACCAGATACTGGTGTTGAGCGCCAAGGCGGATCGACAAATTAAAGGCCGACAGCCGGGTGAGCCCTGGGAAACGCTGCTGGCTGTGTGCCTGATGTTTGCGTCGTCGTAACTACTCAGCTGGTGTTTTGTTGCCACAGATTCACAGATTATAAAATGACTTTTTTTGTTACTTCTGAATATGTCACAAGTTTAATCTGTGAATCTGTGGCGTTTTATTTTTGCTGCTGAATAGTTACGTTCACGGCAAATACAGCTTAAACCGGGCCCCGCGGTAATAAAGCCCTGTTTGTCGGCCTGGGTATGTAATTGGGCAATGGTCTTGGCAAAAAACAACCTGATTAGCAAGGAACCTCAGCCATCACCGTCATTCCGGCAATCCATGCCGGGATGACGAACCTTTTGTCACTAGCTGAAGCATCTTGCTCTTAAGAAACACCTAGCAAGCATTTGATTTATATAGCGGGCTGCGAGGTGTTTCTTCGTCGCGATTTGCGGCGCGGGCCGATTAAGACGCTAA
>JAYTLW010000057.1:0-12786 GCA_043729025.1 Methylobacter sp.
CTTTTTTAACCCCGTGATATGTTTTAAGATTCGGCAGCAGCCTTTTTCTTTTCGGTTTCATAAACCAAAATGGGCTCCGACTCGCCTAAAATAACACTGCCATCAACAACTACCTTGCAAATATTATCCGCAGACGGTAACTCATACATGGTGTTCAGCAAGACATTTTCAACAATTGTCCTGAGTCCTCTCGCACCTGTTTTTCTTTCCATTGCTTTACGGGCAATAGCAGTAAGAGAATCATCCCGAAATTCCAGCTCAGCGCCTTCCATCTCAAATAAATGCTTATATTGTTTAATCAGCGCATTTTTAGGTTCGGTCAAAATTTGCACCAAGGCTTTCTCATCCAGCTCTTCTAATGTCGCCACAACCGGAAGGCGGCCAACAAATTCAGGAATCAATCCATACTTAATCAAATCCTCAGCCTCGACTTCGGCAAAGAGTTGACCAATATTCTTAGATTCGTCCTTGGTTTTTATATCGGCTGAGAAACCTATCCCGCCTTTCTCCGAGCGATCTTTAATCACCTTATCCAAACCGGAAAAAGCGCCACCGACTATAAACAGAATATTAGCCGTATTTACTTGCAAAAACTCCTGCTGTGGATGCTTGCGTCCGCCTTGGGGCGGAACCGAAGCAATAGTCCCTTCAATCAACTTCAACAAAGCCTGCTGCACACCTTCACCCGAAACATCGCGGGTAATTGACGGATTATCGGATTTTCTGGAAATCTTATCGATTTCATCGATATAAACGATGCCGGTTTCAGCCTTTTCTACATCATAATCACACTTTTGTAATATCTTCTGAATGATGTTTTCTACGTCTTCCCCTACATAACCGGCTTCCGTCAGCGTCGTTGCATCGGCAATAGTAAAAGGCACATCCAATAAGCGAGCCAAAGTCTCAGCCAGCAAAGTCTTCCCGGAACCGGTGGGCCCAATCAATAAAATATTACTTTTTGCTAATTCAACCGTATCTTTTTTAGATTTACTGCGCAGGCGTTTGTAGTGATTATAAACAGCCACTGCCAAAATCTTTTTCGCATTTTCCTGCCCGATAACATAGTTATCCAGTTCTTTTTTTATCTCTTTAGGCTTGGGCAACTCGCCGCCACCGAAAGTAGAAGAATCATCCTGTAATTCATCTTTTATAATATCATTGCAAAGGTCTACACATTCATCACAGACGTAAACCGATGGCCCCGCAATAAGCTTTCTGACCTCATGCTGACTTTTACCGCAAAAAGAACAATAAAGCAGTTTATCGTCGTCTTTGCTGTTTTTGTCATTACTCATAAATTGAACTCCCGAAAACATCCAGAGATGGTGTTTTTACTTTCGATAAGGCAAAGAATATATCGAAATATCAAAAAATACCAACCGTTATTTATCAGCAACAGTTGCTCGACTTGACAACACTTGGTCAATTAGACCGTAACTTACAGCGTCATTTGCACTTAAAAAGTTGTCTCTATCCGTATCCTGCTGAACCTTTTTTATCGGTTGACCGGTATGATCAGAAAGAATTTTATTCAGTTTTTCCCTGATTGACAGAATTTCTTTGGCATGAATATCGATATCAGAAGCCTGCCCCTGAAAACCGCCTAATGGCTGATGGATCATCATTCTTGAATGGGGCAAGCAAAAACGCTTGCCTTTTGCTCCGCCAGTCAGTAGCAGTGCGCCCATACTGGCCGCCTGACCAATACACAGAGTACTGACGTCCGGTTTAATAAACTGCATGGTGTCGTAAATAGACATGCCTGCCGTCACCGAGCCGCCCGGCGAATTGATATATAAATGGATGTCTTTATCAGGATTTTCCGACTCCAAAAACAGCAATTGGGCAACAACCAGGTTAGCCATGTAATCTTCAACCTGACCCACCAGAAAGATGACCCGCTCCTTTAATAACCTCGAATAAATATCAAAAGAACGCTCGCCTCGAGCCGTTTGCTCAATAACGATAGGAACCAATCCGCCAGCCGCTTCAGGCGCCATTATTTGATTTCTTAGGTACTGGTTATACATTTAAACCCCTTATCCTTGTTTGCTCATGGCATCATTAAAATCTATAGTCTGATCAGACACTTTTGCTTTAGCAACCAGCCAGTCGATAGCCTGATTTTCCAGAACCATCTGCCGCACGTCGTTCAACCGACTTTCATCGGAATAATACCATTCAACAACGTCCCCGGGACGCTCATAGCTTTTCGCCATGCCTTCAACAGTGGATCGCACTTTTTCGTCATCCAGCTTAATGTCGTTTTTATGGATAATTTCACTTAGGATTAATCCCAGTGCCACCCGACGCTTTGCCGGCTCTTCAAATACATCTCTGGGCAGTTTCAAATCGTCCAGCTTCATCTTCTGTCTTTTGGCAGTTTCGATGTACGGCTTCATCATACTTTCCACTTCCTGATCGACCAAGGTATTGGGAACGGCAATCTGAATTTTTTCATATAAAGCATTCATCACTGCGTTTTTCAGCTTGCCAAGCAAAGCCTGTTCAAGCTCACCTTCCAGATTAGTTCTGATATCTGCACGGAAAGCAGTCACCGAACCCTCAATGCCGTACTCCTTAATAAAAGCGTCATCGATTTCCGGCAACACTGGCTCTTCAATGCTAATGACTTCAACTTCAAACTCAGCCAATTTACCGGCCAATTTTTCATTACCGTATTCTTCAGGAAAAGGCAGCTCAAAGGTTTTACTAGCCCCCACCTTAAGACCCAGCAGATTTTCCTCAAAACCTGGAATCATTTGTTTCGCGCCGATTTCAACCGGAAAGTCATCTACTTTTCCATCGGTAAAGTTCTCGCCTCCGCAAGTGCCCGAGAAACAGATCGTCACGCGATCATGTTCCTGAGATACTCGATCAACTATAGTCCAGCTTTTCTTTTGCGCTCTCAGTTTCTCAATCATGCTATCAACATCGGCATCTTGAACGCTAGCAATCGGACGCAACACTTCAATTTGTTCAACGCCTTCCAGTGATATTTCAGGATAGACCTCAAACTCGGCAGTGTATTTAAAACCTTCGGTTTCATCTTCCGAGTGGATATGGGGATAACCGGCGGGTCTTAAATCCTGCTCCTGCAATGCTTCATAATAAGTAGTTTGAATCAAATCCCCGGCAATTTCACCTCGAACCCGATCCCCATACATTTTCTTAATGACATGCTGAGGCACTTTACCCGGACGAAAACCATCGACTTTAGCTTCGCGCGCTAACGACTTCAAACGTGCCGCCATTTTTTCCTGAACAACTTCTTCAGGCAGGCTAACAGTCATTTTTCTGCTTAATTCTGATGTTTTTTCGACAGAAACGTGCATTTCTTTACCCCACACAATTTAAAAAAAGATTTTTGATAGAATACCGGTAGACGGCTCATAAAGACTGAAAAATCAACTATATATCGCTGATTCTTATTGGAATTGGGTGGTGCGAATGGAGAGACTCGAACTCTCACAGGATAACCTACTGGAACCTAAATCCAGCGCGTCTACCAGTTCCGCCACATTCGCACTTTTAATGAACCTGCAATTATATCCGTAATCATGCTTACACAACAAGCTATAAATTTTAAAAAATCTTGCCTGCATTTAGCCGTTAGAAATGCCCAGTTGCTCACACTTTCATCCCAAATCACGATTTGATGTTTGCATATTGTCTCTATAGAGGTAGTATTACCTTGAATTTAATCTAATTCAATGCATAAAGGAGTGTGAAATGAACATGACGCCAACTACCAGCGCAGTTAATCTAATCAATACTGCTCAGCATAAATCAGCAGATGCGGCTCAAGTGATTGCTAAACTGCCCGTACAAAATAATGAAGTCGGCAGTTTTGAATTCAATTCCGGTGACATTATCAAACCGATACTCAGCTTAAAAGAAGCCGAGCTGGAAACTTCCGCCGCCGTTAAATTACTTGAAGCCGACAAAAAAACGATAGGATCATTGCTGGACATCAAAGCCTAAATCAATCGCTTACCAAAACCTCAAAACCCAAGAGCCTGATTTCATCGGCGACTGCATTCAGAGTCTCCACCGGCAACCTCCCCAGTCGACCGGATTCCGGCTGGAGAGAAGGTCTCGCAATCGTATACAGCATCACACCTTTCAAATCACAGTCTATTGCCCTAATACTACTTAACAGTTCAAGATATGCGTTTTTTTCCCTCATGGACAACCCGCGTTTATCGTAATCCAATAAACAAGTCTGGAGTTTCGTCGGACAAAGCTTTGCTGAAAGCAACAAATTCTCTAGGCTTGCCTGGCAACTTTGACCGGCATTATTCATTAAAGCCCGACCCTCTTTTGTCGCGCTATCCAGTTTAAACCAGACTTCTCCGCCATATTCCTTTAGTTTCTTCAGGCCATTCTGGACGCTAGACCGATGCACCAAGCTACCATTGGTAATCAACACAAAACGACTCTGCTGAAAAACTCCGGCGTCTGTCGCTATCTCGCCAATCAAAGCCACAGCCTTATCAAAATCTTTTAAGCTGGTCGGCTCGCCGTTGCCGGAAATAGCAATATCCTTAATGACCCGCTGGTCTTGATCAACCTGAAAACGTTGATAGAAATCACCATTCAACACATCATCAAGAAAAAACCTCAGCTCATCTTCCAGTAACTGAAAATCCAGATCCGGCGCAGAACCGATTTTTAGATCAGGCACTTGGCAATAGATACAGCGCCAGTTACAGGCATTATTGGTATTGAAATTGATGCCGATAGACAGGCCGCCTGCTCGCCTGGAAAGCACCGGGTAGACATACTTTAAACCGGCGATATCCCGGCTATGATTAGTTGTTGTTAAGATTGCCATGACTCTATTGAACATAACACTGCCACAGCACGTTGGGTTACGGCTAGCGCCTCGGCAATTGCTCCTGCATTACCCTACCTCCTGCATAACCTACAAGGATGTGGGGAATGCAGATTTTGCATGGAGCAAAAATCTGTCCATGCAGTCGTAACTCAACCGAGATTAGCTTATTTTAACTAAAACTTCGCCCCGGCCTATTTCCGACATATCGCCTGCATAACGCTGCACTCGGCCAAAGGCTTCCGAGCTGTCTGCAAACCTTGAATTCAGTTTTTTAAATGAGGAAAACAAGATCGGCAAAAACGCCAAAGTATGCGCGCCGCAATCATTAAACCGTGCCGATGCCAGAGGTTGGTTCCATAACAATAACGTGCCACGGCGCATCGCAAAACCCAAATACCTGCCGGTCGAACCCATCACCGCAATAGTGCCCGCCGTCATTCTGGAACCGCAATAATCACCGGCATTGCCTTCGATCAGAATATTGCCGCGACGCATGTGATCGCCGGCACGCTCACCAACATTACCTTTAACCAGAATGGTTCCGCCTTTCATGCCCATTTTGTTGCCGGGCAAGGCTGCACCCAAAAAATCACCGGCATTACCGTTAATTTTTAGCAACCCTTTTTTCATTTCGCAGGCCGCATAAAGTCCGACATCGCCCGACACTTCAATCTCCCCGGATTCCATCCCCAAACCTAAATAAGCGCCCGCATCGCCTTCAACCGTTATGCGCCCGCCCTCCAGTTCCTTACCGATAAAGTCGAGCTTGCCAAAGCTGTTTTTTATCACGATGTTTTGCGCATCGAAACCGGCAATACTGAATAAGGCATCCACGCGGATTTTGCGCTTGCCGTTCTGCAAAGTGAGCGCAGCGATTTCAGCAGGCTGCATATCAGCCAGTTTCTGGCACACCAGCGGCGACATATCCACACGCTGATCCGGTCTTTGTTTCAACGTAAAAGTTAAAGCGCTCATGCCATAATCTCCTGTAAATGGAAGTGGAACGGCCCTAATTTGCCACCGTAGTTACCTGCACTGATGCGTTTGATACCATTCGTAGCGCCCAAATCACAAACCGCCTGAATACCTACGCGCATGGCTTTAGCTATGTCTTCCTTGCTTAAACCGTCGATAACGATTTCCATAACCGATTCGATTTCCGGGGAAAGATCGGTCTTGGTCATGCCTTTTAAAGTCGGACAAAACGCGTCATTGGTTGACGCGCCCAAAGCCGCATATTTTGAACCGACCTTGGAGCCCGAGCGCACTACGCCGCCGGGGAAAGGCATAATCACATTGGGGAGCTTGCGCATTTCTTCAATCGCCGCTTCGCAGGCTTCCAAGGCCTGCGGTTGCGACTCGGCCAACACCAGAAAGTTACCTCCGCCGACTGCATCAACTTGCCCGGTTGTCGCCTCGGTTAAAAACTCACCATCCATGACCGGAATACGCCAATAACGTTTGCCGTCAATGAGCTTGGCCACTTGAAAGCCGTCGCCAAAATAACGCAGATTTTTTCCCAGCGCTATACGCGTGCCGCCATCGATACCTGCAAACAAGGCCGAAGTCGGCGATGTCAATACGCACTGCCCGGCGCGTGTTTCCAGCTGTTTGGCCAAGCCTTTGCCGCCCATTGCAAAAATCATGATTGCCACACCGGGCCGCCCGTCAGGCGTTTCGGAAGGATCAAGAACCCGCTCAATACCGGCCTCGCAGCCACAGGCAATCACCGAGGTGGCAAAGCCGGTCATAGCCTGGGCCGAAATCATCGCCCATTTTTCATTTTGTGCGGTGATAATGGCGCGGGTGGCCTTCATCGGAAACGCTTCGGCAAAGGTTGCATCTATAGCTACACCGTTAATGATCATGCCACATCTCCTTTCAACGGATGCACCGTCAAGCTGCCGCGCCCGTCTTCGGTAATTTCATCGTCACTGATTTTAAAGTTGCCAAGCTTCATGGTCATGAACCGGTCGAAATATTTCTGCAAATCTTTTTCCAGCGAGGCGTCCCAGTCAGGTTTAACCACATGGGTCGTGCCCCATTTTGTAGAGACTACTTTGCCATCAACCACCACCAATTGACCGTCTTTAAACACATAATCCGGTTTTTCAAACATCTTTTGCCGGTCGGCGTTATCGGTATAAACAGTAATATCCGCCCAGTTACCGGCGCTCAGGCCGCCGCGATCTTGCAAACCGATCAGTTTGGCCGCGCCGGCGCGAGTCATAATCGCAATTTCCTGCAAACTGTATTCCCTATCAATTGACGCCAGAGTGGTCATTTTTTGCGCTTCGGGATGAATCGTAGCCAGCACATTGTTACGGAAACTTCTGTCCATCAGCAAACGGATTAAATGCGGATAACTGGTGAACGGCGCGCCGTTGGGATGATCGGTGGTCAGGAAAATGCGCCACGGATCATCGACCAGCAAAAAGGTTTCCAGACCAATCGCCCATTGCAGCGCATTGACAAAATTTTTATCTTTGTATTTGAACGGCACCACGCCGCAACCCGCATCGCATTCAATATCCATGGTCACCCATTTATTCGGGCTGGCATGTTTATGGTTGGCATGTTGGCGCATGCTGTCGCCGGACGCTGTTACGGTTTGGCCAAACAGAATCTGCCCGACATCGACAGTGATGTTTTTGTTTTTGTTGACCGCTTCGGCAATCTTGGCCGCGCCTGAGGAAAACTTGGAATCGCCTTCCGTACCGTAACTGTGGAACTGAATATGGGTCAAATGCATGGGCAAGCCGCCTATGCCCTGAATGGTATCCAGCGTCGTTTGCATATTTCCAGGAATACCCAGATTACAACCGTGAACATGTAGAGGTTTACTAATGCCGAGTTCTTTAACAGCAGTTGCCAATACCCGCAAAATATCGCGCGGGGTTACGCCGTAATGGCTGTTTTGCTCATCCAACTCCAGTTTGCGCTGATTGAATTTGAACGCACTGATGCCGCCGGGATTAACCACTTTAACGCCAATCGCTTTAGCCGCTTGCATCGTCCAGGCCACATAATCATTAATGGCTTTCTGGTCTTTCTTTGCCGTCAACATGCGCAGCAAATAATCATCGCTGCCCAGCATGACGTAACCGCCTTTATCCAGAATCGGAATATCGGCCATTTCCATATGCGCCTGACGCGCATTAACCGGCAATACTGCGGGTTCAAAACCGGCGGTATAACCCATTTCCGCATAACGATAGCCGGTCACAAAAGTGCTGGGCATGGCATGGCCGCAGCCGGAACGGGTAATATCGGTGCGGGCGACGGGATCGGCGCGATGGTCTTCCGGCAACAGGAGTCTGGCGATATTGCCCTTGCCGCCGCCAATATGCGTATGCATATCGATGGCGCCGGACATCACCACCTTGCCGGTTAAATTGTATTCCTTATCGACTGGCATATCGACGACAGGCTTGTTGACGATGCGCCCGTCCTGAATGTAAATATCCTGTTTCGCGCCATCTATCCCGCTGGCAGGGTCATAAACCGCGCCGCCTGTTAATTTAATTAACATACTCATTCCTATATTGCTGTAGATGCGAATGAATTCGCACAGCTTGTGGGATAAATCTGCACCTACAGAGCTTGTTCAATGGCATTAAGCACCTCAGACGTACTGGGAAGACCGGATTCGCGTAACTTTTTCAGCCGTATCGCAACCACGTTATCCATGCGATAAGCATGACCGACATGGTCAATACCCGGCGTACCGACAGGAATAAAAACATCCGGCTCTTTGGCAAAAGTCATCCCGGAACGGCCCACCACAATGGTCGGCAATGCTGTTACCGGCGGCACGGCTTTAGCATTAAAGGCCTGCACCCACAGCAAGACGTCGGCCTCGCCATTAGCCAGTAAAAAATTGACATCATTCAAATAGGGGTCGTATTCCGGAAAGCCGCTGGAAAAACGGGTGCGCGCGGGGAAACCTGTCGTCCATCCGCAAACTTGGTTAGCGGTCTGATCGCCTTCTTTACCGCCTAACGGCAAACCGGAGCTACGGGTATTCCGATTGTTAATATCCTTAACCATTTCAGAAAGGGTCTGCACCGTCAATTCGGCCTGGCTGTAAGCTAACGCGCCGGCTGCCCAGGTCACTACGCTATAGCTTGCGGTGAGTAATTTATCGGCAATACTTTGCAAATCGGCAAGCGCAATGCCGCCTACCGACGCCACCCGAATCGGATTGCCTTTAACCAGCGCCCTTAATACTGCGACGACTTCCGGCAGGTCTTGGTTTGCGCATTCAAAAACCAGGGCTTTTGGGCCGTTCGGTGAAGTCGATGCATTACCGGAAGGCGCTACGCCCAAATAGATAACCTCACGCTTGCCGGTATCGGCCAGGAACATGGACTCTTCATTCCATAGATAACGCTCAAAAAAGCGTGGCGAAAAACCTTCCAGATCAGTGCCGACCACCAGCAACATATCGCAACGGTTTTTGACTTCCGCCAGCGTGGTATTCATCCAGCCGGAATCCTGCAAGGCCAGAAAGTTATTGCGGGCGCCGGTAAAATTCATGTTATCGACCACTGCGCCGCCACGATCAGCCAAGGCCAACAAGGCCCGCATCCCGTTGACATCCGTAGCGCAGCCGCCTATGACGGGCAGATTGGTATTTTTAAACAGCGCCGCAGCCCGCGCCACCGCCACATCCAGGCTAACCTCCTTGCCATCAACTCTGGGCAGAGTATCGGTAATAGCCTGTTCAAAAGCGGGCGTATTTACCGCACAGCCGTTTTTAACCACTTTAAGCAATGCACCGTCAACCTGAATGTCCAGGTCATCCGTGCCGATACCGCAAAAAGGGCTAGGTACATCAGTAATCTCAACCATCAAGCCGTCCTTCGTTAGTCATACAATGGACGTTATTGTGACAGATGGCCTCTATTCGTACAACTTTGGCATTTCCCGATCGGGCAGCTGAAACGTTTAAGTTTGCAAAAAACCGGAACCGATTTTGTGTCGCACGGACACCGCCTGGAAGCATATGAACCGGCTAAATATCCTGATCACGGCATTGACGCCTTTAAATGCTATAAATTCGCAGAAAACTTCTGTCCTGTTTTTAACTTGTAACTCTTGCTAAGGAAGGTGGATAAAATAAAATCACCAATGAAATATTGGTCAGCAGACGTGTAGGGGCGGATTTATCCGCCCTGGGCGAATGAATTCGCCCCTACAGATGCTCAACACATTCCTGAGCTTAAACAACGACAACCTATATCTGGGTAACGATATGTTGAGTTAGCAATATCTTCGAAAAACCAATAACACTCCACAATAGGGCAACTGCGCCTTTTTTGATGCCAAACTAAAACAACTTGCTTATTCAGGCGCTACTTAAGCGTGATCTCAAGGCGGGGCGCTACGGTAGCATTCCCTTCTTTTGCAAAATAAACGACTTGTCCGCCAATATGCCCGCGCCCTTTCTTCACCAACCACGCCATCGCACCGTCCTTCACATCATCGGTGATATCCCATGTAACCTCGTCTCCAGCCTTGAGATCATTCGTATGCACGAACGGGGCCGCATTCCTGTGATGGGAGTCCCCGCCATTCCATGCTCTGTTGCAATCTTTCTCGTCGTTGCCGATATTTTTATCGGCATGGCAGTTCCAAGTAACGCCTGCTCCGCTGCCGGCTGTTCTCAGACTTACAGGTACACCCAGCCGCCGCCCATTTCCTTCTGGAAAACTTGCCGCCTTTAGTGGGCGTACTGCCACATTCTGGCCTTTCTTACCCCAGTCGCCGAGATTATGCTTCACAGTCATCACCAGCTTGGCTGTATCGACAGCATCAGGGTTAATATTCGAGAGATCGAACGCCAAGACGATGCGCATTTCTTTGCCCCGGCCTTTGCTGACTGGTTTCAGATGGAGTTCCGGGCTAGCTCCTTCGTTCCGGTTCGGCTCGCCCATCACCAGCGTACTGTCCTTAAGCACGCGCACCACCGTTGGCAAATTACCCGACAATCCACATGCGTTATTAACCAGTATGCCTCGGTCACAGAATTTCTCCCGTAAGACATCCTCATGCGCGCCCGCAAACAGCAATTTATCGGTATCTATCATCTCCAAAGCCGCTTGCGGCATAGTGATTCCGTTCGAGCAATCGAGATTAAAATGGTGTTCAAGAACCAGCTGATCCGTTGTTGAACCTCCCAACTCAGCATGTATGTCCCATAACGCCGCCGACCAGATTTCACCGTCCGCATGCACCTCGCCGCCGAGATCGTTCGGATAATGTTTGCCTCCATCGACGCGGCGCAAGCATGTCGGCAGGGTGCTACGATAAGAAGTGGAGTCCCACTCGCCAACGCAGGCCGCCTGGTGTGTCGGGGCTCCCTTCTTAGCGTAGAACGACGCAGCAAAATAATCGCTGAACCCTTCACCTATCGCGCCGGCTTCGTTCTTTTGAGGTAGATAGCTACCACCGGGAAAGCATCCGGGGTTCTGGTCATGCTGGATGGCGTGGCCAAATTCGTGAGCGATGAGATCTGCATCTTCGGCATCATCCACCCCGCCATCGCCGAAATGCAGCGCTCCTCGGCCATTGTCTGCGAAGGGACTGTAGAATGAGTTGTCCGCCGCATACCAATGCGCATTTGCAAGGGTCGGGAAATTTCGGATAGTCGACTTACCCTGCGCATCATGAAAACCCAAAATGTCGCGAAGGTAGCGTTGCACCGAATCGACCGCATTGTAGACCACTACTTGCTCGAACTCCGGTTGGTTTCGCGTATAAGCATAGGCTCGGCTCGCATTTTTGGCGTCAGGGCATTGCCCGTTTAGCCGGGGGCAAGTCGGTGTCTTGTAGCTCGCCAAATCGACGAACTCGCCCTTGAGCAAGGTCGTACCCTCGGCAAGGCCGAGCAGTCCGACTGCAATCCTTTGCCCATCCAGTATTAAACTTGCCGCATCGGCGTTGTCCTTTAAACCAAGAATACCGGAAGTCTGGATCGGATTGGGGACATGGGTCATGCCGGTGCCGACGGCAAATGCAGTCTGGTTTTCCTGCTTGAGCCTAACGCCGGTGTCGGCATCCACAAGAGTATAAAAATCGCCTAGGGGTTTACCGCTTCGGGTCTTCACTGCCCAAACCAGCGTGACGCTTCGGCCGTCAACCGGATACCAACTGAGTTCCGCACTGGTCTTCGCCAATAACTCAGGAGACGAAACTTTCGAAAGCTGACGTATGCCCTCAAAGGCAATGGCCTCGGCTGCCTCCCGAGCAATTACAGGGTTTGCAACTCCCGCAATGATCGGGTCGCTGAGGTAACTGGAATGAACAGTTGCCACCCGCCCGCTTGAACGTTGATGGATCGAAACAAAAGCATTCAGCACGGGATGCTTGTCAAAAGTTTGCTGAAACCGGGTCACAGTTCGGCTTAAGCCGCTCTTGACATTGGCGATCTTCAAATCTGTCAGATCTTGTTGCAGCGCCAAAACATGCGCATGAGCCTTCAGAAACGTCTTTGCATTATCAGAAGGTTGGGCCGCCTTGTTGGTCGGCGCATCGCAACCCGTGTAGGTTGTAACCTTCGAAGACCAGCGCCGAACTTCCCGACATGGCATTCCGGAACCTGCGGGCTCGGCAGAAGGAATTCCGACCGTGTGCGGACGGAACTTATTCTTGCCTGCCGGAGCGTCCGTGTCGGGAAGATTCGCTCCGAGAGCAGAAACAGCCCCAAAGAGCGCCAGCCCGATTACCAAAAATCCGATTAGCTTCTTATATTTGTTCATATCCTTACAAGCTCCAAGTGTGGTTTCGAAACCCTCCATCACCAGTGATGGGAACCAAAGTTACTTAAACAAATACCCCTTAGGGAGGCGGAAATTACAAACATCCCACAGCGCAGAAAGCGGCAGAGCCCTGGGAACGCCGAGCCCCAGCTCGGCTTCTCCATCTTCAATCGTCTGGCT
>JAYTLW010000058.1:0-2125 GCA_043729025.1 Methylobacter sp.
TCTGGCTGCTTGTCGCGCCAAGCTGGGGCTTGGCGTTCCCGGAACTTGTATCCTACTATAGAACACGATAAATGGTATTTGAGTTATTTCCTGTTCCCTAACTGTTGAATAGTTATAATGAATCTTATAAGGCGTGGTATGAGGAATGTGGCTTTAGCTGTTTTTAAAAATTCGTTTTAATCCGTCTAATTCAGTGTCATCTGTATTCTATTATCACATTCTCAATAACCATAGGTCTAACCATGTCTGAACAACAAGCCAATATTCTGATCGGTTATTTATCTGAAGTCCGGGGCGACGGTATGGAGGCCAGGATGGCGGATGAGCATTGCAACGACTCGCCGCTGATCCAAATCGGCGATGAGTCGATATTGGCTGGTCATATCGGCTCGTACGTTGTTATACGGCAGGCGGCTATCGGCGTGCTGGCGCTGGTGTTCAAGATGTGGGAAAAGGATAGGTTCGACAATGACGGCATGCGTCAAACGGATCGGTTTATTTCGCTGATTGCGGTGGGTGAGATTCAGCCAAATGGCGCTTTTATTCGCGGTGTGCGCCATTATCCGACGCCGGGCGCCCAAGTCTTTGCGGTCGGTCTTAATGAAATCAATGCGATATTTTCAAAATTTCATGATTTTAAGTTTTATGTCGGTCAATTGTCGTCACATAAAGACTACCATTTGAGCCTGGATCCACGCGCATTGTTCGGTCGCCATTTCGCCATTATCGGGCAATCGGGTTCAGGTAAATCATGGGCGGTCACCAGCCTGATTCAAAACACCCTTAAAGTGATGCCTAAAAGCCATATCATCATGCTGGATTTGCACGGCGAGTATTGCTGGAAAGATGATAACGGCGCGCTGCAATCGGCTTTTGCTGAAAATGAGGTCAATTATATCGACGCGACGACCATGGAAATGCCGTACTGGATGATGACCTATGCGGAACTGGTGGATTTGTTTATCGATCGGCGAGATAGCGGCGCTACCCTGCAAATGGCGTTTATGCGCGAGGTGTTGGCGCAGCTTAAACGCAAGGAAGCCAAACAGATTGGTTTGGTCGGTGTTTCGATCGATACGCCGATCTACTTTTCCTTAGCCGAGCTGTACAGTCAATTTAAGGCGGCTAACGAAGAAAGAAAAGAGTTCGGCAAGGTGCAGGGCGCTTTGTTCGGGCAATTTGACGAGTTTTTGATCAGGATGCAAAGTCGTTTCAACGATGTTCGTTATGACTTTTTGTTGAAACCCAAAATCCGTAATAACTCCGCCAGCATGGCCGATTTGCTGCGCCAGTTTGTCGGCCTGGGTGTTAAAAAAGCCAATATCACCGTGGTCGATTTAAGCGCGGTGCCCACCGATGTCAGGCCGGCTGTTTCCGCGCAAGTAGGCCGTTTGGCCTACGAATTCAATTACTGGAATCCGCAGCGCCGCAATTTTCCGATTACGCTGATCTGCGAGGAAGCCCATGCCTACATTCCCAGGGAAAAAGGCGGTCAGTTTGAAGGCACCAAAAAGATGATGGAGCGCATCGCCAAGGAAGGCCGTAAATACGGCGTGTCCATCGGCGTGGTCAGTCAGCGGCCTACCGAGTTGTCGGAAACCATGTTGTCGCAATGCGGCACCTTTATTTGTTTGCGCACCACCAACCCGGATGATCAGGCTTATATCAGAGGCCTGGTGCCGGAAGCCGAGGGCGATTTGACCGATATATTGAGCTCCTTGGGTCGAGGCGAAGCGCTGATTTTGGGCGAGGCGGCGCCATTGCCGACGCGTGTGCAACTTTACCGGCCCAATCCCGAGCCGAAAAGCAACGATGTGGATTATTTCACCGGCTGGAAGGAAGGATCGGATGATTTGGATGTCGAGGAAATCGTTAATTTATGGCGCACTCAGACCCGGAAATAATGGCGTTGTGTGCGGGTCAGCGGGTGATTTAAAGATTCAGCACGGCGCTTGCAAAGTGCCAGGACTCGCTCTGTTCTCTCGCTACATAAGAGACGTAATGCTGACCACTGGTTTTTATTAAAAACTTTCTATTTCAAGGGGTGAACACTAATGCGCAAATCAATAATTTCTAAACACAGTCCAGCTTCAGATCTGAGTTTTCTGGATCTGGAGCATCTTGT
>JAYTLW010000059.1:0-3973 GCA_043729025.1 Methylobacter sp.
CTAATTTACCGCCGAAAATGGCCAAGGTCTTTATGCTGCGCGAACTGGTCGGGCTGGACGCCGACGAAATTTGCCTGGAAGTCGGACTTAGCGAAACTAACTACTGGGTCACCATGCATCGGGCGCGACTTAGGTTACGCGAATGCCTGGAAATTCGCTGGTTCCATATTACAAAACAGGAGCAAGCTCATGCGTAATTGTCGAGACATTTCCATACTGGTTTCCCGGGAGTTGGATCAAAAATTAAGTTTGCGCAAACGCTTTTCAGTGTGGCTGCATGTGATGATGTGTACCCGTTGCCGCAACTTTCAAAAACAGACGCAATTCATCCGCAAGGCGGCGCGTCATTATGCCGACGATCTACAATGCCGATTTAACAACAAATCGTAGTAAGGTGTGCCATGAACACTGTTATTTTGAAATCCAAGCTAGTCTGGACGATGTGGTTCTGCTCCGTTAGATGCGGCTTTTTTGCAGCGATTGAAGGCTTTTCCAGTACCGGCATGAGCAGCCTGATTTTCGCCTTATTGACGGTTTTTACAACGCAGAATGTGCTTGCCCAATCCACGCTGATGGTCGGTGAGTTCAGTCGCAACCATCTCAACGGCTGGGAGCACAAAACTTTTAAAGGCGAAACCCGTTATCAATTGCAAACCCTGGATGGCGTCGTGGTGTTAAAAGCCGAAAGCGGTGCCGCAGGATCGGGTTTGTTTAAGGAACAACGCATCGATCTGGAAAAAACGCCGTTTCTAAATTGGTCGTGGCGAGTTGCCAACCGCTTGAGCGGTTTGAATGAACAAAGCAAGCCCGGTGACGATTACGCGGCCCGCATTTATGTAGTGGTTAAGGGCGGCTTGGCGTTTTGGCGAACCCAGGCGATTAATTATGTCTGGGCCGGCAATACGGCAAAAGATAGCGTCTGGCCCAATGCCTTTGCCGGCGTTCATGCGATGATGCTGGCATTGCGCGGCCCTGAAGCGCCGCTGAACGTTTGGCATAGCGAAAAACGCAATATTAGAGCCGACTTACAGAAGCTGTTCGGCGAAGACTTTCGCTACATCGATGCGGTGGCGCTGATGACCGATACGGATAATAGCGGCGGACAGGTTTCCGCCTTTTACGGCGACATTTGGTTTTCCAAGGAGTAATCATGCACGACACTCGACCACTCTTAACCGACAGCGACTTTCCGGCCATTTTCCGTAAACCGCTGGAAATTCTGCAAGTTAATCTGGGCTATCTTTGTAACCTGAGCTGCGTACATTGTCATGTCAACGCCGGGCCCAAGCGCACCGAGATGATGAGCAGGGAAACTCTGGAACAGGTATTGGCCTTGGCTCAAGCGGCCCATATCCATACCCTGGACTTAACCGGCGGCGCTCCGGAAATGCACCCGCATTTTCAGTATCTGGTAAAGGCGGCGCGCGAGCAGGGAATCAAGGTCATCGATCGCTGCAATCTGACCATACTGGAAGATCAGCGTTATGCGGGTTTGGCGGAATTTATGGCCAATCAGCAGGTGGAAGTCACTGCCTCGCTGCCTTGTTATCTGGAAGAAAATGTCGACAAACAGCGCGGCAAAGGCGTATTTAAAGATAGTCTGTCCGCTTTACAGCGTCTGAACCGATTGGGTTACGGTCAGCAAGACCTGTTGCAGCTTAATCTGGTTTATAACCCGCAAGATGCGGTACTGCCGCCCGATCAACAAAGCCTGGAACTGGCCTATAAACAGCATTTGCTGGAGCATTACAGCATTGTCTTTAATAAACTTTATGCGATCGTCAATATGCCGATCAAGCGTTTCGGCAGCATGCTGGTCAGTCAGGGCCGGTTTGACGCGTATCTGAACGTGTTGCGCGACAGTTTTCGCGAGGACAATCTCGCCCAGCTGATGTGCCTGAATACGCTGAGCATCGATTGGCAGGGATATGTTTACGATTGCGACTTCAACCAGATGCTCGCCCTACCGCTGGGGGCGGTAACCGAGCCGCGTGTGCATATCGCCGATTTAATCCTGGAAGCCTTGAGCAGCGCGGCAATTGCTACGGCTGCGCATTGCTACGGCTGTACGGCAGGACAAGGCAGCAGCTGCGGCGGCGCTTTATAGATAAGCATTACCCTGTCCGTCAACGATGATCGAACACCTTGCCGTCAATCTACAAGCCTTGATATAGCTTATAAAAACAGGCGTTTTTTTGTATCGTTGATCGATCCAGCCTTGTATGTTTTAAAAATCTATTGACTGGACATAGCCTGAGATGCCTGTTCGGCCGCCGCTTTTTGCTGTTGCGACAGGTAAGTCCCGCCCAACACCACCGCCATGATCAAAAGATAAACCACCGCAGCGATACGCCTGGCTTTTTTGCTCTGCTCGTAATTGATCATAATCCACTCCTGAAATCTAAAAAAAAACAAGAATAATACAATACTTGGTCATTCAACTGATCAAAGAATCATAAAACTCGTGTTATTTTAGACTGACGAGTCGGATAGAGCTGTTTTTTCCATGTCTGTTAGCGGGAGTCGCCATGAAAATCCATCAATTCACTGCCGATGAGGCGCTGACAAGCCTTAACAGTCGCCATGACGGACTGTCGCAGGCCGAGGTAAAATACCGCCTGGACGAGTACGGATCGAACCGGGTCGAAGAGCTGCGGGGCGAATCGCTGATACTGCGTTTTTTCAAGGAATTTGTGCATTTTTTCGCGCTGATACTCTGGCTGGCGGCTGGCCTGGCGTTTTTCGCCGAATCCCGGCAACCGGGCGGCGGCATGGCAACATTGGGTGTAGCGATACTCGGCGTCATTCTGATCAACGGCTTGTTTTCGTTCTGGCAGCAGTATCGCGCCGAACGCGCCCTTTCCGCCTTGCAAAAGCTCTTACCCTATTATGTCAAGGTGCTGAGAACCGGCGAGGTCGGGCTGATTTTGGCCGTCGATCTGGTGCCCGGCGATGTGATTTTATTGCAGGAGGGCGACAATGTGCCTGCGGATTGCCGATTGCTCGAAGCCTACACGCTACGCGTCAACAACGCCACCGTCACCGGCGAATCCAGGCCACAAGCGCGAGATGCCGAACCTTCTTCCGAAGAAAGCCTGGAGCATAGCCGCAACACCTTGTTGGCAGGCACATCAATCGTATCGGGAGAAGGCCGGGCGGTGGTGTTTGCGACCGGAATGCATACGGAATTCGGCAAGATCGCCCATTTAACCCAAACCGCCGTTAAAACGGTTTCTCCTCTGCAACTGGAAATAGTGCGCCTGAGCCGTCTTATCGCGCTGCTATCGGTGACTTTGGGCGTGGTGTTTTTCTTTATCGGACGCAACATGGGCTTGTCGTTCTGGGAAAACTTCATCTTCGCGATCGGCATTATCGTCGCCAACGTGCCGGAAGGCTTATTGCCGACGGTCACCTTATCGCTGGCGATGGCGACTCAGCGCATGGCCAAGCGTAATGCGCTGATCCGGCACATGCCTTCTGTCGAAGCGCTGGGTTCGGCGACGGTGATCTGTACCGACAAGACCGGCACACTGACCGAAAACCGCATGGCGGTGAGCGCGCTTTTTCTGGGTGAGCATATGCTGACGCCTACAGAGATACAGCGGCAGCCACAACTGGCGCGAACCTATCGGCGCTTTTTCGAGGATGCGTCGCTCTGCCACAACCTGAAAGAAACCCTGGTTGCCGGGAAATGGCAGACCTTGGGGGATCCGATGGAAATCGCCTTGGTGCATATGGCCAAAACCTGTCTGGGCGAAGCTTGCACTTACCCCAAGATCAACGAAGTACCGTTCGATACCGACCGCAAGCGGCTGTCTACCATCCATCAAACGCCCAAAGGCGTGGTGCTTTATTGCAAGGGCGCGCTGGAAATGCTGTTGCCGCTGTGCAAGCAGGTGCAAATCGGCAAGGACATAATGCCGCTGACATCAAAAACCCGGCAGGCTTTTGTTAACGCCCAGGAGCAAATGGC
>JAYTLW010000060.1:0-8512 GCA_043729025.1 Methylobacter sp.
CACGACTACATAGCGGTTACGCAGCAAGTCGTTGGTTATTTTTCCGGCATGGGCTTGCTCGGCGGCGTCGAGTATGCGCCAGTGGTCTTGATAATCAGAATTCTCATCGGCGATATTGCCGTGCCAAATCTGGATGGTGTCGGTATTCAATGCATAATCCTAAAAGACAGCTTCGATCATAAAACTTAAAAAATCATTGCTCAGAAAAGGTGCGCGCGGCGCAGCCTACTCAGCTACGACAGCCCGCCCTTCGCCCCGACGATCGCTGGCCGCAGTCAGTCGATGCGTGGTTTTATGCCACTGCACCGCCTGCATATCGCCATAGACGTCGGCTGTTACTTTCAGCTGATGCCCAAGTGCGGCAAGGCCTGCGCGTTCATCTGCCGAGATTGCGCCGTGTTCGTATTCGATCACATCCGGCATAAACTGATGGTGGAAACGCGGCACTTGCACCCAGGAGTCAGGCCCGTAACCTTGGGCAAAATCCAGCGCAGCCAACAGCACCATCGAGATGATGCGACTGCCGCCAGGTGTCCCCAACACCGCAACGTTATGACCGTCGTCAAGAAAAGTGGGGGCCATGCTCGATAACATGCGCTTGCCCGGCGCAATGGCATTGGCGACGCCGCCTATCAGACCGTAGCCGTTCATCGCGCCCGGCTGGCCGGCAAAATCATCCATTTGATCGTTCAGCAACACGCCGGTTCCGGGCGCTACAAAACCGGCGCCAAAAGGAAAATTAAGGCTTAAGGTTGCGGCAACCCGATTGCCTTGCTGGTCAATAATCGAAAAATGGCTGGTGTTAACGCCTTCGGCTTGAGGCTCAATGTCCCCCGACAGCAGTGCGCTGGGCAAGGCCTTATCGGGGCGCAGACTGCTGCGCAAGCCGGCCGCATAATTTGCATTCAACAGACGCTTAACCGGCATAGTGATAAAATCCGGATCCCCCAGATATAAGGCCCGGTCGTGATAAGCGCGGCGCAGAGCCTCGGCGATAAGATGCTTGCGGGTCAGTTCATTAACCTCTTTTAAATCATAGCCCGACAAAATATTCAAGGCCTCGATCAACACGATGCCGCCGGATGACGAGGGCGCGGCGCTGGTGATTTTTATGCCTAGATAAAGCCCTGTTACCGGCTCGCGCTCGACAATCCGGTAAGAGGCAAGATCCTGTTTTGTCCACATGCCGCCGGCCTTGTTGACGCCCGCCACCAGTTTATCGGCGATCGTGCCGCCATAAAACCCCTCCCGTCCCGAGTTGGCCAGTTGTTTTAAGGTATGAGCCAAATCCGCTTGCCTGAGTATCGAATAAGCTTTGGGAATATCGCCGTCAGTCAGGAATATTGCTGCGGTCTGCGGGTATTTTTTTATCGCTTCAGCCCTGAATTTAAGCTGCTTGCGGTGTTTTTCGCCGAGCGCAAAACCGCTTTGCGCGGCCCTGATCGCAGGTTGCAGACTTTCCGCCAGCGGCAAGCGCCCGTATTTTTCCGACAAATGCGCCAAAGCCGCAGGCAGGCCGGGAATAGCGGCCGCTAGGCCGCCATCGAGCGATAAACGGGGAATCACCTTGCCGGACTTATCCAGAAACATGGCCTGATGAGCCGCCAACGGCGCTTGCTCGCGCCCGTCGATCATGGTTTCAAAACCGTCCGGCTCCCGGTGCAGCAACCAGTAACCGCCGCCGCCCAGCCCGGAGCCCGAGGGCTCAACCACCGCCAATGTTGCGCTGACCGCCACCGCCGCATCAAAAACATTACCGCCCTTAGCCAAGATTTCAAATCCGGCCGCCGTCGCCAAGGGATGCGCACTGGCAATCGCAGCCCTAGTGCCATCGGCATAAACCTGAGACCCAAAAACAGCCGCCAAAAGAAATGCCGCGCAATATTTTTTTAACATTTTTTCCTCAGCTTATTGATTTTCCTGATTAGCAAGCTTCGAGTCATCCATGAAGCCTGGATTTCGGCAGGACAGCCTGAAATGAATCCCTGCCGGAATGACGGTGCTGGCTGAAGTTTCTTGCTGATCAGGTTGATTTTTTGTCATTAAACCGCACTGTAAGAAAGCCGACGCTCAGCATAATTCGGTCAAATTATACCTTTAATGCGGCTCTTACGTATTTGTACCAATATCCTTTTTTTTTGCTGGTTACGATAATCACTAGGTGTTTATTTCATACCTAGCTCAAGCATCAATACGTTCTAAAGAGGTGATATATGGCCGAACTATTTACCGAAACTAAAGAAGAAACCTCAAATTCCGGCAAAGACAGCACACCGATCTGTCTGCCGGATCGTGATGCGAAGATTGCAGAACTTGCCTATTACAAGGCTGAAAAGCGGGGCTTTGCGCCGGGTTACGAACTTGAAGACTGGCTTGAGGCGGAACAGGAGTTTTTGCTCTGAGGTAGTGGCTCTGTAACTTCTCTATCTCTAAAGGAGTCGCATTATCGTAATAGACTGACACTCAATTAATTTACTGGAGAAACGTATGAAAAATAAAGAAATGGATGCATCAAAAAAGGGTTCAGAATTATTACCCAAAACATCGCTGGGCAGCTTACTTTCATTTGATGAATTCGACAACTTTTTTGACGATTTTCTGTCGCGCAAATGGCCCCGCTTGCTGGACTGGAATATGCCTACCCTGCCGGAAATAAGCATGCCGAGGGTTGATATTCTCGATCATGAAAATGAGGTAGTAGTCCAGGCTGCCTTGCCGGGTGTTAAAAAAGAAAACCTGGAGCTGTCGGTTAACAACCAGACCATCACCATCCGCACCACCACCAAGGAAGAAAAAAAGGCAGAGGAAAAAGGCAAATATTTTCGCCGCGAAATCATGCACGGCGAATTTCAGCGCACCCTGTCCTTGCCCGACAATGTCGATGGCGACAAGGCGAAAGCTTCGTTTAAAGACGGCATACTGACAGTAAGCATTCCCAAAACCGAAAAAAGCAAACGCAAAAACATCGAAATCCAATAGTCCGCATATTCGGGCATTAATCATCGATGATTAATGCCCGAAATAAAGCGACTATTTCCGACATTGGGGGCGTCTGCAATTTGTGGGGAGTACATCAATGAAAAATGAAACCATTGCCGCGATAGCGGCCGTATTGGTCATGGTTCTGGGAATACAGGCTTATATGATGTTTCGACTGAATGATCGGATCAACCGGCTGAGTGAGCCTTACAGTCAGGCCGACGATGCTCAAGTCAAAGCAACCAAACCCGATCTGTTCAAGTCAGACAAGGATGCCCCCTTCTTTAAAGGCCGCCCTTGGGATCCTTATGCTGAAATCCAGCACATGCAAAATGAAATGGAACAGATGTTCGGAGATTCATTTTCGCGTTTCCATATGAAAAACCCTGTAGGCAGTTTAAGCGCAACGCCTGACGTGGATTTACAGGAAAAATCAGATCGCTATATTGTCACAGTGAATGCGCCAGGCGCCGATGAGTCATCGATGGAGGTAAAACTGGAAGATCAGGTCTTGCGCATATCGATTAAAACCGAACACGGCAAGGATGAAACCGATCAAAAAAACGGACAATATCAGTACCGGGAGCGCTTTGTCGGTCAGTTTCAAAGGGTGCTAACCTTACCGGGCCCGGCCAACGCGGCCAAAATGACAACCGAATACCGTAACGGCGTGCTGACCATTACCATTCCGAAGGAATGACTTTATGTTACTCAACCTGAATTTGATAGAGGAGGCCTTACTATGATGCGCATTTTTCTTTTTCTGGCGACCAACGTTGCCATTATGGTTGTGATCAGCATTGTCTTTAACCTGTTGGGCTTAACCGGCACTTTAGATGCGCAGGGTTTAAATCTTGACCTTAACGCGCTGCTGTATATGTCGGCAATCATCGGCATGACCGGCTCGGTCATTTCTCTGGCCATGTCGAAGTGGATGGCAAAACAGGCGATGGGTGTCCAGGTTATCGAACAAGCACAAAACCAGACCGAGCAATGGCTGCTTACTACGGTAGCTGAGCTAGCCAGGAAAGCGGGCATCGGCATGCCGGAAGTGGGCGTTTTTCAGGCTGCCGAAGCCAATGCCTTTGCCACCGGCATGAACAGAGACAGCGCGCTGGTGGCGGTCAGCACCGGATTGTTGCAACGCATGAGCAATGATGAAGTTGAAGCCGTGCTCGGCCACGAAATCACCCATGTCGCCAATGGCGATATGGTTACCATGGCCTTGATGCAGGGCGTGGTAAACACCTTCATTTACTTTTTCGCCAGCATCATCGGTCATGTGGTTGACCGGGTTATTCTTCAAAACGAGCGCAATCATGGCATGGGCTACTACATTGCCCAGATGGTTGCGCAAATTGCTCTGGGATTCCTGGCCTCCATGCTGGTCATGTGGTTCTCCCGCTACCGGGAATTTAAAGCCGATGCGGGCGGCGCCAAGCTTGCCGGACGTGGAAAAATGATCGGCGCGTTACGCGCCTTGCAACGTGAATACGAGCCGCAAGATCTGCCCGGTCAACTGGCGGCTTTCGGCATTAATGGCAGCAGCGCGATGAAATTGTTTATGAGCCATCCGCCCCTGGAAGAGCGTATTGCCGCTTTACAAAATATGCCTTGAGGTTGATTTATCGTTCGTAAGCTCCGGACTCATCCTTTGATTTGCTGGATGCGCAGCCACGACTCTATCCCAGTCTCAAGCTTAACCCGATAAATTATCGGGTGATTTAACGGATCTTGAAGCGATTAAGCGATCAAAAAACTCATGCATCAGCAAGGCGCCGAGTATCAGCAAGGTGCCGGTCGCCACTTTCATGGTCAGCGGTTCATGATTGACGGCATGACCCAATAGCAGAGCCATGACCGGTGAAACCAGGGTCACCAGTGCGACCTTGGTGGCGTTTTGATAAAGGAGTAAATAATAGTAAAGCACGAAGCCGACGGTCGTGGCGACCATACCCAGGTAAATGATAGAGGCAAGATTAACCGGTGAAATTGTAGTCGGCCAATGACCGTCAAATATCGCCCAGGTTATCAGGTAAAGCGGCAGAGACAATAACAGCCCGCCACACACCTGGGATATAGCCGGTATGTTTGCATCAATGCGCTTGATCCAAACCGAACTGATGGCCTGTAACAATGTCGACACCAGTACGCCGATGATACCCAGCACTGCATCATGCCCCAATTGCAGCGCCGAGCCGAACATGATCCACAAACCGGCTATACCCAGGACATAGGCCAAGATGTTGCCGACCGTTAGGCTCCGCTCGCTTAAGCAGATCGCGGCCAATAAAGCCGTCATCAACGGCAAAAGCCCATAGATCACCGAAATCCAGCCGGAAGGGATATATTGCGCCGCCCAATAAACCACCAGCATCGAGCCATAAATTTGCAGGGCCACGGCCAGGTAGGTCTCAAGGGCTTTACGATTCCGGGCTAAGCGTTGTTTTGACAGCGCCAATATCACTAAGATGCAGACCGTACCTATCGCCATGCGCGTGGTCACGCCGAACAGAAAGCCCGGCCCTTCGCCGCTCCATTTGATGGCCAGCGGTGTCGTCGCCCAAAGTAATATAACAGTAAGGTAGGCCAGATAGATGCGCATTAGTTTTAATTGGGTAGGGCAGGGCGCTAGATAGGATGGCCTACCGGAATGGCGGTGCTATGACGGGTGTCGACAGCTTAGATTACAAGGGCGCAGCCACCCTTGAAGCGCTTACTTAAGCGGTGCTAATTCAAAAATAATCAGTTCCGCCGTATCGTCGCCGATGTTTTCTACCGACATCAGCTCGCCGGTTTCCCAAAAAACTTCACCGGCAGAATAACTGCTGACTTTGCCCTGCTCAATGACTTTTAGCGTGCCCTTGACCACATAACGCGGCCCAGGTCCTTCGTGGGTATGGCTCGGTGTTTTATAGCCATATGGAAATTCGACCCGAATCATTTTGGCATTAATGTTGGGGCCGGAAAGTTCCAGTTTTTTTTCTAACAGCACGGTTCTATTCAGGCCTGATTTTTGTTGGGCCGAAACAGCAGACAAACCGCTAAAAAATAGCGCGATTAGTGTTGCCAGAATATATCCAGTGGTTTTTAGGCTGGGTAGTTTTAACATCGTCCGTCCTCTTTATTTATTATTTGAACAGCGCCAAGTATACGTCAGCGCCTTTTTCGATTGGCTAAATTTTTCAAATGCACACAAAATAGCTGCATCAGGCTAAGGTTTAGTTCGACTTATCACCTGCTAGCACTTAGTCAACTTTATTCTGACGGTTAAGCAACTGGATGTGAGGGCGACTTCAGTCGCCACTGGGCGGCTAAAGCCGCCCCCACAGTTACAGGTACCCGTCATTTCTAAATTAACTAAGTACTAGAGGTGATATTATTACAGCTCTGTATCGGCATTTAAAACACAACATCGGCACCCTATATGAATATTGAAAACATCAGCCAAGTAAAAAACTACCTGCTTAACTTGCAAGACCGAATCTGCGCGGCGCTGGAATGCGTAGAGCCTAAGGCCCGGTTTATTGAAGACTTGTGGGATAGAGATGAAGGCGGGGGCGGCAGAACCCGGGTATTGGCAAATGGTCAGGTTATCGAGCAGGGCGGCGTTAATTATTCGCATGTGTTCGGCTTTAAGCTGCCTCCATCGGCGACGGCCAAAAGACCGGAGCTGGCGAATCGGCAATTTCAGGCGATGGGCGTGTCGCTGGTCATCCATCCCAAAAATCCCTATGTGCCGACCTCACACGCCAATGTGCGGTTTTTAATCGCGGAAAAACCGGGCGAGCCGACCATCTGGTGGTTCGGCGGCGGCTTTGATTTAACCCCGTTTTATGCCTTTAAAGAAGATGTGCTGCACTGGCATCAATGCGCCAGAGCCGCCTGTCAGCCCTTCGGCGAGGATATTTATCCGGCTTATAAGAAATGGTGCGATGAGTATTTTTTCCTCAAACACCGAAATGAAACCCGTGGCATAGGCGGGCTGTTTTTTGATGATTTGAACGAATGGGGCTTTGAAAAGTGTTTCGCTTTTATGCAAAGCGTCGGCGATCATTATATTGACGCTTATTTGCCTATCGTGCAAAAACGCAAGGACACGCTTTACGGCGATAGGGAACGCGAGTTCCAGCTTTACCGCCGGGGGCGCTATGTTGAATTCAATCTGGTTTATGATCGCGGCACCTTGTTCGGCCTGCAATCAGGCGGACGCACCGAGTCGATTTTAATGTCCATGCCGCCGGTGGCTCACTGGAAATACAACTGGCAGCCAGAGCCCGGCAGCGCGGAAGCCATGCTGTATGACGAGTATTTAAAGCCGCATGACTGGCTGGGTGATCGATCCACGAAAGACACGAAATAAATCGGAGGGCGCGCCCTGCGCGCCTTCTTCGCTGAATGCCACCCTTGAGTAATGAGAAGTTACGTACAGCCTTCATTCTTCGGGTAACGATTTATAGCGCAGTTTCTCTTTTGAATATTTTTGTGGTTTTCGTGGATCAATTTTTCTAGTTTGAATAGCATGTTTGTATGTTGTTTATGACCGCTGACTTTTCATTTGCGCTTGCCTCGGACTAAATTGAAATCTATAATCGAGCATTTTTTTAGGCGGCGGCTTGCAGCCTGTATTCCTTAAATATAATGCCATGACCAGCCACATTATGCCTACCTATGGACGCTTAGCCATTACCTTTGAACGCGGCGAGGGCGCTTGGTTGTTCGACCGGAACAATACCCGTTACCTGGATGCGCTATCCGGCATAGCGGTATGCAGCCTGGGCCATGCTCACCCGGCCGTGCATCAAGCGATCTGCAAACAAAGCGAAAAACTGCTGCATACCTCAAACCTATACGGTATCGCCGTTCAGGAGCAGTTGGCTGACCGATTGGCCGAAAAAAGCGGCATGGATAATGTGTTTTTTTGCAATTCCGGCGCCGAAGCCAATGAAGCAGCGATCAAATTGGCGCGCAAATACGGTCATGAGCAAGGCATAGAAAACCCTATGATTATCGTCATGGACAAAAGTTTTCATGGCCGCACATTGGCGACCTTGAGCGCTACCGGCAACACCAAAATCCAGCAAGGCTTTGCGCCGCTGGTAGAAGGGTTTATACGCGTACCCTACAACGACGTCGGCGCAATCGAGCACGCTATTGAGCGGCACAAAAATGTCGTCGCCATCTTGGTTGAGCCTATACAGGGTGAGGGCGGCGTCAATATTCCCGCCGCCGATTATCTTAACCGGATACGCAGTCTGTGCGACCGGCATAACCTGTTGATGATGCTCGATGAAATCCAGACCGGCGTGGGTCGTACCGGGAAGTTTCTCGCTTTCCAGCACAACGCCATACTGCCCGATGTGTGCACCCTGGCCAAAGCCTTGGGCAACGGCGTACCGATCGGCGCCTGTCTTGCCCGAGGCAAGGCGGCTCAGGTTTTAACTGCTGGCAATCACGGATCTACTTTTGGCGGCAATCCCTTAGCCTGTAGCGCGGCTTTGGCGGTATTGGCGACTTTGGACGCCGAGAATCT
>JAYTLW010000061.1:0-8555 GCA_043729025.1 Methylobacter sp.
CCCTACGCCCCGGCCTTCGTTGATTTCTATGGTCATCGCGCGGCTGACCACATCGCGGGAAGCGAGATCTTTGGCGGACGGCGCATAGCGTTCCATGAAGCGCTCGCCTTCCGAATTGGTCAGATAACCGCCCTCGCCTCTGACGCCTTCGGTAATCAGGCAGCCTGCGCCGTAAATACCGGTCGGGTGAAACTGGATAAACTCCATATCCTGCAACGGCAAACCGGCGCGCAAGGCCATCGCATTGCCGTCGCCGGTCACGGTATGCGCCGAGGTGCAAGAAAAAAACGTGCGCCCATAACCGCCGGTTGCCAATACCGTCATCTGGGCTTTAAACAAATGCAAAGTGCCATCATCCAGACGCCAGCACAATACGCCACGACATTCGCCGTCCTCCATGATCAAATCCAGCGCGATATATTCCACGAAAAATTCAGCCTTATGCTTTAACGACTGCTGGTACAAGGTATGCAAAATGGCATGACCGGTCTTGTCAGCCGCCGCGCAAGTACGTTGCGCCAGGCCTTTGCCGTAATGCGTGGTCATGCCGCCGAACGCGCGCTGGTAGATTTTGCCGTCGGCTGTTCTTGAAAAAGGTACGCCGTAATGTTCCAGCTCGATCACGGCAGGGATGGCTTCTCGGCACATGTATTCAATCGCGTCCTGATCGCCCAGCCAGTCGGAGCCTTTGACCGTGTCGTACATGTGAAAGCGCCAGTCATCTTCGCCCATATTGCCCAGCGCCGCGCTGATGCCGCCTTGCGCGGCGACGGTATGGCTGCGGGTGGGAAATACTTTGGTGATGCAGGCGGTTTTAATGCCTTTTTCTGCCATGCCCAAAGTCGCTCGCAGCCCTGCGCCACCGGCGCCGACTACCACCACATCGTAAGCATGTTCAATAATCTTATAATCTGCGGACATGAGTTACCCTATCGATACGATGCGAAACACAGCCAACAAAGCCGCAATCGCCAAAAACAAAAAAGCCAGATTGACGGCCCAGATTAAAATAATTTTATAGCCTTCGGCGGCGACATAATCTTCAATCACCACCTGTAAACCCAAGGCGGCATGGTAAAAAACGGCGATGATCCATGCCACGATGCACACGGTATTCAAAGGCGACGTCAGCCAGGCTATGGTTTGCTGATAAGGAGCGGTCAAGCTCAAACCCAGAAAATTAATCAACCCAAAAGACAACGGAATCAGCACAACGGCAGTGACGCGCTGCATCCACCAGTGAGCCGTTCCGCTTTTGGCTGAGCCCAAGCCCTTAACCCTGGATAAAGGCGTTCTATAATCCATAATATCCCCATACAAAAGTCATTAATGTCAGCGCTAATGAAGCCGCGAGCTCAATCATCGCGTAACGATTCAGCGTAGCCGGTTCGAAACTTGAGCCGGAATCCCAAATCAAGTGCCGTACGCCATGGCATAGATGGAAAAACAGCGCATAAATAAAACCCCAGCACAGCAATCGGATCAGCCCTAGATTCATGACCGTCTGCATTGCGGCATAAGAATCTGCACCGTCTGCCAACGCCGAAACGACATAAACGAATAGCAGCAAACCGGCTGTGAGCATGACGCCGGTCATTCGGTGAGTGATGGAAATAAGGCCGGTTAAAGGCAGTTTGTAGACTTGCAAATGCGGGGACGTGGGTCTGTTGGTATTTATCGCCATAGTGTTATCCGGTAGTTGTGTTTACCCAATGATTTTCCAAATCAAAACTCGATGCTCCCCGCCGCCATAGCAGGTAGCATCAGTTGAATTATGTTGTACCACATATTATAGATGTCCGCTAACTGGAATTTGCAGGCTGTTGCGGATGATTTTTTTATATTTTGCAGTTTCTGGGTTTATTGATCGCAGGGCATTTTTCGCCTCGCAATCACGGCGTAAAAAAACTTAGGAACGATTACCAATGAAATATTGGTCAGCCGAGATGTGGGGGCTGATTTATCCGCCCAGGGCGAATGAATTCGCCCCCACAGATGATCAACTTATTTCATGCGCGTTCCTTACTCTGTCATTTACCGCATAAGAATTAAGAACGATAGGACTAAGATGAGCGGAATCGGCCTTTGCTCAAACTGCGTCATATGCCACACTAAAATAGGTCATATGCCACACTTTTAGTTAAAAACTCCAATTCGGCGAAATGCGATATTCCGGCCAACCTTGAATTGACTGGCTTTATCGAATATAAGCAATCCCTGGCACAATAACTGCTGAAGTTTATCTCTCGATACCGTTAATATTTCTTATCCAGCTGCCTGAATGCAAATCACCGGCATTGTGCAACTGTTCAATTGACCAGGCTGCTCACTTTAATAGGCTTTGCCAGTGTCTTTAGTTATTATGAAAATGTTAATATACCGATGACAGCAAGCCGCTGATGCGTAGTTATACTGCTCTGAAATAGTCGGCTTACTATTTTTGCGTAACTTAAATCAATAAATGAAGGTTAGTCATGATCCTATCGAAAAAAACACCTCTTGCGATCGCTTTAAGTTCTGTGTTCGCCCTATACAGCGGCGCGGCGCTGGCCGATCACGGTTCGCTGGGTTTCGGAATAGGCACCGCATCACCGATTATCACCCAACCCGGTGTTACGCTTCCGGCCAATATGTGGGCTACCGGCGTGATCACCCAATTTGTCAGTTTTGATGGTGCTTCCAATCAAAAACTTCTGGATTTGAATGCAAGCGGCAACGATGATGTGCATAGCGTGAATACTTATTTGCAACCTTCGGTATTTGCAGCTTACGGCGTTTCCGACGATTTAACCTTGGGCATCAAAGTGCCTTACGTCCTGCGTTCCGGCATACGCTCACCGCATGTTCACGAAAAAGAAAACGAAGTGGAGGTTCAGAAGCACGGCGATTCCAACGGTTTTGGTGATGTTTCTATTTTTGGTCAATATCGCTTTTTTCACAGTACCGATAATTTAAACCATGCATCGGTTACGCTAGGCCTTAAAACGCCTACCGGCGAAACAGGTGTAAAAACCATTCAAGGCGAAAAATTTGAAACACACCACCAACCCGGCAGTGGCTCCTGGAATCCTTCGGCAGGAATTTCTTTCACCCGAGCGATGGGCTCGTTCTCGTTTGACACCAATGTTCTCTATACCGTAGCGACCAAAGGCGCGCAAGGAACTGACATGGGTGATAATTTCGGTTATAACCTAGCGCTTTCCTATGCCTTCGGCGCACCGGCCCGCAACGCCTTCTTCTCTTCCAGTAACAATGCGCCATGGACGGCTATTTTGGAATTAAACGGCGAGCGCCAGGATCGTCAAAAATTTGCCGATGGGGTTTATGATCGCAACTCTGGCGGCAATACCGTCTTTATCTCCCCAGGCATCCGCTATTCCGGCGGCAAAAGCTGGAATACCGCGCTTTCTATAGGCGCGCCGATAGTCAAAGACTTTAACGGCTATCAGACGCCCCCCGATTACCGGATTACTTACCGTTTCGTGGTCGCATTCTAGTACCCGTTATTTGCCGATTTTGGATTAATGACATGATAAATTTACCGGCCATCGACACACGATTTTATAGGCAGCTATTGCTGATCGGCGCATTAGCGCTCGGCGCCTGTAGCCACGGCAATCTGGATCATCTTAGCTCCGGAACCGGCGATTACAGCCATTATCCTGAAGGTGGCGGCCTGTTCGTCAGCACCGCGTTCAGCCAGGACGGCCGGTTGTGGCGGATCGTGCCGGAAAAACATCATGTCTATGTCGATTACTCCACCGATCTGGGTAAAACATTCAGCGCGCCTGTGCTTATCAATACCCAGTCGCAGCGCATCAAGGTGAGTGGCGAAAATCGGCCCGGCATCGCCGTTGATCGCTCCGGCAAGATCACTGTTATTTATGCAGCCGAGGCTACCCAACCGGTAACCATCTACTTCAGTGTGTCCGCCGATAACGGCCGCAGTTTTTCAGCGCCGGCGCCCTTAAGCGACAAAGCGTCCGAGGCCAATTCATTTCAGGGACGTCTAGCCTTGACTCCCTCGGGTCAGACCTATGTGTTCTGGCATGACGAACGCAACCGCACCGACTGGAAACAACTTGGAAATGCCGTTTATTACACCACTATCGACGGCCAGAGCCGCCTTACCGTCGCCCAGAAACTCTCCGATACCCTCTGCGATTGCTGCCGGATTGCGGCGGCTTTCGACAGCGATGGAGAGGCCGTTTTAATGGCGCGCTTTATTTATCCGGGCGGCATTCGCGATCATGGCCTGATCAAAACGCAAGCCGGTAGCAAGAATCCGCTGGAATGGCGCGTCACTTTCGACCAATGGGCTATCGAGGCCTGCCCTGATCACGGCCCGGCCATTGCCATCAGCGATAATAACTACCATATCGCCTGGTTTACCCAAGGCAGTGTGCGCCAGGGCTTGTTCTATGCTTATTCGTCCGACCGGGGACAACATTTTTCAAACCCACTAACCTTAGGTGACGCCGGAAAACTGCCCAGCCATCCCGATGTCATGGCTACAGGCAAACGTATCACTCTGTGTTGGATTGAGTTTGACGGCAACAAAACACAGCTTAGGGTTATGCAATCGCACGATGGCGGCCGCACTTGGTCGCATGCAAAATCTATCGCAGAAAGCACGGCTGATGTCGACTATCCGTTTTTGCTGAGTCATAATGAAGCTGTTTTCGTGTCATGGAATAGCAAAAATGAAGGCTATCGTTTAATACCGATAAATTGAATCGCCCACTAAACTTTTATAAAACAAAACCATGCTCCTGAAAAAACCTTGTTCCAGCCTTTTATTGCTGCTCTTGACTGTATTTAACCTGCCTGCACAGGCAGAGCCGTCAGCATTTACCTCGGGAAGTTATCAGCAGCTGTTGGCCGATAATGCCAACCGGCCGTTCATGCTGATCATTTGGTCGGTAAATTGTTCTTCCTGCCTAAAAGACATGGCCTTACTCAGCGACATTCATCAAAGCAGACCCGAGCTTAAAATAATCATGCTGGCGGCGGATGAGTTATCTGCAATCGAGCAAATTCAACCGATACTTGAAAAACACCACTTGTCCGAACTTGAAAACTGGGTTTATGCCGAAGAAAACACCCAAAAACTGCAATTTGAAATCGATCCCAAATGGTATGGCGAGTTGCCCCGAACCTATTTCTTCGACAAGGCGCATCAGCGCACCGGGGTCAGCGGTGTCATGTCAAAAGCCGATTATGATGCGATGTTCGCCAAAATCCTGAACTAAGCGAAATTAAACTTTCTGTCCACGAAAGACACGAAAAGCACGAAATGTTTATGGCGCCCTTCAAGAGATAAATTGCCACAGATTCGCTGATTATTAATAATGTTAATCAGTGAATCTGTGGCGACTTTGCTTGGGAGTAGTTGCATTCACCTACAGTGAGTAAGATTCATCATGCCATGAAAAAACCTACCAGAAACCGACATCATACAAAGTAAAAATTGCAAAAACCGACTACATTTTTAAACCTCGGTTAAAAACTTACGTTAAAATGGCCGACATAACAGCAACTACCCGCCATTTCTTCATGTTCAAAAAAACCTTCCCAGCTCTGATAACCGCCTGTTTGTTAAGCGCTTGCATCACCAGCCCTACCGGCAGAAGCCAATTTGTGTTCATGCCCGATACGCAAATCGATCAAATGGGCTTGCAGGCTTTTGATAATTTAAAAAAACAAAAACCTATCAGCACCAACAATAAATACAACCAACTGGCCAGCTGCATCGCCGGGGCGATTACCCGGGAAACAGGCGGCAACTGGGAAGTGGTGGTCTTTGAAGATGCCTCGCCCAATGCCTTTGCCTTACCCGGCAATAAAATCGGCGTACATACCGGCATGCTGACCCTGGTCGACAATTCCGATCAATTGGCGGCTGTCATTGGCCATGAAGTCGGCCACGTGCTGGCCAAACACAGCAATGAACGCGCCTCGCAAGAAATGGCGGTGAGCCAGGGCATGGGCATCATTCAGGCGGTCAGCGCGCCGCAAACCGCCTTGGGCCAAACGGCGCTTGGCCTGCTCGGCGTCGGCGCGCAATACGGCATCTTGATGCCTTACAGCCGCGTCCATGAAAGCGAAGCCGACATGATCGGCGTGGATTTGATGGCCAAGGCCGGTTTCGATCCCAGACAAAGCATCGGCTTGTGGCAAAAAATGGAACAGGCCTCGCAAGGTCAACAACCAATAGAATTCATGTCGACTCACCCGTCGCACGCCACCCGCATTCAGGATCTTGAAAAACATATGCCGCAAGCCATGGGGCTGCTCCAACAGGCTCAAGCACAGGGCAAACGCCCGCGTTGTAACTGATCGATGACCCCCAATTTAAAGCACTTACATCCCTACCCGTTCGAAAAACTGGCGCACCTTAAAACAGGCATTACGCCGCCGAAAAACTTGTCCCATATCGCCCTGTCTATGGGCGAGCCGACTCATGCCACGCCGCATTTGATTCAGGAAGCGCTGTTGACCCATTTGCATGGTTTGGCCAACTATCCAACCACTAAAGGCATACCGGAACTGAGGCTAGCGATAGCCGAATGGATCAGCCGACGTTTTCAGATTCCGGCTGATTGCATTAATCCTGAAACCCAGGTTTTACCTGTCAACGGTACACGGGAGGCATTATTTTCCTTTGCCCAATGTCTTATTGATCCGACTAGCGCCGCGCCCGTGGTCATCATGCCAAACCCGTTTTATCAGATTTATGAAGGTGCGGCCTTGCTGGCAGGGGCTGAGCCTTATTATCTGAACACGTTGGAAGAGTCCGGTTATTTACCGGATTTTGATGCCGTGCCGGATGAGATATGGCAACGCTGCCAGCTGATTTATATATGCTCGCCCGGCAACCCGACCGGCTCGGTGATAGATCAAGCCAGCCATGAGAAACTTCTCAATCTGGCAGAAAAGTATGATTTTGTGATTGCTTCCGACGAGTGCTACACCGAAATCTATGACGACGAAACCAACCCGCCGCCGGGATTGCTGCAAACGGCCTATAACATGGGCAACACGGCCTTTAAACGCTGTGTTATTTTCCACAGTTTATCCAAACGCTCCAATGCGCCGGGTTTACGGTCAGGTTTTGTTGCAGGCGACGCTGATATATTGAAACACTATTTTCAATACCGGACTTATCACGGCTGCGCGATGCCTTTGCCTACCCAACATGCCAGCATCCAGGCCTGGCAGGATGAGCATCACGTTGTCGAGAACCGCCGATTATACCGCGAAAAATTCGCGGCATTTATCGATATACTGGGTGATGTTTGCAACATCGCCAAACCGCCAGCTAGTTTCTATGTCTGGTTGAAAATCCCCCTGCCTTCGGCTTCCCCCTTTTTCAAAGGGGGATCAAAGATTGGCTTTGATTCGGACGAAAATGCACACGCACCTGCCTCCCCCTTTGAAAAAGGGGGAGGCAGGGGGATTTCAGACACCGAATTCGCCCGGCAGCTATTTGCCCAACAAAACATCACCGTGCTGCCCGGCAGTTACTTATCCCGTGATTTTGACGGCGTAAATCCAGGCCTAAACCACGTCAGAATTGCCCTGGTTGCGCCATTGGATGAATGTATAGAAGCCGCGCATCGCATAAAAAATTTCCTTAACTCTTTATAAAAAAAACCATGTCACAACTAGAAAAAATCATTAACGAAGCCTTTGAACAACGCGCCGACATTTCACCTGCGAATGTTTCCGCCGAAATACGCGCGGCCGTCGTAACAGCGATCAACCTATTGGACGGCGGCAAAGCCCGTGTCGCCGAAAAAATCAGCGGCGAATGGGTGGTCAACCAATGGCTGAAAAAAGCCGTGTTATTGTCGTTCAGAATCAACGAAAACCGCGTCATCGAAGGCGGCAACAGCCGATATTACGACAAGGTTGAAGCAAAATTCAGCACCTACTCACCCGACGATTTTGCCACATCCGGGGTGCGCGTCGTGCCCAACGCCATCGTCCGTCACGGCGCTTACATTGCTCCGGGCGCGGTGTTAATGCCGTCGTTCGTCAATATCGGCGGCTATGTCGACAGCGGCACCATGGTTGATACCTGGGCCAGCGTCGGCTCCTGCGCACAAATCGGCAAGAACGTGCATCTTTCCGGCGGCGTCGGCATCGGCGGCGTTTTGGAACCCTTACAAGCCGGCCCCACCATCATCGAAGACAACTGCTTTATCGGCGCACGCTCGGAAATCGTCGAAGGCGTTGTGGTTGAAGAAGGCTCGGTCATTTCCATGGGCGTTTACATCGGGCAAAGCACCAAAATCTACAACCGGCAGACCCGCGAAATCAGCTATGGCCGCGTTCCGGCAGGATCTGTCGTGGTTCCCGGCAACCTGCCCTCGGCAGACGGCCTGTACAGTCTGTATTGCGCGGTCATCATCAAACAGGTGGATGAAAAAACCCGCAGCAAGACCGGGATTAATGAATTATTAAGGGATTAATGAACCGTCTTGTCGGGATACTTCCCCTCATTAACCACACTAAACCATCACTACCTAACCATGATTAACAACGATGTA
>JAYTLW010000062.1:0-29581 GCA_043729025.1 Methylobacter sp.
GGATGGGCCAAGATTGGAGCAACTAAAAAAGTTTCGCAACTAACGCCGCAACCAAAAGTAAAAGTTGCGCAACCAAAGAAAGTAGTGGAAAAGTTGCCTGCTGAATCGAGAAAATTAATCAGGCCAGAACAGCCCAAAGAATCAAACCCGGTAGGTAGGCCAACAAAGTATAAACCTGAGTATGCAGAACTTGCTGGTGAATTTTGTTTAATGGGTGCTACCGATGCAACGTTAGCTGAATATTTTGAAGTTGATGAGCGAACTATCAATAATTGGAAGGTAGATTACCCTGATTTTTTTCAGTCCATGTCTGCAGGCAAGGCTGTTGCCGATGCAAAAATGGCATCTTCGTTATACAAGTCTGGAATGGGGCTTCATGTTACGACAGAAGACAGGTTAGTAAGTGATGGTCAGGGAGGCCAAGATGTCGTCACCCTTGAAAAAAAGATCGATCCATCGGTTGCGGCTCAACGGTACTGGCTGAATAATCGACAGCCTAAGCACTGGAGGGAAAAAGTAGAAACCCCGCTTGAGATAAACCTAAGCATATTCCCGGCCAGAGAAGTATTGGACGGCATTTATGCCAAGGCGCTTGAAGAAGCGGCAGCACGGAATGCGATGTTATCCGGCAGGCGTGAACGACTGGGTATTTTGATCGAGCACGATAATGGCGGATAAGCGTTTATTGCTCCCGGAAGAACCTCGCTGGATTCCATTTTGTGAGCGCTATGCGGGTAGGCTGGATTTATTTGCTATTGAGGTTCAGGGGATAATTCCATCCGATCAGCAAATGGAGCTTTTTAGCAGTGTGTCACCGTCCAGGTCACGAACGTCTGTTGCTTCTGGGCATGGAGTCGGTAAAACCACAAGCATTGCTACCACGGTACTATGGCATCTAACGTGCTATCCCATGTCAGTAACCTTGCTGACCGCTAACGATATGGATCAGTTAAAAGCTACGCTATGGAAAGAAATAGGCATAGCCCTTGAACGTATCAGGCGCGGGCCTCATGGCTGGATTGCCGATCATGTTGAAATTTTAGCCAACGCAACATGCCGTATTGTCGGATTTGAGGCGATATGGTTTGTTGAGAGTAAGACGGCAAATGAAAAGACCGCTAACAAAATGGCCGGTCGGCATGGCGAATGGTTGTTGATAATTGGCGACGAAGCATCATCATTGCCCGATTTAGTATTGACCACACTTTCAGGGGCGCTTACAGAACAACATAACAGGTTTTTATTAACCAGCCAGCCAACTCGCAATGCCGGGTTTTTCTACCGAACACAGCATGACCTTTCAATCAATAACGGCGGGGAGTGGGCTCCACTGGTATTTGATTCATTTGATTCGCCATTCGTGAGCGACGAGTCACTGATGGAGTTGTGGAACCAGTATGATGATGACGAACGCGGCGTTCGGCTGTTAGGTCGATTCCCGCAGGATTCATCAAAGCACATGATGAGCCTTGCTGCCGCTGAATCTATGTACACACGGGGGCGCATTATCCAAGACAGCGAGAATTTTGGTTGGTTTGTGTTGGGCGACATCGCTTCTGGGGAAGGGTTGCGCGATAAGTCGGCTTGCGTGGTTGCTCGTGTTATCGGTTATGGTGACATAGGGCCGGATGCTCGACGTGTCGAAGTTGCCATTATCCCAATCCTTACCAACAAAATACGCTCAAATCAATTCGCGTGGTCAATGGCGGATCATGGTTCGGATTTAAATAACGTAACCTACGTGGTTGACTCGGGTGGACTCGGTATTAATGTTTGCCAAGACCTTGAGGACTCTGGAAAGGTGGTTCACCGGGTAAATTGGGGTAATCCTTGTTTTAAAAAGGCCAATAAGGATCGATACCTTAACTTACGCGCTCAAGCTATGCACCAAGCGGCCAGAGCGACTAAAGAGGGTAGGCTTTCTATATTGGCAGTGGATTACAAGAACGTGTTGGTGGGGCAGTCATCGCGCATCCCCAAGACCTTTACTGATAAAGGCCGGGTCAGTGTGCCGCCTAAACATGCTAAAGAATGGGATGGGCTGAGCAGTCCAGATTTGTGGGATGCTGTCTGTTTTGCATTTCTGGAGAATGCGTATTACATGGTGTGCGAAAGCGACAAAGGCGGCGGCGGCGTTACTGGGGCCGCAAAGGCGTTGGCTATTGCTGAGGGTATGTTTGCTGATTTGGAATAGGCATAACCAAAAAGCCCCTTGATTAAAGCCTTAGGGCTTTTTTATTGCCTATTTTTCAGGAATAAGAGTGTGGCAGGCCGGTAAGGTTCCGGCTTTTCGGGTTCGATGCCCTAGCCACAAGCTCATCATACACCATGATCTAGCCACTATAAAACAAAGATTAATCAATATTTAATTCGGGAAAAACCACCGATTTAATCAAAATAATCAACTTATCATTTGCTTAATTAATACTGTTAAGGATGGTGATATGAAACAACCCGGAATTGTGACTTATAACTTAAAGGATCGTGGTAGGCAGTTTACAGGTCAAAACAGGGACTTTAATATTCGCGCACTTATGGATAATATTAATGGGCAGGCTTGTCAGGAAAAAATAAAGTCGAGGGGTATGTTTGGATATTTCGGACACAAGCCTAGGGTTCTTGCTGGATTAGAGCCAGTTGAAAGTATGGTTATTAATGGCAAGTACAACGAGATTGAGCCTGCCATTGTTACAACCTATCTTGAAGCGTTCCCGGATGGAACAATTAAGCATCAAACGGAATTTCTTGAGACAAGTTCTGGTAAAAAAGCCGCTCGGATGTTCGCTAGTCGAGTTGGTGGATTTTCAAGTGCAATTGATCAGGCTAAGAATGAATTGTACGGATTTGATTGGGTTTTGTCGCCGAATTATCATTTTAACCGTCCATACGCCCTCGACTCAGTTGATGATTCAGGGCAGCAAGCCGACCTAACATTTGACCAAGTTCTTGATGCCGTAAAAAGCGAAGAGGACGCGTTCTGGACAGCTCTTATTGAAGCTAAAGATGCCCAAATAGCCAAAATATCAGCCGCCCTGGACAGTGTGGTTATTGAAAACGAACAATACCTGTCGATGCTGGCCTCGAACAACACCAGCATGGTTCTGGATAGTACGGGCATTGCGCCGCTAACGGTATCGCTGGATAGCGTCAACCGGATGCGAAATGATACCGATTTCTTTAACCAGACCGCAAAACTACCCGGTTTTATCACGCCCGAATCTGGCGACCAAGCTAAAGCTAACGAAGATTATGAATCGCTAATCAGCCGGATGCACCGCTAATGCTGGAACCTGTAAAAAGCGGTTTCGGCGGGTATATGGCAGGCTTTTACAGCTACCTTGTGCCGACCACTAAATCAATGCCTGAATTTATCGCCCGTGGCCTGCCGTTAAGCATTGTCTGGGCAACATCCGGCATGGTCGATAAGGCTGAAGAAATGCTGGCGACATGGCAGCGTAACGATACCGACAGTGCGGCAACCAAACCTGCAAAATTGCCGGTCATTATCGTGGCGACTGCACGAGACTACATGCCAACAGGCCGGGATTTTACCCGGCAAATAGCAGATTCAATGCCGGTGATTATCCCAGGTGACACAATAAAAGGGCGGCTTTTTGGTCTTAGAACCATTGCCGGTGACATTCGCGCACAGGTGGTGGTCATTGCCGCCGACGAACCAACAGCCCGCTCTATTGCTTCGCAGTTTTGCTTATATATGGATACGACTAGTGGTCGGCGCTTCCATGCCAATTACACCTTCGCTGGCGTAACCGATGGCTGGCCGGTGCAGATCGAAAGCGTAGATACCCCATTTGTTTCGGTTCAAACAGAAATTAAAAATGTGGTCATTCTGGCGTGCGATTTGACCCTAAAAGCCACCATTCCGCTGTTTGATGCGCCGAAAGTGGGCAATGCCAACAATGACGGGAAGGGCATACCTGAAACTGTTGATCCAGCCGGTTATGCGGTCGTGATCGAGGTAGATTCCGTCAAGCCAATAGGAACAACAACCGATTCTTTAGGGTCAATCAATAAAATAATTGCACCATGATTAACATATTTCATTTAATAGATTGGAATTTTTGGCTGTCACTTTATGCGCTGGCCGGACTAATCACGCTGTTTATTCTGATTCATATCGGCAAAAGGTCAGAAGAAGATTATGCCGATGTTCAGGATAACTTAGGGCGTGTTGTCCTGTTGTCGATACTGGGCTGGCCGTTCGTGCTGTTTGTTTACATTAAGTCGCTGAAATGGTGGCTGGCGTTCACATGGCCATATCTTTTGTTCATATGGGTGTTTTCATGGCGAATCTGGTTTAACTCGGGAACTCTTGATGCACTATCAAGGTTGTCTGTTTTCATATCGCGCTGGGTGGCTAAATAAATTATGAGTAGAGTATGTTTTATGAAGCAGTCGGTATGTTAACAGCCATTCAAACCACCATCGTCGGCTATTCTGGTAAACCCTGCACCTTGTTTTCAGCCTATGCCGAAGATGAGCAAGTGCTAACCGTAGTTGCTGCTACTGCTCACCGAAGAGACAGGCGCGAGGGTTGTATGGTAATTACTAACGATATGAACATCGAGCGTGACGGACTGTTTTCAGAAGATGATTTTTCAGCGGCAATCGCGGCATTTTTCAGCCTGAAAGACGGGGCCGCTCTGGACGGCAAAAGCTCCAGGTTAGTGTTTTCAGATAAAGCGGCAACGGCAAACCCTGCTGCGTCAATTGAAAAGGATGGCATGGACACGCACGGCCCAAAGTATCGGCTGCAAGAGATTACCAATGCCCAAGTGGCGGTACTGGCAACATGCCGGTATGCCGCGTCCAAGGCGACCACCATCAATACCATGCTGGATATGGCAGATAAACTGCTTGATCTGGATATTTTAAGCAGAGGCGGGATTTTAACAATATGAAACAATTAATTTTAATCAGACATACAGCAGTTCTTTTATTGTTGGCTGCTCTATATTCATGCGCACACCCAGTCCCCGCCTTGGCGGCTGATTATGGCGATAAAGATGCAATCATCGTGCGGGTGCATGATGGCGATTCCATTACTGTATCAGTACCGGATTGGCCGGGGATTGTTGGCAATAAGATACCCGTTCGTGTCTATGGTGTTGATACCCCTGAATTGCTGGGTAAGTGCGCCAATGAGAAAGCTAAGGCATTACTGGCTAAAACCTTTACAGCAAACTTTGTCAATGCAAAACCAGTAACGCTAAAGACTATCAAGCGCGACAAGTATTTTCGTATTCTGGCAAATGTTTATGTGGGCGATAACAGCCTTGCCGATGAATTGATCAAGGCAAATTTAGGTAAGTCTTATTTTGGTGGAACCAAGTCGGATTGGTGCGTTGCTCAGTGAGCTTTATTGACCAAAATACCCAAGCCGCAAAAGACTTTTACCGCGAAGTCAGGAAGTTTGCAGAGCGCACTAAGCCCTGGCAACCGGCGCTATTCCATGAAGTCACCCCTGATGAAATCTGGGATATGACGCTGGTGTCCAAACGTGTTTATGGTCGGCGCGATGAGTTTCTGGCAATCATGGCGGCGGCTGGCTGTGACACCATCGGTCAGCCATTGCCGCAAAAGAATCTGGTACTTCCAAATGAGGCTCAGCTTTACGCGATCAAGCGTCGGTGTGGGTTTGAATCGCGGGAAATTTACCGGGATAACGGTAAGCCTACGTGGGAGGACTAAGCGATGACTGAATCATTTCTAGGTAGTCTTAAAGGATCGGCAGGAGAGGCAAAACAAAGGGCGGCAGAAGATGCTGCGCAACGTAAAGCAGCAGGACAGCGTAAAGGTAGCACCATTCTTAATCAAAAGGATGTTCAGACCGGACACTGGGATGCAAGCAAGGTTTTGTTTACCACCATAGGAGGACAGCTTAGGCCGATAACCGCCGATGATTTGGCAGCGTTCAGGCGCAATATTGCTTCAGCTCAGTCACAAACTGGACGATTCGCAAAAGGCGTAACTGCTAAACAGGTTATCAACTGGTCTGCCGGTATTGTTCAGGGCACGCAAGCGGCATTTAATGGCGAGCAAAAATCAGACTTATACCGGGCCAAGAAAGAAATAACAATGGCCGTTCCAACCTATGCACAAAACAGCGCGGACGGCAGAAGTGCAAAGGTTCGGTTTATCACCAATGCCGGGCCTGATTCAGACGTATCGAGGCACCATGTTCTTGTTGAGTTCATGAACTACGGCCCCGAAGCGGCATCCGGCCTGACCGAACCACGCAAAGCGGCGATGCGCTTAAGGCAAGGGCCGTTAAAAATAGAGTGTGATTGCGGGCGCTGGCGATTTTGGTTCAGATATTTAGCCACCATTGGCGGTTATAACGCCGGACGCGCAGAAACCGGATTTCCTAAAATTAAGAACCCCAAGCTACAGGGCATTGCCTGCAAGCATATTGTAAGAGTGATGTCAGAAGTCCAGTCGGGCGGCGCTACCCTTGGCTTTCTGACAAAGTTGATGGACAAAGCCAAGTCCAGCGATGAGGCCAAGGCAAGGTTAAGGCACACGCAGGACGAAGCCGAAAAGATCATTAAGAACCAAGGCAAGCGCACCACCGGCAATGACATTAAAACCAGCGAACAAAAGCGGCAGGAGCGATCAGCCAAGAACGCCGCCAATGCCGCAAAGCAAGCCGGTAAGCCGCAAAAAGAAAAGAATATGTCGAAGAAAATAGCTGAAATGTCTCCAGATCAAAGAGAGGCTAAGTTGCGAGCATCCTTAGCCCCGCTTGGCATAGACCCAACTCCAGAGCAAATAAGAAAGGTAAGAAATGCTTAATAACGTGCCTACGGCCATCAATAAGTTAGCTCGCAATGTTGTCATCAATCACCCAAATTCTTATAACTGCGTAGCGGTGCGAAAACGCGTAACTCGCGCCGGGCCGATAGTAAGCGGAATTCCGACACTAGGCGGCTTGGGCGTGATTAGCAATGATGATGAGGAATCTATTGAGTGGGATTTGCTAGGTAATGCGTATGCCTTACCAGCAAGTCCATTCGAAGCATCACAAATGATGGACAGGCAGGATGCAAATAATGGCTCTCAAGACGAATCAATATTCTTGATTGAGCCGGAAAACTTAGGACTGTTCGTACCAAAAAAGCATGACGTGATTTATCTGGTGCTTGGTGATGTTCGGTTGGCGTACCAGATAATCAGTGTTCAAACAACCAGCAATATTCCGCCTTACACCCAGCGCTATATAACAAATAGACGCGATGACTTGCATTTTACTATTTAGGAAAACATGAGTATTTGGCCTGTGTTGATCATTTAAGATATTGCTACTCATATAACTATTTTTTACCCATAAGAGACAAATACCATGAAAACAAACAAGCTTTTTAGATCAATTTTACTCGGAATGGCTCTGCTGCTTGGATCGATTAACATTCACGCCGCCGCAATGACCGACTTTGCCGAAAACAAAGTTCTGGACGCGATGTTGCGGGCGCAGGCAATCGGTACACCTGTCACATGGTACGTTGCTTTATATACCGCCTGCCCGACAGACAGCACGGCGGGTACCGAAGTAACAGGCGGGGCATATGCCAGGGTGGCGGTCACTGCAGGCTTGACTCAATGGGCGGGATCACAAGCGGCGGCTTCAACGATTGCCAGTTCCGGCACCGGCGGCACCACGTCCAATAATGCAACCATTACTTTTCCTTCACCAACCGCCAACTGGGGGGTAGTCACCTGCTGGGCGATCACCGATGCATTGACGGCGGGCAATATCTGGATTTATTCGGCGTTGACCACCAACAAAACCATCAACAACGGCGATGCGGCTCCGAGTTTTGCAGCCGCCGCCGCGACCTTTCAGATCGATAACTAAACCAACCTACTGACTAACAGCCGGACGGGGCATGTTGCCCCGTCCGGCTCAAGGATAACTAATGGCTGACAACACTACATTAAACCTTGGCACTGGTGGCGATGTCATTGCATCCGACGACCTTACCACTTTAAACGGTGGTGTGGTTTCTGGAGTAAAGGCGCAGCGGGTAAAGGCTGGATTCGGCGTTGATGCAAGTTTCAGGGATGTATCGGGCGGCTTCCCATTGCCTGTTGATACCGATAGCAAACGAGCTATCAGTTTTTTGGGTAGAGCTTGCGCATTTAAGACCCCAGGCCGGGCAGCGGTTTCGCAAAAGATTTTATCAATCCATAACGCCGCTGGGTCTAGTGTGTTGGTGGATGTGAACATCATGCACGTCGACATGCTCTCGACGGCTGTCAAGGCGTTGACGGTTGTGCCTCCCGTGATTAGGATACATAGATACACCACGGTGCAGACCAATGGTACTGTGCTGACCAAAGGCGCTATCAATACCGCCATGACTTCTAATGCCTCGGTCACAGTGACGGGGGATGCGTCGGCGGACACGGTGTCCTCGGTAATCACACTGACAATCACGCCCACGACGCTATTAGCGCAGGCATATGCCATCCGCGTGTTCACCGCTGTCGGATATGAAGCGTTTGACATGGTGGAATTCTTTGCCGGGGATACCGACATAACACTTCGTCCGGGCGAAGGTTTAGTGGTGTTTCTGGATGCTGCGGCAGTCACAACTGGCATTCCGGCTACGGACAACTTCATTGCGTCCGTCGATTGGACTGAGTACACGGCGACCGCGTAAATGCCGAGGTCGATCTACCCTAATTTATTATTCGTAAGGAGTTTGTGGCGTGCCTATAGCTATTAAAAGCGTCGTCCTTGAATACAAGATACTGCCCATTGAGTTATTGCTCGATGGCTCCTGTAATGTCACTATCCGCAAGGGATTTGTGGATAGTGATATTTTTGTGGCGATCAACAGCAATACAATAAATATTCCCACAACAGACACCGCCGCCCTTTTAGACGCCGAACCCATACCCGGATTAAGCCGAAGAAATGACTTGGCCTATGCTGTTTATACCTACCTCGTCGCCACCGGCCATATTGAAGCTGGCGCTATTTCTTAAGCCGAAATGTCCTTACTGCTTGCGTTTACAGGTGCCACGGCAGGAGCCGCGCTAGCTGGAAACGCCACCGATACTGCCACAGCTACCGGCAATTTGTCCTCGGGCATTCCTCTAGCTGGAAACGCCACCGATACTGCCACAGCTACCGGCAATTTGTCCTCCAACATCAATCTGGCCGCTGTAGCCAGTGCGTTATCTGCCGCCGTGGCGGGGCTGTCGTCCGGTATACAATTGAGCGGGAACGCCGTAGCTACGTCCAGCGCCACCGGCACTCTGTTCAGCCCTCCGATTGCATTGGAGGGAGCGGCTGTGTCGGTTGCGACTGCAAACGGTGCGCTAACAACTAAAATCCCCTTAACTGGAGGCGCTGCGGCTTTAGCAACGTCAATGGGTTCGCTAGTCACCGCCATACCACTGAGTGGTAATGCCAGTGATGTTGCTACATCTACCGGCGGTCTGTCCAGCAGCATCAAACTGTCGGGCGATGCCAGTGATGTTGCCTCGGCCACCGGCGTTTTAGCGACGGGGATTTCGTTAGAGGGAGTTGCTCAGACATCATCAACTGCCAGCGCCACGCTAACCGCTATGATTATGTTGTCCGGGGCGGCGCTATCTCAAACGCTGGCGGCTGCCGGTTTGAGTTCTGCTATCAAATTCGCTGGCGGTGCTCAGAATGTGACCGCCGCTACCGGCAATTTGACCACAGCCGGTAATTCATCGATGTCTGGCAATGCCCAGGCACAGGCAACGGCCAATGCATCATTGACGGTGCAAATAAAATTATCCGGCGCGGCAGTCGCACAAGCGCTGGCGCAAGGCGGACTTTCCACCGGCATTCCGTTTGCTGGGAACGCTCAGGATGTCGCCACATCCGGTGGCGAGCTATCTAGAAGCATTAATCTGGCCGGTAATGCGACAGATACCGCCACAGCCAGTGGGGATTTATCATCCAAAATTCGTTTTTCCGGGAATGCGTCCAACGAGGCTTATGGAGCAGGGTTATTGTCTACCCAGATCCCGATACTGGGTAATGCACAAGTTTTTGCGGCGGCAGGCGGCAATCTATCAACCAGTATCGAAATGTCGGGCGCTTCTGCATCATTATCCACGGCATCAGGCGACCTGACCATTGGCGTAACTTTGTCGGCGCAGGCATTGGCGCAAGCGCTGGCAACCGGCGCGCTGTTTACCGCCATTCAGTTGTCGGTTAATTCGTTTGCCGCCGCCACGGCCGCCGCAACACTCATCTTGGGCAGCGGCTATAATATTCCGTTGGGTTTATTTAGAATTATCAGCCTGACCCCACGTACTTTGGTGCGTAGGTTAGTTACCACTCGTAACATTATCAGCCTGACCCCACGTACCAACATTATCAGGAGTTAAGTTCATGCAAATTGAAGAGAGTGTTTATCTTGGTAGGGACAACACTATTGTCGTATCACTCATTAGTAACGGCGAGGCGATTATTCATAATATGTTGAATCGCGTACAAGCATTGGTGGGTACTACGTTGATTGACAGTAGCGTATCACCCGACTTGTTCGACTTAACCAACGCCGACAGAATGATTCTTAAATTCGGGCAAGCCGGATTATTAGTAGGTACATATACATGCAGACTTGTAGTTTATGACAATGCTAATGAAAATGGGTTGGTATGGGGAAATTTTGCAATAGTTGTCAAATAGAAGCCCTATTTCTTGAGAAAACCAGCTTCACGCTGGTTTTTTAAAAGAAATCCAGTCCGCAAACTCGGAAAACCCCGCCTAAAGGCATTTTTTTAGAACTCAGAATTAACAACATCCGGTACGCCGGTATTTGTTTAACTTCTTAGGACATTAAAATGCCTGCTACTACTATCCGTCGCGATAAGCGCGTCATCAATAACGTAAAAACCGAAGCGGCGGGTAAGTTTGCCGATCAGTTACGCGAAAATTCCGTTAACAAAGAAAAAGGCGTGTTCGATTCCGCCGCCGCCAATGAGTTTGTATTGGATGCGGTCGGTCAAAGCGAATCCAAGGTGCCTGAAACGCTGCAAGCCGTGTTCGATGAAGTCGGGCAGGAAAATTCAGCGGCTATTTCAAAAGCCATTCTGGATGGTGCCGCACAATACGAAGCAATGCACGGCAGCGCTGTTCCTGCAGATGTCATGGAATACGCTTTCCATATGGCTTACGGAACGACCGGTTCAGCCAAAAAGATTATGGCTTTGGATTCGGCCAACAACAACCATGCCGACAATTTATCATTGCAGCCTAACCGCGCTGTTGTAGCTATCTACACAGCATTGATGGAAGCGATTCCGTTTGCACATTACTTGCCTGCCGATATTGGCTCCAACGAAGGCAAGCTGGGCATCGTTACCCACCAAGCCGGAAGCGCATTCGGCCTTTATGAGGCTAATGCCGGTATGGATGGTGTAGGTTCAGGCGACCCGTACATTACTTCTTCACGGATTCACGCCACCACTAACGCAACCGGCGCTCACTCAGGCCAGCTGACCAATATTCAGGCGACTCGTGAAACTTGCAAAACCGTAGTCAGTGGTGCAATCGCTGTTAATCTGCTACGTGGTCGTTCACAGGTTTATGTTAATGGCAAAATCGTTGCCAGAGAAATCTCGGCTTCTGGCTCAGGGGTATCAACGGTAAGCGGGTCGGTGATTATCGCTGGCGTAACCTCGCAAATCGCTGGAACAATCAACACTGATACAGGTGTAATTGCGCTGACATCTACTCCGGCACTGGCAAATACCGTACCCGTTATTGTCGAAGGTTTCCTGGATTATGACCGTCAACCGTCATTGACTCCAAACATCATCACCAATGTCGATATGTTTAGCTTGTGGGCTAAACCTTGGCGGGTGTACACCCAGCATTCGATGGAAGCTCAAACCCAAATGTCGAACGAATTGGGGCTTGATCCATATAGCGAAAGTTTGATTGCACTGCAATCTCAGTTCGCCAACGAACGTCATTATGAAGTCATTGCAAAAGCATATCGACTGGCTAAATTTGGAGGAAATTCTGGGACGTTTGACTTCAACTGGGCGGGGGCTACTGGCCAAGGCTTGCAAAAGACCCGCGCCGATGTTTTGCAAGATTTGCAGTCGCCTTTGGGTGCGCTGTCTCAGCAAATGGCTATCGATACCATGTCGTACGGCATCAGTCATTTGTATGTCGAGAAATACATGGCGGCAATGTTCCTGAGTTTGCCTAGCACTATCTGGCAACCGTCCGGCGTTCAAGCACGTCCAGGCATTTATCGTCTTGGCCGCTTGTTCAATCAATATGACGTGTATTACACGCCTAAGATTGTTCCCGGTACAACCTCAGCCGCCGACATCTTGTGTATTGGCCGCGCTCCTGATGTTGCTCGCAACCCGTTTGTTTTGGGTGACGCTGTTCCTGCAACCGTCGTTCCTCTGGGTGTTGGCATCGACTTAAAACGTGGCGCTGGATTCTATGCCCGCAACTTCACTGAGGTAAACCCGCACGGCCCATCATCTATGGGTTGCGCGTTGCTTACCGTCAATAACTTGGGTCTTTAAGGCCAGTCTAGCTTAGGAGCGAACTAATGACTAAATTGATATTAGGCGCTCCTTCCCTTACCGGGAAGGATGCGAACGACTTGGTTGCAGCAACTTTTAAAGACGCTGCATTTCCGTTACTGTTGACAGTAATTAATCTGGCCGCTTTTTCGGTGAGCTTTCCTGAAATCAGTGGCTTGCACATTAAGCCTTGTACGCACGGCGATGAGGCGACGGTAGTAGTCACTATTCCAGACTATGACGCATTGCAACGACTGGCCTCAAGTATCGAGCAGGTAGCCGAACTTAACCATAGCGAGGCAATGCTCGAAATGGTCACCGATGATGGTATCGAAGTTGAGGCCGAAACCGAAGCTGTTGATGATGAAGTGAAAGTCGAGGACGAAGATAAGATCGCTGATGACATCACTGTCGAAGCCGTAAAAAACAAGAAAACCGCAACTAAGGGGTAATGTATGACCACCGCTTTTGTACGACAACTAGGCGCGGAATCCGGGGTGCAGTTAAACCCGCTCCGTGATAATTCAGAAATCCCCACGCAAGACAATTACGATCAAATGCTGGGAATTATGATGCGCTCCACTCGTGGCCGCATCGACAAGCCCTTTAAGGTTGATCGTGGCAATGTGTTAAATAAGCTTGGCAAAGGCGAGCGTATCAGTGTCTTGGCCTTAAACGAGGCATGGGTACACGTCGTTGAAGCCGTTAATAACGGCACTTATGAGGCCGTGGTACAGCGCCTCATTACACCGGCTGCTATTGTCAGTTATGCAGTAGCGTCTATTGGTTCCGGAGCTGTATTAGCGCCCACCGTTGCTGCTGGTGCTGTAACAGCAATCGCTGTATCGACACCAGGCACCGGTTATACGGTGGGCCAAGAACTAACGATTGTTGGTCTAGGCACCGGTGCAGCTGCTGCGGTAGCTACGGTTAACGCAACCGGCGGCATTCTAACCGTAACGGTATCTGCTGGCGGAACCGGTTACACAGTTGCCCCGACTGCCACTGTAAAAGAGCCGATTTCTTTCTACGTTTCAGCGACTATTCCAACGACTCCTTACCTGTTTGCCGTTAAGCATCTGGAATGTTTCAACGACGGCATCAAGTTAGAGTTCAGAGCGGAAGAAAAACGCGCTGGCGGTGTCAATGTTGCCAATGACATGATTACTCTGGTAATCCGTGATGTTGATAACATTGCGCTGTATGAATTTACCGGATCGTTAAACGCTGATGCACTGGACGATTACGGCAATTCTTCTTACCTTGCCAACATCGTGGCGGCTAGAACCGATGCGGTTGAAGTATCTGTAGGCTTAATCGGTTCGATTCTGACTACGTCAAATGCCTATGGCTTTAGCGTCTTAACCGGACAGACCAATTCGTCTAAATCGGCTACGTTGATTTGCTTTAGCGAAGGCGGTTACGCTTATACGACGCAGGATTACATGGCGGCACGTACCAAGCTGCAATATACGCCGTTTAACTATGCGTATATCAGTTCAGGCGGCTCCCAGGCACCGGCTTTGTTGGCGCAATTGGCGCAGTTAGCGTTCGATACTAACCGGATATTGAAATTCGATGTTCCTGGCGGCTTAACGGTTGACGCGGCGATTACCTTTGTTGAGCAGTTGAACATGGGTGCCAGCTTAACCGCGCAGTTGATGCACCAATACTGGGTTCGGTTTAAGTCCGACGATCCTGCCGGAATTAACGGCAAGGGTTATTATGGTGCGGCTACGCTGAACAGCGCGTACTCAAACGGGCGTAACGCTCAAACCGATGCAAAAGGCTTTGCACCTAAAAACTACCCGGTTGCGGGCAGACAATGGCCGGTTCGTCGTACGGGACTGATTCACGATCAACGCTTGACCGATCAAAATCTTAATGCCCTGGCAAGAGCAAAGATCAATCCTGTTATGTTTGAAACCTATACTGGCGGCGGTCGCACTGTGTTCAGGGATTGCTTAACGGCGGCTCAGGTTGAATCAAGTCTTATCAAGCTGACTTCCGTTGCCGACATGTCAACGTCGATTGATGACGCGGTAACCCGATTCGGTAAGGATATTTTGCAATTGCCGATTGATTTGGCGGTTAAGCGCACTAATGACTTCCTGAAGGCGTTGTTTGAAGGCGCTCAGGCGGCTAAATGGCTGGTTCCGTCAAACGATCCAAGCATTAATGGGCTGGCGTTCAAATTTGAAGCGAAACCTAGCGATATTAGACCTTATGATGTCATGATTATAAGTTACTGGCTTCGCTACGATGGGGCTGTCAGGCAGATATTTGTGACTCAGACAATTAGCAAGTAATAACAATCAAACAAACTAAGCGGCATTGAGTAATATCCCTGCCGCTTTTTCTTTCTCTAAATATTCGCACTTCCATCCATTATAAAAAATTAATCTCAATAATCGAAGGGTGCCAGGCTGTAATTGTGCTGGCAAATAATGTCGAAACTGAACATACCATGTTCAGACTGTGCTAAGGAAAAAATAATGATTCCTGTAAAAACTGAAGTAGCGCTGTCCAAAAAGACATGGTTATTAAGCATGAAAAGCGCCAAAGGGGCTGAGGATTACGCGATTGAAAGATGTTGGGAAAATCGAATAAATACCGTTTATTTGTCAGCATATCATTGAAGCACAAACAACCCAAACGATACCAAAATAACGGAGCAATAAACAATGAACGACTATTTGCGTAACGCCATGAAACCTGTACCAGCTGGGAAAGTTGCGATTAAACCTGTACTGGATGCTGTGGGCGAAGATGCGTCCAACTTATCCGGTGCGGAAAGCTACACCCAAGCCGACATTACCCTGAAAGCGGTGGCGGCTGTTCAGCAATGGGTGGAAACCGACGACCTGGACAGCAATGAAGATTTGGCTGGCCGCTTGGCTGCGATGGTGGTCGGCATTGCCGATGCTAACAAGGATGGTGAAATCAGCGACGACGAACAAGCGGTTGTTGACATTGCCCTGAATGTTATCTGGGATTATCTGGCTCAGTATGAAGTAGCTGATGACGACATTAGCGATTTGTTGAACGACTGGGACACCGATGCTGCTGAACGTATCCGCGACTTGCTGGCGGCTTCATTGCCGGAAGGCGAAGCGGCTGATGCGGATATTGACAATTTTGTTTTTGGTGGCACTGACCAAGAGCCTGCTCTTGATGCGGTGTACAAGAAAAGAATAGTCATTCGTCAAGGCAAGAAAATGCGCATCAACAAGCGCATTTCAGGACATGTCAGATTGTCGGCAAAGCAGAAAATAAGCATCCGACGCGCAGGCTTAAAGTCGCATTCCGCCGCAGCACAAATGCGCCGCGCCAAGTCAATGAGAATGCGCGTCAAGACCGGACTGTAAGTGTAAAATTAAGCCCGGTTCACCAATGGACTTGGGCTTAATACTTTATTACCTTTGCTCATGTTATCAGTAGCCCAAAGCGGCTGGAAGTTAGAGTAATGGTTGAGACTAATCACCTCTTGTTCATTATTTGCTAGGCTGATCGGGTATATATGATCAAGATGCCATTCACTTCTATTTTCCCATGACATGCCATCAACAAATTGGTTCTCTATGTGTGCTTTAAATTCCTCGTAAGTGCAGCATAAAATTTTGTGAGTTTCTGAACTCTTTGTAAATCCTCTTTTTCTAATCGACTGACCTATTAGCTTTTGAATACGATGTGTTAGCGCAAATACCATATCTACTTCGCGCCTTTTCTTTACCCAAGCCCTTTGGTATTTCGCTATGTTAGGTCTGTTTTTTTCTCTGTATATCTTGGCTTTTTCAGCAAGTACTTCTTTATTGTTTAAATAATACACACGGCTATGCTCTACAAGTTTTTCTGCATTGGCTTCTCTGCGCTCTTTTGCCTTTATAGCTATTTCTTTGGCATTATTTTCACGCCATTTTTTTGACCTGTCACTTATTTTTTTAGCATTTACTTTTGCGTACTCTCTTTGTTTCTCCATTATTTCTTTTGAGTTTTCTTTGTAATACCTACTATTTTTTATTAAAATTTCTTCTGAATTGTTGTTGTAATACTCATTTTTCTTCAAAGTAATGGATTCGATATTGGCTTTCCTATACTCTTTTGACCTTAAAAGAATGCGCGTAGAGTTAGCTTTGTAATAAGCATGTACATCCGCAATAACTTTTTCAGTATTCTCTTTATAATAATTTCTTCCATACTCCTTTAATTTTTCTGAGTTCAATTTGTAGTGGACTCGACGGCCTTCTTTTACGCAATGCTTGCATTGGCCTTGAAGTCCATCCTTTGTTGACCTTCTTTTGCTAAACGATAACTTAGGCTGATTAACTTTGCACCTAGAACATACTTTCATTTTGACAACTCCTGAACGGCGAGTTTTTGAACTGAATATGGGTATGGCAGCTCTTGTTCAAGGAGTTTTCAGCCGCTAAGCCTAGCCATACATAAGTATCTTATAGCAATGACAGCCGGAAAACTACAGAAACATAAACGCAACATTCATTGATAATTAGCCATGACAAATTTAATATCACTTAGGTCGTAAAAATGGCCAAAATTCTTACTTCATTATGGGGAAATTTGAACCCCGCGTTAATAGCCGATTTCTACGAAGTCGATAGAAACGGTAAGCGCATCGGGCCTGATGTGATTGTTCAAGCGCCATTATCAGAATCAAATCTGAGCATGACGCAAAACTGGCAATCGCCGTTCGAAAATGCAGGGCAAAGCAATCTACCCACTTTGCAGCAATTATTGCAAAGTGGGTCACTTGCCCAGTTTACTGAAAAGCTAGGCGTTGGGGGCGGCGTTAGCAAAACGATTTCCAATTTCGAGGGCAAAAGCACCGTCACAAAATTAAACTCCACCCAGGTATGGAGTGGGTCGGCACCGGCAAAGTGGCAGATAACAGCCGTGTTTCGGGCGTGGAAAGACCCCAAAAAAGAAGTTGAAAACCCTGTCGATCAGCTCGCGAAGTGGCATTTGCCAAAATACCTTGAGGATGGTGGCTTAATTTTAAGTGCGCTGAACAATGGAACTGTATTCCCGTCAACCGTACCGTCTATTTTGGCGGTTAAGTATAAAAACCACACCTATTCGCCACTGGTCATAGAGTCATTCGATTACCCGACCAACAGCCAGATTAATTCAGACGGTGAGTATGTCGAGCTTTCGGTGCCGATGACCCTTGCCACGCTTGCCTCGATAGATGTTCGCGACTGGAAGTCTTTTTCCAACAAATAACGGATAAGAACCATTGAAATATTTCCCTATACTTCGTACCCGGCGCTTAACTGTTCAATTCCAAGAACTGGCAATTGGCGACGCGATTGCCGTTGCCAGTATGCCCGAGCATCTTTCAGAAGCGGAATGCACCGTGTTCTTGAGATTTGCAATCAAAGAAGTAACCACGGGATCGCCTGATCCGGCTAGTTGGACGGTTCAGGAGCGGATGTCGGGCGTAGCGCATTATCTGGCTTCTGTTGCCGAGGATGGCCCCGACTTCTCCTTGGGCAAAAGCAAGTATTCTGATTTCCTTGATGGTGCTGCCGATATATCACTGGCGCTTAAACAAGTGCCTATCGGGAATGTGGGCGACGAAGATTGGGAGATACGCCACTTGACCGGCAACATGACTGAATCAATTGAACGCTTGATGGGCGATGTAGCGCAACTATCGCCACGCCTGCACTGGGTAGTCGGAGCGATGGCTGCGCAACTGGTCAGGGTTTCTGAAAACGAGCAGGTGCTTGATACCCCGGCACTTTATGACGAATGGCTGCTGCATCGTATGCAAGTGTTAATGACTATAGCAGAGAGTGATTTTGAGCAGTTGATGAGCGCATACAACGCCGGACGCGAAAAGCTGCACCACCTATTTGCTTACACTTTTGATGAAGATGGCATTGTCGTGCTGGCGAAAGAAGGGGGTGCAGAAGGTTGGCCTTCTGCCCGATTTTCGGTTAGCGCCTGCTTATCGAAACTCGCGCGAACAATGGCTGGAAAACCTGTCTGATTTAGCGGCAAGTCTTAGTTTATATTCTTCCACATCGTATAACGAAGCGCTTAAGTTGCCTGTATCAATGGCGACTCAGTTTTTTAAAGGAAAAGCGTTTGCCGACTGGAAAAAGTCAAATGAAGCGAACATGAAAACACAAGTGGAAATAGCCAACCGGCTAAATAACATTGTTAGGGCTGTCGGAGTCGTAGCAGAAACGGTCGCAAAGAAAAGGTAGGGATTATGACACCTGGGGATGTGTTGGCAAATGCCTTCAGGCGATTACAGGATGGGGAGTTTTTAGTAAGCGTGACATTGGAATCCGCTTTCAAATGAACCGCCTCGCTCCAGGAGAAAGCTTTTCATTAAAATTGGGTCGAGCTTCACAGCCGTTTGATACAAGCATTCAACCGTTAGGCGGCTTTATCAATTTGGTATACGGCTCCACTCAGGACTAACCCAGCCCTTTTAATATTAAGCGCGGCGTTTAAGTCGCGATCAATTACTAAACCACACTCGCACCCATAAACCCGTTGCGATAATTTCATAATACGGACTTGGCCGCATGAGCTACAGGTCTTGGTACTCGGCTCCCAGCGGCTAATCTTAACCACTTGTTTGCCGTACCATTGCGCCTTGTATTCAAGCTGTCGGTTTAACTCGAATATGCCGACATCAGCAATCGCCTTGGATAAGTGTCGATTCTTCATCATGCCCGACACATTCAAATCTTCCAGACAAATTACGTCATATTCGTTCACGATCTTCGTTGTCAATTTGTGCAGGAAGTCTTTCCGCGAATTTGCGATGGTTTCGTGAATTTTTGATACCACAATCCGTTGTTTCTTCCAGCTGTTTGAACCTTTGGTTTTCCGACTCAAAACCCGCTGGGCTTTTCTTAATTTCAGTTGTTGACATCCTCCCCCACCTAAAGGAAGGGGATTCCTGTTACCAGGAGTTGGCTTGCGTTGCCGCTTCCCACTGGTTCCTGCTGCTGGCGGCATTACTGCACCGTTCACTTCACAGGCTAGCCCCGTCTATCCGACGGTTGATTTTCCGGCTAAAAGCACATGGCCTTTAGCCAGCACGTTGATCGCTCCAACATTGTCGGCATTTTCACTAAAACCACATTCAACACAAATAAAAGGAAAACCCGCCATTAATCGCGGCTTGCACCACCTAAAATAGAGTACAAATTCACTTATCGAGCGCGCCTGATGCTATCAGCCATAGAAATTCGCACCTTACAGAAAATCATCCTCGCACAAAAGGCGGTTTTGCTATCCCCAGGTTCATCAGCCATCGACATTAGAAAAGCCCAAAAGTTAAAGCTTGAGGCAATGAAACAGATAGGCATGGTAACGAGAAATGACAAAAAAGAACCAGAACAGTCAGTTTTACCAGCCACCGAAACAGATACAGGCGGAAATGAAGCTGCAGCTGGAAGCGGCGCGAACCAACCCGATGTATTGGCAGAAGCCGAAGAAAAAAGAGTAACCACCGCCCACTTGTACGACTTCGACCCCAGCCGCAAGCCAGCGCAACGCAAACGCGAAAACACGCAAGCCATGTCATTAATCCGGCAGATTGAAGCCGGGGATGTAGATGGTGCGAAGCTCACCGACGAGCAAAAGGCTACGCTGGCGAAGTATTCAGGTTTAGGCGGGGCATTGGTAGGCGCTTCCGGGCAGGTCGGAAGCGCCTATGAGTACTATACCCCGAAACCTATCGCCCAAGGCGTATGGGACTTGGCGGCAGAATTGGGCTTTACCGGCGGCAAGGTTCTTGACCCAAGCGCTGGAGTCGGCATATTTGGCGCAACAGCCCCGGAAACCTCGATTATCGATGCTGTGGAGCTGGACACAACCAGCGGCTTAGTCAATAAATTGGTTAATGGCGGAGTGGGTTCGAATGTCACTATTGCGCCTTTTGAACAAGTGGCGGCTTCGACTCCAGACGAGGAATACGATGCGGTCGTGACCAATGTTCCTTTCGGCGACAACGCGGCCCGTGGCAACAACAAGATGCACGATAAGCGGTATCAGAAAGAATCCCTGCAATTTTATTTTATCCTCCGCTCACTTGAAAAGCTTAAACCCGGCGGCCTTGCGGTATTCATTGTACCGCCCAGCGTGGTAACGGGGCGCGGAACCAAGGAAACCAGTCTACGTGTCCGGGCGAGTTTCGCGGCTGAGTTCTTGGGCGCTTACCGGCTTCCCAATACTGTGTTTGGCACGGCCCAGGCCGATACCATTACCGATGTGATTGCTTTCAGGAAATACAGCCGGGAAGTTGCCGAAAAAATAGCCGAATTGAAAGAACAATCCCCTGACACGCTGATAGCGGCCAAAGTGCAATGGCCTGAATTTACCGAAGGCCAATACTTTAAAGGCGAAGGTCGGCGCTTTGTGCTGGGTGAGTTTATCCCCAAAATCGAAGGCGACAAATTCAGCCGTGACCAGATCGTCAGCAATGCGTCTGTCGGCGAAATCGGCAAAATGCTGAGAAAATTCCCAGGTTCCCGCGTCGATTGGGCATTGCTCGATGCCACCGAAACCGAGGCTATCTTGTACAACGAAGGCGACACCGTGACCCAGGCCGGGCAAACCCTGCAATGGACGGATAACCGTTGGGTAGCGTTGAAGCACAACAACGACAATTCGGCAATCATGGAATCTTTGACTACGCTGACTAGCCCTTATGCAGCATTCCAAGCAAAAGCCACGTTCGATTCCGCCGTGAAAGCGCGGAATTATTGGGTAACCGCTGGCCTGTCGCTGGATATTCCCGGCTGGCTCAGGGATGCACTGTATCAAGTCGAAAAGCGCCCAACAAACGACCGGAAGAAATTCTGGAATGCCGGGGTGATCGGCCTATCGTGCGCTCAAGTGCTGGAAGAGCGTCTATCCGAAGAAACCGGCGTTAATTATCTGGAAGATTACCCGGAGCTGTCCGAGGCTATGCAGCGGGTATCATCAACCGCCAAGGCCGGTGCCAGCAAGGTAGGCGGGGATATTAAACAAGGCTTGCTTAAGATAGCTCACCATTACACGGCAAAGGGCGGGTTCTCGGCGTTATGGCGGGGCGACGTGCTGCAAAGCGTAGCGGCAGCGGTGACAACCCACGATGCCAGCTTTGAAGGCTTGCTGTACAAGAACAAGTCGCCTTGGGCTAACATTGATGAGGCCAAGGTTATTTATGGCGATGACTTCGCCCCGATGACCGATAGCGCGTGGTGCGTTTCCAGCGACGGAAAACAAGTCATCCGTGCCGATGATTATTATGTCGGCAATTATGCGGCGTTTATAAAAAAAGTGGATGCCGATATTGCGGCGGCCACCGATGGGGCGGTCATTGCCAAGCTGTTTCGGCAAAAGCTTGATGCTGAAAAGTATCTGGACAAGATCGATGTCAAGTCGTTGAGTTTCAATTTATTCAGCCCCCATGTAAGCCATGAGGAAAAGGCCGAGTTTTTGCGCAAGTTCGGCTATCCAGATGCGGCGGTCATTTATGACGAAAAGACCGGCGATAAGCGGGTGGATATTGACGTAAAAATCACCAATAACTCGACGGATCGTGACAAGCTGGCTAACAGGTTTGGCGATTACATGAAAAACGGCACTATCAGCCTGGGCGGTGCCAAGTTAGGCATGAGAAACCTTAAAGCCTTGCGTGAACTTAGGCGCATGGTCAATACTGCCAATGAGCAGTTCAACGGCTGGGCGGCGGCTAACCCGCAAATTATGAACAGGTTGGAAGGCAAGGCCAATAACCCGGCGTTACTGACCTTCAAACAGGCCGACGATGAAGCGGCAATGAAAATACCGGGCATGAGTACCGATTTAATCCTGCATGGCTATCAAAACTCATTTGTGCGCAAGATGGGACGCGATTTCAGCGGCGTTAATGGCATGGCAGTGGGCCTGGGTAAAACCCTGTCCGCATTAGCATCCGTGCAATACGCCCATTCCATCGGCGTTAAAAAGAAAACCATCTTTGTCGTGCCAAATTCCGTGCTATCCAACTGGAAAAAAGAAACTGGCATGGCGTATACCTCAATTGATGATTGCTTGTTCGTCGGCTTGCGCGAGAATAAAAAAGGCAAAATGGTAGTCAATGCGGCGTTTATTGATGCGGATTTATCTGCCGTCATGGAAAACCGGCACAGCAAAATCTTTGTGACCTTTGAAACCTTTGAGCGCATCAAGTTACGCGACGCGACCATTGACCGCTATGAAGCCTATTTGGGCAGTATTGACTCTAATTACGAAACCAGCCTGAATGTTAAGGATCGTGAGGAAGCAGACTCCAAAAAAGCCGGTATCAGGGCGGTATTGTCGGATAAAACCGGTGCGGCCCCCTTCCTTGAGGATTTGGGTATTGATTCAGTGGTGATAGATGAAGCGCACAGTTTCAAGAGTTCGGCGCAGATTTTCAACACCAAAAGCGCCAAGTTCCTGTCTTTGCCAAAAATGTCGCAACGCGGCATTGATGCGCAGTGCAAGGCATGGTTTATTCGGGGTATGTCGCTCAGGGCGGACGGTGTTTTGTTATTAACAGCCACTCCAATTTCAAACAGCCCCATCGAGCTGTACTCAATGTTGTCACTGGCTAAAGGCCACGATAAAGTAAACGCCATGATGCTCGATATTCGTGGCGCTGATGAATTCATGGCGATGATGACCGACATTGAAAATCAAGATGACGTGACTATCGACGGCATTGACCGCACCACCAACGTGTTTGTCGGACTTAACAACGTGGCCATGTTGCGCCGCGCTATCGACCAGTCATCAACCATCAAGTCAGCAGAGGATGTGGGCGCACAAGTGGCCTTGCCGGATGGCGAAGATCGACCTTCAACGGTTGATTTGTCAGATGATACCGTTGACCGCCTGCGGCTTTACAAAGAGGCGTTTCGTTGGGCGATTGATGACCTGTCGAATAAACCAAGCAATCGCGGTGACCGTGCGGCTTATGACACGGTTGCTGATTATTTTGGCGAAACCCAGGCGCTTATTGCGCATCCGTTCAACCTGATCAACAAGATGACTTTGTTGATTGCCGACCCGGAACTGGACAGACGGGCGACATTTTTCACCATCGCACCCGGCAATGCCGATAAAGCCATTGCCGTCATCGAAGCCTTCAATAAAAGAAAAATCAAGGAAAAGCGCCCACGAACATCGCCGTTTACCGATGCTGATGCAGTAGTCGGCAAAAAAATGGTTACGGATGATGAAACTGGCGATAAATACGAAGAGCTGACTATCGAAGTCAGGGCGGCATTGCAACCGGGCGGTAAGACCATCGTTATTGATACCATGGATTCGCAGGCCCAGTTACGCTGGGATGAAATGGCGGACAAGGCAGGGCTTGATCTTGATGTCACTATTCCGCCGAAGTTGGCCGCATTACTGGAAAACGTCCAATATGAGCAAGCGAACCCGCGCGGCATAGATCAGGAAGGCAACCACTCCCACATCGTTAAGCAGATAATATTTTGCGATATTATGGCCTTGCACAGCAAGATTAGGCGGCTGTTATCCAAAAAAGCCGGGATTCCGATCAGTAAAATTGCCATTATTACCGGCAAGACAAACAACACGCCCGATGAAATCATGGAGGTGCAGGACGGTTTTAACGCGCATGGCGAAGATAACAAATACCAGATCATCATCGCCAACAAAAAAGCCGAGGTCGGCATTAATTTGCAGCAGGGCACTCAGGCCGGGCACCACTTAACAATTGGTTGGACACCGGACAGTAAGATTCAGCGTGACGGGCGATTCGAGCGCCAGGGCAACAGAACCAAAAAGGTCAACAAGTATACTTATGACGCTGATGGTACTTTTGACGTAGCCAAGCGCGATATGGTCAACAAAAAATCCAACTGGATCGGCGAAGTTATGGCCGTTAATGGCGACAACAAGGTATCAATCAGCGGCGGCTTGTCCAAAGAGCAGTTGGAAGAACTTATCAATGTAACCGGCGATAGCGCGGCCATGTCGCGGATTCAAGAATCCATTGCCGCTAAAGAGGCCGAAGCCAGGGCGACAACCAACATCGCCAAGCAGAGAGTTAACATTGACACCATTCAAAAACAGCGCAAATTTATTGATGATAACGACCCGGCAACGGATTTCATCATCCCTAAAATTGTCAGCCTTTATACCGTCAAGAATCAAATTTTGATGATTCAGTCGCGCATTGATAACCCCAAGGCTGCGGCAACGGCGGTGTTTAAGAATCAGGCGATATTAGGCGAACTGCAAGCGAAAGAACGCAGTATCAGTGAGCAAATTAGCGGATCAGTCACGATTAAAGCGCTTGTCGGTTACGGTAACAGCAGGCAAGAAACCGTTATCACGGCAGAGCAGGCCATTGATCGATACAAAAGCGGCTATGCTAAAAACAATCGCTATAACGCCGAAGATTTTGCCGAAAATCTGAAGAAGACCCATCAATACTTGATCGAAGTCACAGGCGGATCGCCTATGCACACCGAATGGGTGGCAGAGCTGGCAATGGCGCAATCGATGATTGACACCGCCTTGAGCAATTTCACCCAGCAATCGAAACAACCGGGCGGCTTACCAGCAGAAGTCGGCAAGGCGTTTTCAGAGGGCAAGGGTCTTGAGCATAATGGCGAACCTGTTACCGTGGGTTCTTTTTTTAGGCATGAGAGCGGCCTTTGCATGGTGAATGGTAGCAATAAATCTATTTATATTAAGGACAACAGTTCGTTTACCATCAATATTGAGACACCTTTTATTTTGCCCGGATCAGGCGACTACGAAGCCTGCTTGATTGAAGCCGCAAAGCTGGAAGATACCAGCGAGTTGAATGTTTACAGTGAAATTGTTCCTGAAGTAACCCAGTTCAGGACTACGGCGCGGGTTAAGGAATATCGCGCATCCGATTGGCAATTGCCGCAACCGTACTTCCCCATTGCCATTACTGAAGAACAGATACAAGGTAATGCTTTATTGCAGGCGATATTCGATGAGCAAGCTAAAATTGTACTATCGCTCAGAACGGAACGCTCATACTATTATTTTACCGTGGCTTATGAGCAAGATGTAGAGGAAATACCGGACGTATTAACGCTTACAGCGGCACTTGCGGCTTATGCCAGAGCGCACAACCAGTCTATTCCCTGGAATCTTCATATCGGCGGTGAACGCAGCTTTAATTTCGCCATCAAAAAAGAACTTGAGGCCACGTTTAAAACTGAGGATGAAGACGAACTAAAAGCCTTGTTGATCGATAAAGCCACGGTTGAGGAACTAAGCCAAACCTTTGTTGATTTTGTTAAAGCGAAGATTGGCTTTATCGACTTTACCGGGGCAGCTGTCGATGACGTAGTTTTACTGATGCCATTTGTTATTTATTACCCCTATAATAAAGCGAAAGCCGATGTGGTGCGGCAGGCTGAAATATCAGCAAGCGCAACAGAGCAGCCGGAATTGCCAGCGGTAGCCACTGAAGATCAGCCGGAATTGCCAGCGGTAGCCACTGAGGATGAAGCAGCCCATTTATTTGGTAAATCCAGTGGTGATCCAGATGAAATCGTGGCGATAACAGGCGACACCAAAGCCTATTATCTGAAAATCAAGGTCATTGCCGGACAGTATGGCGGTGGAAAGTATAAGTGGGACGGAAAAAATGCGGCTTGGAATGTAAGGCGAATCACATGGGATAAGCTGATAGAATCAGACTCGAGCGCCGCCAATAACTTAAAAATAATCCCAGCAACAATAGCGAGGCTGTAATGTACACTGAATACCAATTTTACCCTAACTGGGTAGCCGCCGAAGTTGCCCAAAAACGAGCTAATATCAAAGTCAACTTAGGCGAAGGCGTAGACCTGCTTAAAAACGGACTGAAGGTAATTGCCAAGCGCCTTGTAAAAGACCCGATACGCTACCGTGATTATGGCTGTTATTGGTGGGCAATTAAGGCGTTGCTGAATACTCACGGCGGCTCTTACGGCAGCAATGACGATGTGCTGATGCGCGACTTCTATACGGGAAGAACGCCGGTTGAAACACTGGTGATGGCTGAAGCATTCAGGGATGATTATTTGAAGACGTTTTTAATTTACAACAACAAGTTCATATTGAATGCCGATTCAGGCGAAATAACTGAAATTATTGATGGGGATATGGAGGGGCGATAGCGCCTTCACATACGGAAAATCCGCGCCTAAGCAAAGCCGCCTGAGCATAAACTGTGTACCATGAGTGAATTAACCGCGCAAGACATACAATCTATGATTACCCACTGGCTAGGTTGTCCAGTTGAGGGTTATCACGGCTCGGATTACGGGCAAGACCTTAAGGCGTTATTGCAAAATCCGCAAGCGTCCGGTCAGGCCGACGAGTTTATTGCCAAGTTAAAGGCCGACATCCCTATTTTACAAGCCTTGCCAGCAGGAAGTATCAATCTGTACGGCGTTCAAACTCCTCCAGACCGTCTTGACCTGGTGCTGGAAGTCGCAGGCCAGACCTTTACCATTCCGAGCGAGAAATAATGCAAACCAAGGCGGATTTTAAGAAATTAATCGATGATTCAGTGGCGAATTACCCAGCGATAGGGCCATTATATCAGGCTGGTGATCCGAGAATCTTACAAGGTCTTGAGGCTATCGCTTCTATGTTGGCAGGATTGTCAGCTCAACAGGAAGTCGCCCAGGCAGAACCGTTCGAAAAGGTGCGCGATAGCACAGTGCTGGCTGATGCCGCTATCCGTGGCATTGTGCGAAAAGCCCGGTCAGGTAAGGTGCGGGTAACGCTAAACAACAAAAGCGCTACATCGTTTTCAGTACAGGCCGGTAGAAACGTGCTTGATTCCAGCGGCAATATGTACCGCATTGAAACCCCGGCAACCGTAGCTGCAAGCACGACTGGCACTTTCGACGCGCTGCAAATCAAGGTAGATACCCTGATTCATACCGTGGCGGGAAGTGTGCCGTTTTATGCAATCGAGATACCTGACTCGCTAGACGGCAGTTATTTAAGCGGCATTGCGGTCAGTGATGCTGTTGGTGAATATGCCTACTATGAGCGTTACGTTAATATTCTGCCCGATGAGCGCGTTTTTCACGTCGAAGCCGATGACCGGCAACGGGTTTATGTGCGTTTGGGGCAGTCCGGCATTGTTGGCGTACAGCCAGTAGACGGTCAGCAAATTACCCTAAGCATATCCCGTGCAATTGGTGTTATTTCGCCTTCGGCAAGTTCGCCGTTCTCGTTTGAGTTAATCCAAACTCCGCAAGAATCCCTGATCGAACTGACGCTTAACGCGGTGCTGGACAAAGGCCAAAATCCGCCTGACATATCCACGTTGCGCGACATTACCAATTATCCGTCTGTTTACGACCATAACGCCGTGTACCGGGGCGAGTTCGAGTTTCTGGTGCGCCGGACTTATTCGGACACACAATTTTTATCGGTCTGGAATGAGCAAATTGAAGAACTGGCACGGGGCGCAAGCGTTAATAATATCAATGTATTGTTTGTGGCCTGTCTGTCAGCCATTGGCGACGAAACCGTATTGACCGAAACTAACCCCGCCACACCCGTCGCCCCGACCCAGATAGCCGACAACGTGCTGACCGCCACCCAAATCGGCATTAAAAACGTGATTTTGGGTGCCGATGACAGCTACAAGGTCAAATTCTTTACGCCGGTGCGCTCTAAAATCGTCTTGGCTATTACTGTCGTAGTTTCTACTTCGTACACGGCTGGCGATGTACAAACGCAGATTATTAACCAGATACTTTCCGAGTTTGGCGTAACGGCCCCGGCCTCAAGGCGTGGAGCCAGCAATCCTTTATATCAACGGGTTTATGCGCTATTGAAGGCAAAAATTCCGGCGCTATCCGAGGGAAATGCCGATATGCAGGTCGCCATTACCAATTATGCCGGGGCATACCGGCCCGAACTGTGGCGCTATGTTGCTGCCGACAGCCTGACCGTTACCGTAACCACAGCCAATATCACCGTAGCCTCATGGAATTAAGCCATGATTTTTGATTTCCCCAATGCACAACCCCCCGCGCTAACCCCGCTACGAAACAGCTTTGTCAGGGATGAAGTTGAGGCCGATTTAAAGCAAATCTTCCTTGATCTATTTGATTCCCAACTTGCTACCGATGCATTCGATGTCAACGTGCTGGGTATGCCGCATCTTGGCACCCTGAATTTAGTCCGCCGATCAGTCAATGCCGACGGTTTGGTTTTATTCCCAGGGCTGCGGGAAGAAGCCGCTACCAGATATATTTACCGGGCATGGAAATCCAGGAATATGCAAGGCAGGGGGCTGTTTTTTTTAAAAACCTATCTGCAACTGCTTTACCCCGGCTATTGGAATGTCGAGCAACAAATGCAGGATAGTGCATTGCCCTATCCGACCGCTCTTTATGACCGTTCAACATATGGCAACGATGCCAACAAATACTTAACCAGCCGCTTGCATATCAAACTTGATGTAGCTGGAAACATTACCAATGTTGACAGCATAATCCCGGTCATATCATCCATATTGCCAGCTCGGTTTATTCCCAAGTTGTCGTTAATCGTGCAGGCCGAATCTAAGCTTCAAGTTGCCTCGGTTGGACGCGCATCCGTGACCTTACGGGCAACCAGCACAGTTGAATCCGTGACCTTACGGGCAGTTTATGCGCTGGATATTGTCGCGACGGCAGTTGCCTCGCATGGAAATCCGTCGATCACTTTGCGCTGTACTTCCATTGTTACCCGATAGCCGGAAAATCACGGCAAAAACAACCGTACCTGTCGATAGTATAAGCCATCGTAAATTTATGAGTAAATAATTGTGAGTACACTCATTCTCCCCTTTAAACTGACCGCAGCTGGAATAGACGCATCATTTAATCTAGGCGCAATCGCCCTGAATGTTACCCATGTGCAGACCGGATCCGGCAATAGGCTGGCAAATGGCAACGAGGTGGCGCTAGTTACCCCACAAGAAACGGCGGTTATCAGTAGTTATTTTGAA
>JAYTLW010000063.1:0-2877 GCA_043729025.1 Methylobacter sp.
TGCTGGAATACAGCCTTGCCGTAGCGACAGTCGCCAACGGCTGGGCCGGTTATTTCAACAACGCACTGACCGCCATCGGCATACCGTTGCCGGAGATGCTGACCAAAGCCCCCAAACTCGGCGGTTTGATCAATCTACCCGCAACCGCCATCATTCTGTTACTGATGTTGCTGCTGATCATGGGCGTAAAGCACAGCGCCAAAGCCAATAACGCGATGGTGTTTATTAAGCTGCTCACCATCACCGTCTTTATCGGCGTTGCGGTGTTCAACGTACACCCGGAAAACTGGCACCCATTCATGCCCTTCGGCTGGTTTCAGACCTTGCCTGACGGCAAAACTACCGGCGTTCTAGCCGGCGCATCCCTGGTTTTTTTCGCCTATGTCGGCTTCGATGCGGTATCCACCGCCGCCGAGGAAGCCCGCGATCCGCAACGCGACCTGCCGTTCGGCATCGTCACCTCGTTGGGCTTTTGCACCCTCATCTACATCCTGGTATCCGGCTTGCTCACCGGCGTCGTCAATTACACCGATTTAAACGTATCCTCGCCGGTCGCCCACGCACTGAATCTGCTCGGTTACAACTGGGCATCGGCGCTGATCTCAACCGGCGTTATTGCAGGCCTCACCACCGTCATGCTGGTGCTGTATTACGGACTGACCCGCATCATCTTCGCCATGTCCCGCGACGGCCTGCTCTCGCCGTTTTTTAGCGCAGTGAATCCCAAGACCCAGACCCCGGTACGCGCCATCGTACTGTCCGGCATCGTCATGGCGATAGCCGCAGGCTTCATTCCGCTCGGCGACTTGGCCGAACTGGTCAATATCGGCACTCTGGCCGCATTCGTGCTAGTGTGTTTAGGCGTATTAGTGTTACGCGTCACCAAGCCGGACATGAAACGCCCGTTCCGTTCGCCGTTCAGTCCGTTGTTTCCGGTGCTGGGCATGTTGTCCTGCACCGCACTGATGGCATTTTTGCCTTCACTGACATGGCTGCGTTTCTTGATCTGGCTGGTTATTGGCTTGATCGTGTATTTTTCTTATTCTGTGCGGCACAGTAAATTGGCGAAGGCTAGTGAGTAATAGTCTCTGCGCATAACTCCATTGTGTTTGTACGATAGTATTTTGCAGCGATCAATACTGTCGTACATCAAGTGGAAATTTTACCGCCACCGGCAACCGCGTTTAAAAATAGGTTTGGCATTGGAGCTTTATCTTTCTCTACAGGTTTTGGTGATGCGGATAGTGTGTCTGCCGAGCATTCGCCGGGGAAACTCGGAGCTCACAAGCTGTCCTTGCAACAGAATTTATAAATCTATCCTTGCTCTAAGGCCTTGCGAAATCCATTTCAACTTTACCATCGACCAGCTTCAGCTTGGCTGCAAATTCAATGCCTTTAGCGGATTTAAAGCCTTTTAACAGCCCGGTTTCCCCGGTGCTGAGCAATTTTTTGGCCATAGCCGCAGTGATTTTTTTATGCGCGACGGTTTTCCAGATCGTCATTTTGCAGCCGTTGCGCCATTCGCTACAACTGTAGGCTTTTACCGTTTCAATGATTTTGCCGTTACATAAAGGGCAATCGGCAATGGCTGCTTTTATGACGGTTCGCTGCTCCGACTCGGCTTTAACACAACCTGTTTCGCCCTGCTTATCGAGGGTCAGTTGGGCGTTAAATACCTCATCGTTTAGCTTGACCGCATAGCTGTTCCGGGTTCGGCTGTTTTGTAACAACTGGCAAGCCATGTCCCGGGTGACCGGTACGCCGTAGATTTCTTTCCACAACACAAACCGGCAACCGGCTTTCCAGTCACTGCAACCGTAGCCTCTCCTACCTTCGATAACAGGTTGCTTGCATAACGGGCAGTCGCCCAGGCGGCTTTGATCGTAGAGCGGACGCTCAGAATGATCTTTTAGTTTTCGGGTGAACTCGATGATCTCGGCCATGAACCGGTCGGGATCGTAAGCGTGCTGCTCTATTTTTTTGAGTTTGGCCTCCCATTCGCCGGTCATAGACGCTGACTTTAAGCTGTCGTCGGCAATCAGAGAGATCAGATGCCGCCCGGAATCGGTGCTGAGCAGGGTCTTCTTTTGCCGCTGGATGTAATTGCGTTTGATCAACACTTCGATAATCGAGGCTCGGGTTGACGGCGTGCCTAAGCCCTTTTCTTTTAGCGCTGCTTTGAGTTCTTCGTCATCGCAGGTTTTGCCGGCCGATTCCATGATACCGAGTAAACTCGCTTCGTTATAAGGCTTAGGCGGCGTGGTTTTGCCCGGGTTTATCGATGGCTTGTGGGGGCCGGCTTCGCCTTGGACAAAATTGGGCAGGATTTTTATCTCGCTCCCTGACTCCGAGCGCGAACGCTGACTGGCTGACTCGTTTTTATACAATACCTGCCAGCCGGGCGATTCGATCATCGTGCCGGTGGTTTTGAATTTTACAAAACCCTCACCCCAGCCCTCTCCCGACGGGAGAGGGGGACAAACCTCGCCCAGAACGGTGGTAATTTGCTTGATGCAGGGCGGATAAAACGCCGCGATAAACCGCAAGGCAACCGCCTCATAGACCTTGGCTGCATCTCCCGAGAGCGCGCCCGGCAAGGTGGTCGTGGGTATGATCGCGTGGTGGTCGGATACTTTGGCGTCATTAAAGATGCGACTAGTCAAAGTCAGTTTATCGAGATTGATCGGTTCAATCTGCCGCCCAAAATGTACCCGGAGTTTTTCCAACAAGGGCTTCATGCCCGGCTTCATGTCCTGGGTCAAACATCGGCTGTCGGTGCGCGGATAGGTAAGGTGTTTTTTCTCGTATAACTGTTGGGCGCAGCTTAAGGTTTGGTCGGCGGTCAGGCCGTGGCGCAGGTTCAGGTCTTTTTGCAGA
>JAYTLW010000064.1:0-8740 GCA_043729025.1 Methylobacter sp.
TTATGAGCAGGAAACATTACGATTTATGATCGATGCGCGCGTTCCGTTCACCAATAACCAAGGTGAAAACGACATCAGGATGACCAAGGTTCATCAGAAGATTTCGGGGTGCTTCCGGAGCCAGGAAGGCGCGGAGATCTTTTGCCGTGTCCGGAGCTATCTTTCAACCTGCCAGAAAAACAATGTCTCTGCCAGCGAAGCTTTGGCCTTGCTGTTTGACCGCAAGCTACCTGAATTTATTCTGTGAGTCTCCAGAGGGAGAACGGCGGCGGACTGCTACGCTGAATAGTTACAAAAATAGCATCATAGACTTTGTCCGTATAAAAAGCATATTTATAGATTCCCATATCAACATATCGATTTAGCGCATCGGTAAACAGCTTGCGATATTTTGGCTCTTTGATAGCGGATGTTAAGTAGTCAGTATCACGCTGATTAATATACTTGGTATTCCCGCCAGTTTTTTGATTAATAGTATCAATAACAATATCAAGTATTTTACTTCTTAACTGACGCGCTTTATCGCTTTCTACCAACAACATTGCAAGGTTAAGAAATGAACGGAAATTAAATAAACCTAACTGTGTTGTTTTGCTCCCGACATTGATGACGGGAGCAAATTCTAACTTAATGTTTTTTAGTCTTTTTCCCCGCATTAAAACATAACCGTTATGCTTGAGTTCGTCAGTATATTTTTCTAAATATCTATCAATTGTAGAAACATCAACCTCGAAAAATTCAGCAACCATTTGTTTTGTAATCCAATACTCTCCTTCAAACAAAATAGCAGGTAAGCCAACATATTCTTGTATGTGTTCGAGAGCATAGCGATTGTTTAAAATATTTTGCCGCTCAATGTTTGAATTTGTTAGGTCTTTCATTTTTTTCCTCTTGGCTTTGCTCACCTTACCAACAAGGTGAGCAAACAGTAACCTTTTGAATCTTAAAGTTCTTTGTTGTCTTAAAAATATTGTCATTACCAAGCATGTATTTAGCATGGGAACTATGGATTTTGTATTTCATTCATCACCCATGCTTCGCCAACTTATCCCCAATATCCGACGCACTAAAACTCACATCCGCGCACCATTCCCCAAATCCGCCATGCTGATTAACAGCCTGCACCCACTGATCCAGATGCTGCCGCTTAACCTTGTTTTGTGCTGAGTCCTGACCTTTCACTTCCAGAATCAAAGTCTTGCCGTTTTTCAAACGAATCAAATAATCCGGGAAAAACTTTCTGACCACGCCGTTATACAAATACAGCACATAAAAACCTAGATGATCGTTTTTTGCATAAGCGCTCACCAAACCGCTATGTTCCAGATGGTAGGCTTCTGCGGCTTCCCACGTACTATCAAACACCACATGGCTAATTTGTGATTTAAGCCCCGGATGGTTAGGCTTTGTGGTGTACCAAGTACGCATGTTTTCAGTTGAACCAATCGGGAACTCGGTGTCAAAAATCGGCTCAATGCGTTCCAGATTCTGCTGTTCGATATGCCGTGCCAGATGCTGTACCACCTGATCAATATTAAGCGACAACAACACCCGCTTGCGCACATCCTCCTGATGAAAGAGACTGGGTATCACGACCTTATCGGATGCCAGGAACTGCTCGACTAACTGAATCAACTGCAAGGCTAAATACTCACGGTCGCCGTTGAAATGCTTGCCCTGCAAGCCATCGAATGCCTTACGGGCGGCACGAAAGGTAAAACTTTGTAAGCGGAACTCACGATCAAACTGTTCCAGATCAATCATGCTTACCATCGATAAATTTGTCACTCCCGCCAGCACTTGCGCCATTTCCGCCTGCATCGGCGTGATTTCCGGCCTCAGCTCCAGCGGCTCGACTTCTACCCAATCTATTGTCAATTGCGGTTTAATAACCGTTTCTACTCGTAGCACATTCGGCCAGCGGATAGCGTACTCGGTTCGATCAGGCAACGATTCAATCTGCGTGGTGGGTTTAGGCGGTGGAGGTGGATCGCCGCCACCGTCGTCGTATTGAAAAATTGACAACGGCACACCGAAAATATTGACGTATTCCGGCAAAAATAAACCCTGTTCGTCGCGTTCGTAAGCCACCCGCCGCAGACCGCGACCGATCACCTGCTCGCATAACAACTGACTGGTAAATGCACGAAGTCCCATGATATGGGTCACATTCTTGGCATCCCAGCCTTCCGACAGCATCGCCACGGAAATCACGTTTTGAATATCCTGCCCGGCCTGTCCGCGTTTGCCGACATTATCGACAATCGCCCGTAGTTGCTCTTCCTTCTTCAATGCCAGCAATGCCTGTTTTTTTATATCCGGGATATTGGCCGCTTGGATAATCTCTTGCAAACGCGCTTCGTAATCCTTATCGGCACTGGCTTTTTCGCCCACTTCGGCCTTATCCAAAATCTTGGAGTCCACTCGCAAGGTTTTCTCCGGCGCGTGCATTTCGTCGAAATGACAATCACCCTTGTTGAAATAGTGTTCAACACGGGCAGCGGTTTCGGTGCGGTTACACACTGTCAACATCACCGGCGATAGAGTATGTCCGGCAGCGCGCCAATCATCAGAAGCGCGTTTCCAGTCCGCCGACAGCAAGGTATAAGCCTGCTGCACCAATGGAGGTAACGGCTCGTGCGGCTCGGCACCGCGCCGATTCAAATCGTCCTTAACTTCATCGTCGTTATAAATGTGATACAGCCGCGACTTAAAACTACCATCGATTTTAGTCGGCAGCGCATCATCGCGCACCACCACGCGCGGCGTTTTCACCAAGCCCCCTTCAATCGCATCATTCAGACCAAAGTCGGACAAAATCCATTCAAATAATCCGGCTTCGGTATTGCGTTTGCCGGTCGGTGCAAACGGCGTCGCCGACAAATCGAAACAACGTAAAATCCGCCGGGTTTTATGAATTCGATCCAAACCCTCGATCCAGCGCGTCGCCTCGTCCAGATCAACACCCAATTCCTCAGCTTCCTTTTTGCTGATTTTCATTTCCGCTTTCACACGGTAGGCATGGTGGGCTTCGTCATTGATGATCAGCAAATCCTTGTAAGTTGAAAGCTTCCCCAACACTCGGCGGGTAAAAGCTTCATCGGATTCCTTGCCTTTTTTCACCACCGAGCGTTCCGGCTGCTTTTGCGGCATTAACTGATGCCAGTTTTCAATTAGCAATTCCACCTGATTCACTTTTTGCCGCAAACTGTCGGATGGACACAAGGCAAACTCGTCGTAATAATTCTGAGGATGTCCGGGATAAAGCACCTGCAAACGCTCTTTAACGGTAATGCCCGGCGTGACAATAAAAACGGCTCTGGAAAACTCCTTGCGCTTGGGAAAGGTCACTGCATTCAAGACTTGCCAGGTGATGATCATCGCCATCACCGTGGTTTTGCCGGTGCCGGTTGCCATCTTGTTGCATAGCCGCTCCCACAGGCCACCGTCACCTTGCAAGACAATGCCTTGTTTAAAGCTGGTTTGAGCTTCCACCCACCAAATCAGAGTTTCAATCGCCTCCAACTGGCAAAAATAAAACGGCAAATCCCGTTGCTCAGCATCATGCCAATGCTCCAACAAACGGCGGCTAACACTGGTCACTCCCGGATAACCCGCCTCGCGCCAGTCATCAACCCGAATGCGTATTTTATTCACCTGCTCCAGTTTAATAAACCGGCGTGTCTGGTTGCGGGGGTCGAAAATATCATACCCGGCAAGGCGGCGCTTCGGCACAATCGGCAAACTGCCATCGCTTTGCGGATCGCCCCAATGCTGTCCGGGCTTGAGATAGGGAGTATTGATAATCAATGAGCGTGGTTTTTCGGCCATCGTTATTGCCGCATCGCCTGCTGAGCGGCTTGCGCCAGAAAACCGCTGCGGCTGATGCCGTGGGCCTTGGCGTAATTATCGATACGGCTTAATAACATCCTCGGCATTGTGATGTTGATTTTTTCTGCCGGCCCCATATAGCGCTCAACCTGCACCTCCACCACCGACCATACCCAGTCCGCAAATTCAGGATCGGCCTGATGATGCGCCAAACTATTACCCGCCGGAACCATCCCGCCGTCCTGAATCACGGTTTCGCACCATAAATCAATTGCCTCTTTGGCGTTTTCAAATGCTTCATCCAGCGTATCGCCCGCTGAAAAGCAACCTGGCAAATCAGGCGCCACCACACCAAAGGCATGGCTCTCATCGCCCGGCTCTATCGCAATAACAAATCTCATACTTTTAACCCCGCTTGTTTTAATAACTTGTTCAACAAACCTTTGCCCAACTCGCTTTTGGGATGCGGCACGCTCAAATGTCCCGGCTTGGCCGGATGAACAAAAATATGATGACTACCTTTGACACCGCGTAATGTCCAGCCATCGTTTTCCAATTGTTTAATCAGTTCTCTACTGTTCATGGTGGTTATTATAACTACTTATTAAATTAAGCCAACGGCAAGATTTTCAACGACTCGATACCCCGGTCGTCGATTAGCTTGACCGCCACCTTGCGATTTAAACCTGCGGCAAACGGCAAAGAAACCGTGCCGTGATAGGCTGCCAAACGGTCTTCGTTGAGCGTCGCTTTCAGGTTTTTTGCCAGCTTGTTCCAGCCGTCTTTAGCGCCCGCCATCGGAAAGAACACCTGACGCGGCAACAAGGCGCGTTCGTCGTAATCGGTGTCCAGCAACCACATGGCGATTTTGTTTTTGCCGCCGGACACGATGTCGCTTTTTTGGGTATCGAAATAATCAAACCCGAACACTTCAATTTGAAACAAGCCATCATCAAGTTTGCTTAAACGCACATCCGGCTGGCCCATCAACCAGAACGATTCATTGCTGGCGCGCTTTTTCTTTAAATCCTCGGTCAACAAATCGGTGTTCATCTGCACTTTTAACAGCGTCACGCCCGGCCAGTTGAGTTCGTCGATGTCCTTGGCGGCTTCCGGGTCGAAGTTAAACGCGGCAAACACAATCATTTTCGGCGCAGGCCGCAACTTTTCCGCCTCGCGTAAGGCAAACTCAACTTGCCGTTGTTCCAATGGCGCGTGTTCCGGGCCAAAGGAAATCACCACCTGTTCACCTTCGTCTTTGGTCAATGCCCTGGCATGCAGGTATTGGGTGCCGGACAGGGTTTCGATCTCGGCAAACTCGATTTTCTGGCGGTTTTTACCGCGTATGCCTGCTTTCAGTAGTTCGTCTTTCCATTGCTGTTGGCGGGATGACGCGCCGGAACGTGCCACGGCGGTAGTGGCTTCGGTCGGTTCTTGCGCCTCTTGCAAACTCAATACACTGGGAAACGGCACCGCTTCCACGGTAAACGGGCCGGTGACGCGCAGTTTGTTTTTGTCGATTTTCGGTTGGTCGTAAAGCGTTTCCTGATCGGCATTGGCGGCTATCGCGTCATCCATGCGTTTTTGCATCGCTTGCCGGGCTTGGTGAAAGGCGGCAAACGGCTGTTGCGCGGCTTCCGGCCAGTCCTTGGGGAAGTCGAAAGGCACTTCCCATTCCTGTAATGTCTTTTTTAAAACTGCGTTCAACTCTGCTAAAGCTTTTTCTATCGCCGGATGCTGCTTCTCATAAATCGAATCGATTTCTGAATTACTGGAAATAGATTTTAAGGTTACATGCGGCACGGTTTTGTATATGAAACCGGCTTTGATGCCTTCTTCAGGGTATTTCAGCGGAAAATAATCATATTGGGCAGTCATCAGGCGTTGCTTGGCCAAAGTGATCGCAACGCGCGAGGTGTCGCAGGTAATCCAACGTCGTCCCCATTTTTCGGCAACAAACGCGGTGGTGCCGGAGCCACAGGTAATGTCAAGTGCCAGGTCGCCGGGCTCTGTGGTCATCATAAGACAACGTTCGATGGCTAATTCGGTAGTTTGAACCACATAAAGAATATTTGCTGCACCTTTCATTCTGTCCCAGAAATTACTTAAAGGGATTTTAGGGTTATCATTCCAATAGTCTATTGCATAAAGCTTTGTTCCAGTTCCTCTCAATCTTTGACATTTTGCTAAACGCTCCATACCTTCTGGATGTTTTTGACTCCAGTGTCTTCCAGAAGGTGGGAAATAAGTAATGCCTTGAAAAACTAACGGTTGAGGTTCTTTGGGCGGGTCTTGGCTGATTATTGGATAGTCTTCTCTGACTAATTTTCCGCCTTTGGCAACAAGTTGAATCAACTCATTTTCATCAATCGATAAAGAAGATATTCTTTTGCCATCAAGTGTTTCAATCTTATTGTATTTTCCAACATTCCCTTCAAATATGTTTTCGATATGTAATTTGTTATTTTTCAATGCAGGCTTTTCTTTAGCATACCAAACTATGAAGTCATTTACAGCTGCAAGCGTGTTGGAGTCTTGGTAAGCTTTTTTCTTGAAACATATTGTGACAACAAAATTCTCCATCCCAAATACCTCATCCATAATCTCCCGCACATGGTGCAAATTCTCGTCGGAAATCTGCACAAAACACGAACCGCTGTCCGCCAACAATTCCTTCGCTAATAACAGCCGGTCGCGTAAATAAGTCAGATAGGAATGGATGCCCAACTCCCAGGTATCGCGGAAAGCTTTGATCATTTCCGGCTCTTGGGTCAGGTCTGCGTCGCTACGGTCTTTGACATCACGCTTGTTCACAAACGGCTGGAAATTACTGCCGTATTTAATGCCATACGGAGGGTCGATGTAAATCATCTGCACTTGTCCGGCCATGCTTTCTTTTTGCAGCAGGCTGTTCATCACCAACAGCGAGTCACCGGAGATCATCCGGTTAGCCCAGCCTTTTTCGTGCTTGTAAAATTCCACCGCTTCGCGCAACGGTTCGGCGGTAAACACGTTATTATCAAACAAGTCGAATTGGTCGCCAAAATCGCCGACTGCCTGTTTTTCTTCCAGGTTGTGCCGCAAGGCTTGCAAAATGGTGGCGGGGTCGATGCGTTCATGCACATGCAGCGACACGGTATCAACCTCAAAGCTAGTCTTTTCGGCCTTACCCGTCCAGTTTAAGTAAGGCGATTGCATTTGTTTCAGGGTTTCCAGCGCGGTACGCATAGTGTCCTGATCGCCGCTTTGCAAGGCATCGTCGATCAGCTTTTCCACTGCCGCCCGGCTGCTGTCAAACTGCAAGGCAGGGTCAATATGCGGATCGTAGCGCCACTTTTGTTTTTCTTCGACGCAATCAGTTTCCGGTGTAACCAGACCAACTGGCGGGTTGTTTTTGCGTTTGTCGTTGTGCTGGTAGGCAGTGAGTTTTTTGTCAGACATAGATAGTCATCCTTGGTAATTTAGCCTGCGTTGTGCGCATTTATAGGTGGTGCCAGTATAACGTTAAAGCAAAGTTGTCGCTCGCGTTTTGGCTGAGCAAGTCGTAACTTAGGATGCTTTTAATATTGAATTTGTTGGCCGCATCCGGAATCAGCGCACGTTTTTTTGAGTCCAAAAAAGGGGGCAGGTTCTGAGCCTTGTAGCTCGAATAAAAGGGGTCAATAAAAGGGGTCAGGTGTTCGCAGTAACAACGATTTAGCTAACGGGTTAAAGTCCCGTTCAAGGAGTTGTCCATACGCCTTGGTAGTACGAAGGAGCGGCGTTTGAGTAATCAAGGGTCGTGAGTTCCTAAACGGCAAAGATATAGGCCGTAACGCAAGTGAACCTAGATGTAGCCTCGTAAACTTAATGCGGTTGCCGACCTCGTGTCTGTATAGGGAAGGCCGTAGTGCAGGTATGTGGATAATGGAAGCCATACCAGCGAACCGTCGGGGTAACAGGGTCGGCATGTATCGGAAGTTAAATTGTCCAGTGCTGGAGATCCATAACGGTAGCGGGGAGGCCGCTAACTGCCGCGTATAAGGTAACGAAATCGCGGGGGATCGTTATGGAAGTCGGAGGGGCGCATAGTACCGATTGAGGGTAAGGACAACATAACCTTATCCGAGGGAAGGCGCCCTACTTTGTTCACGCAACTGAAGAGTGGAGGAAAAGGGGATTGCCATGCTGCTAATAACCCCTGATAGAATCAGGACACTACAGACGACTGCATGGATGCAGGAGGTAGAGCAACGCAGGAGCAGTTGCCGAGGAAGCTTTATACCAAGGCCAAGCAGGAACCGGCCTACCGTTTTTACGCGCTCTACGACAAACTGTACCAGGCGGATATACTCAAACATGCCTGGCGGTTAGTCAAGGCCAATAAAGGGAGTCCCGGAGTCGATGGGGTGAGCTTTGAAGCCATAGAGAACGGAATAGGGGTAGACCGCTACTTGTTGGAACTGGGCTGTGAATTGCAAGACAAGACCTACCGGGCGAACCCGGTAAAGCGGGTTATGATACCGAAAGCGGATGGCAGCCTGCGTCCGTTGGGGATACCCACAATTCGAGACCGCGTGGTTCAGATGGCTGTCAAGCTGGTGATAGAGCCGATCTTTGAGGCTGATTTCTGCGAGCATTCCTACGGGTTTCGACCCCGGAAGTCAGCGCATCAAGCGATAGACGCTATTGCCGATGGACTGCATCAAGGCCAAACGCAAGTGATCGATGCCGACCTGTCGAAATATTTTGACAGCATCCCGCATAGCAAGCTCCTGGCAACGGTAGCCGAACGCATTGCCGATGGGGCGGTGTTAGCCCTCATCAAGCAATGGCTGAAAGCGCCGGTCATGGGTGAAAGTGAGAACGGGAAAACGGCCTGTGTAGGTGGAGGCAAAGGTAATCGGCGGGGGACGCCGCAAGGCGGGGT
>JAYTLW010000065.1:0-3479 GCA_043729025.1 Methylobacter sp.
TGGTTTAAAAAATGGGACAGCGTCATTCAGCTGGAGTGTGAACAGGGCTCTATCTTAAATTAAGGCATTATTTGTCTGGACAATGGGGTCCACTTTAGCCGACGAGATGGGCATTGCTATAAAAGATGCCTTTAGTGTTTCTATTCCAGTTTACCTAAAGACAGATCCGGATACCGGCTGCCCTATTAAAACCACTGGCGATAAGAAGTATTTATTGAATCGGTTTGGGTGTTATTAAAACGCTTGGATATAACAACATGCGGCGTTGTTGAATAAATGTAAGCCGTAAGCACCCAGCGCTAGTCATGGTGTTCTGTCGCAAAGTTTGTCAGCTTGAGGTAAAATTTTACAATTTATCAATTGAACGATGATCAGTTTTAGCGGTGCCCAATTTCCAAAAGAAGTAATTCTATTCGCGGTATTTTTCTATGTCCGGTATGGTGTTTCCTATCGTGATTGATGAATTGTTGGTACACTTCATCTATGGCCTTTTCGGTAAAGTCGATTTAGCATGTCAGATTTTGTGTTTAAATTTGGGTATTATACCCGCTTCATTTTCCGCAAATTTGACCGGTGGGAGTATAGCTCCCTTTTATTCCACGCTGTAAATAGGCGTCGCCAAAATACGGGCATCAATCTGTTTTGAAATCTCCTGGTAAACGGGGCTGTTTACGGATTCAAAGCGCTGTTTGAAGTCGGCCTCATTCATGTGTTCGGGAAGATCTCTGGGATCCGGCATAAAATCGCTGTAATCTTTTATCCCGGCCATGGCTTTTTGCATTTTTCGTGCATTTTCCGGCGATGATGTCGCCATTTCACCGAAGCGTGTACCGGCTTTGTCGGCGGCCAAGTCGATAAAACTGAAACCGCTACCGCCGTTCGCGTCGCTTAATTCTTTTTCCACCCCGGCAATCTGGGCTGCTTGCTTGTTCACCGATGCGGTCAGCGCAGCCGAACCTATAAAATGTTGGGCCAGATCGATGCGTTTGTATAAAAAAGCCGCATATTGCTGGCCGGTTGTAGGCGCGGCTTCAGGCGTAGACAGCAGTTTTTGGGTCTCCTGTTTATTGACATAATCATTGATCGTGGAAATAACAGCCCTGTTTTCGTCTATCACGGTTTCCAGTGTAGAGCGCTGGTAAGCCAGTTCAAACAAGGGCTGTAACAACTCGGCCAGCGATAAGCGCCATTCCGGATCATGCTTGGCGACGATGTCGGCCAATTTTTGCTGATAAATGTTCAGCGTGGAATTGTCTCCCGTATGCGTCAGAAAGTTGCGCGCTTGCAGTAAGGTGTCCTTGTTGGAATAGTAGGTAATGGTGAGGTGCTGCTGGTCAATTGCCACCGATTTCAGAGGACGGGTCGCCAGGATGAAATACTCATTCAACGATGAATGCTGAATAATAGTGTCGATAACAAAAGCGGCTAATTTTGCCGGGAGTAATAGTTTTCCGGCTTTAAATTTGGTGATAACTGGAAGATCGTTGCCTTCAACATTGCCCAATCTAAAGCTGATATTTAAATACGTGCCCAAACTATTTTCAGGCAAGGTCATCGTGACATTAAACCTCAACTCATTGTTTTTAAATTCCAAACGAGCTGCGCTGTTACTGTAGCGATTCAACAAATAATTGCCGGCAAGATTGAGATCGTCTACGGTTAATTCGATAATGCCGATCTCGTCAGGTTTGGTTTTAGCGCCTTCGTGCAGGATTTTTTTAGCCCTGATCAGATCATCACGGGTAGGCGACCAGCCCACTGCAAGTTCGGGTTTGTCACCTACGCCAAAAAAAACCAACATCGCGCATGACAATAGTAATGCGCTAAAGCCATAGAACAGTATGCGTACGACTGCACGAAACAGCGTAGCGGTGTGCCGGGAACAATGCATGGAGCAGTTGGCGAATAAAGATTTCATCGGTTGTGGGTTAGGAAAATTCCAGCTTGAACCCGGCCGACTTTAAATAATCGGCTTCCTGAATCAAATCGGCATGGGTCAACGGCGCCTGAGCCAACCAATGATCCGGGAACTGCAGGCGGATTTTAGATTGTATTTGGGAAATTTTAAAGTTGGGCAGTTCATGTTCCTGTCGGTTGCGATGCAACAATACCGACAGCCGCAAAATCACAGTCAGATGGGGTGCGTCAATATGCCAGGGGGCCGGTAGTTTATTGAACAGGGCGCGTGAAAATTTACGTCGATGCGATTTGACGATGGTTGCAAGTAAAACCTGATCCTGCCTGGAAAAACCGGCAAAGTCACCATTTTCAATAATATAAGCGCTATGTTTATGGTACTGGCCGTGGGCAATGTCATGACCGATTTCATGCAAGTCCACCGCCCAGTTTAAAAACTGCGCAACATGTTTGTGGTTAGGCCGACAAAAATCATCACCCAATTGCTTCAGCATAGTGCTGATCGTCTGTTTAATGCGGGAGACATGCTCTTTGTCGATATGATAACGATCGGCCAGATCCTGCACGGTTGCAGAGCGTATATCATGATCATAAAGTCGGCCCAGCAAATCCTGGATCAGACCTTCCCTGAGCGCTCCGTCAGAAACGGTCATTTGCTCGATACCTAAGCTTTTGAAGGTGGCGAGGGCGATGGCTACGCCGCCTGCAAATACCGGCAGTCGCTCAGGATCAAGTTCCGGCAAGTTAAGCTCGCTGACATGATTACATTGATTAATATGGGCGACCAGCAGCTCCAGCCCTTCTCGGGTTATGCCGTTATTGCTCCAGTTATTGGCTTGCAGCACTTTGTCGATGGCCCGCAGGCTGCCTGATGCGCCGATGGCTTCGTCCCAGTTGTTGCGCTGAAATTGTTTCTGGATCGGCTCAAGCTGCTGCTGCGCAAACAAGGTTGCCTGGGTGAAGGCGTTTTGGGATAGCCTGCCTTCCTTAAAATAAACATTACTGACCAGCACGCAACCCATGGGCGTGCTTTCTTTTATTCTGGGAGTGTCGCCTGAGCCTATGATGTATTCGGTGCTGCCGCCGCCGATGTCCATCACCAGACGCAAGTTGGCGTTGCTGCCCAGACTGTGCGCAACGCCCTGATAGATTAAGCGGGCTTCTTCTATGCCTGAAATGATATGGATAGGATGGTTTAGCGCTGTTTCGGCCCTGTACAAAAACTGCTGCGAATTTGTAGCCATGCGCAAGGTGCTGGTGCCGACGACGCGGACGCTTTCCGGGGGAAAGTTGCGGATTCTCTGACCGAAGCGTTCAAGACACTCCAAAGATCTTTCCTGGGTAGCGGCATCAAGATAGCTCCGATTATCCAGGCCGGCCGCAAGCCTGACCATTTCCTTAAGGCGATCCAGAGTTTGTAACTTGCCATCCGTTAAACTGCACACAATCATGTGAAAGCTGTTAGAACCCAGATCCACGGCAGCTACGATTTCGGGAGGTTTTTTAGTCACGAGTCATCCAGTTTTGTCCATAAAGCTTGTTATTATCTGATAGAATTGCGA
>JAYTLW010000066.1:0-6783 GCA_043729025.1 Methylobacter sp.
TAATCAATACAACATATTGATTTGTTTAGTGTTTTTCGTGGGTCAATCGCCGTTATTAGGTTAATCCGGTTCCTCAATAACCGGATTAACCAGAGTCCCGATGCCCTCAATTTCAATCCGGGCGGTTTGCCCCGGCAGCATGTAACCGCGCGGAGTCATTTTCACGCCGACCCCGGCTGGCGTCCCCGTGCTAATCACATCGCCGGGCTCCAAGGTCATTGCTTGCGACAAATAGGCAATCATTTCATAGCAGTTAAAAATCATCTGCCGGGTATTGGAACTTTGCCGCAATTCATCGTCAATCCAGGTTTTAAGATCCAGATTATGCGGATCGCCGATTTCATCAGAAGTCACGAGCCACGGCCCCAGAGGGCCATGAGTATCGAATGATTTGCCCAGCGTAAAGGTCGGCGAACGAAACTGCCAGTCCCGCACCGAAACATCATTGGCAATGGTAAATCCGGCAATGACCTGATGGGCCTTATCGACTTGCACATGGCGGCAGCGGGTGCCGATCACAAAAGCCAGCTCGCCTTCATAATCGAGCTTATCGGAGACTTTAGGCCGGTGTATCGCATCGCCCTGTCCGATCACGCAGGTGCTTTGTTTGGTGAAAAAACTGGGGTATTCAGGTCTTTCCCGGCCGGTTTCTTCGATATGGTCGGCATAGTTCAGGCTGATGCCCAGATACTTGCCGGGCCGTGGCACCGGCGCGTGCAGCTTGACCTGATCCAGCGCGATACGGCCCAAGCCGCTGTCGATCTGCTCCCGCATCGCATCCAGCGCGCTGGCGCCCAAGCTCAGAAATTCAAGCAGGGTTGCCGGGATTTTAGTATTATTTTTGCCGTCTACGATAAGGCCGTCGACGACAGCGCCAACGCGGATTTCATTTTGATAAGTAAAGGTTGCCAGTTTCATAAATTAAGCTTATTCGGATGATTTCGAGTGCGGCCATTATAAGCACAAGTGTAAACCCAAGAGCTTAAGCCCAAAAAAAGATATAATCAGCGGTTTTTAACTTAACGAGGATCAGAAAATGAACGAAAACTGGATTGCTCCCTCCATCCTGTCAGCCAATTTCGCCAAATTGGGCGAAGAAGTTGATAACGTCTTGAAAGCGGGCGCCGATGTGGTGCATTTCGATGTGATGGATAATCATTTCGTACCCAACCTGACTATCGGGCCTTTGGTCTGCGAAGCCTTAAGAAAACACGGAGTGACCGCGCCGATTGATGTGCATCTGATGGTTGAGCCTGTGGATCGTCTGATTCCCGACTTTGCCAAAGCCGGCGCCAGTATCATCACCTTCCATCCCGAAGCCTCCGTGCATATCGATCGCACCCTGCAATTGATCAAAGATTGCGGCTGCAAGGCAGGACTGGTGTTTAACCCCGGCACACCGCTGCATTATCTGGATTATGTGATGGATAAGCTGGATATGATTTTGCTGATGTCGGTAAACCCCGGCTTTGGCGGTCAATCCTTCATCCCATCGGCGCTGGATAAATTAAGGCTGGTCAGAAAAAGAATCGACGACAGCGGTTTGAACATTCGTCTAGAAATTGACGGTGGCGTTAAAACCGACAATATCCGCGCGATTAAAGCGGCCGGCGCCGATACTTTCGTGGCCGGTTCGGCGATTTTCAGCCAGCCGGATTATAAAAAAGTGATCGATGAAATGCGTGTTGAATTGGCTAAGGCGATTTAAAGATTGATGTAGGGTACGCATCGCGTACCTTTCTGGCTTTGACAATGGTACGCGATGCGTACCCTACATAACTGTAAGCTATTGATTCTTGCATGCCGAAATTTAGAATTCAAAGCGAATTTAGAATACTTTCACAGTCTCGATAGCAAACCACCAATCAGCGCTAACCCAGCTTACATACTTTTAACAATGAAGGTTAACTTGAAAAAATTTATCGGATTACATCTACTTTTCACGGCGTTGCTAGGATTTACATCAGTCGCCAATGCGGGCTTTGAAGCTGAGCCTAATGATAGTTTAGCAACAGCATCACCGATGAAACTTAACGAGGTTTATACCGGCAGTTTTGACAACAGTAATCCTAGCTATGATTACTACAAGCTCTCTTTAACTAAACCCACAGAAATAGTGTTTCATTTTCGCAATACTATGTCAGATAGCAGTAGTGTTTACTTTTATGTATTAAATAATCTTGGTGAGCAAGTATTTTTCGCGAGTTCCATCGGTAGTGATTTGTTAGACCATAGCTTTAGGGTAAATTTAGTGGCAGGTGTTTTCTATACTAGAGTCAGAAGTGACTTTACTAACAAAAGCTATGAGCTTTCCGCGCTTAGCCCGATTTCAGTGCCGCGACCTATCACTATGCCAAGTGTGGTAGACTCAGTCAATTTGCCCGATCTTAACAGCAATGGCTATAAAGACATGGCGGTGTTGCGTATATTGGCAGATACCCGTGCAGTCGTTGATACGATAGATGGTTTTACAGGAGCACTGCTCAAGAGAATTGTTTATATTAGTGATAGTCGGTTGGTGCAACCCATTTCTATTATTAGTTTTGATTTGGATAATAATGGTTCACCTGATATTGGTGTTTTAGGATATAACAGCACTACAGGCAAGCATGCCCAATACGTTCGTAACGCGCTAACGGGTCAATTAGTAAAGGCTTTTGTAATAAACTAAAAGAAATATTAATGGGGTCAGTAGCCAGGGTACGCATCGCGTACCTTTGAAAAAGCGCAAAGCACGTTCTGATTAATAGCACCATCCGGATAGCTTATCTTAAAGGCGGCTGCACTTGCCAAACTCTATACACACGTTGAATAACAAAACCACCATGACCCCAGAACAATTCAATCACTATGCCCGGCAGGGCTACAACCGTATCCCGATTTGCCGGGAAGTGCTGGCCGATTTGGATACGCCTTTGAGCGCTTATCTGAAACTGGCTGACGGCCCTTATTCCTATTTATTTGAATCGGTACACGGCGGCGAGCAATGGGGGCGCTATTCGATTATCGGTCTGCCCTGCCTTACCATCGTCAAAATCACCGGCAACCAAATCCGCGTGGAACAAAACGGCGAGCTGCTGGAAGAAATAACTCACGATAATCCGCTGATCTGGATTGAGCAGTTCAAAGAGCGCTACAACGTACCCGATATTACCACCCTGCCACGGTTTAACGGCGGCCTGGTCGGCTATTTTGGCTATGAAACCATCGGCTATATTGAGCCGAAATTGCGTGGCACAGCAAAGCCCGACCCGTTGGGAAATCCCGATATCCTGTTAATGGTGTCGGAAGAAATGCTGGTGTTTGATAACCTGTCCGGCAAAATGCTGCTGCTGACTCACGCCAATCCTGAAGAGGCCGATGCTCATAACCGTGCTGTTGCACGCGTGGATGATTTGGCCGTCAAACTGCGTGAACTGCAAGCCAAGCCGACCAAGAATCACATGCATAAAGTAGTCGAAGAGTCTGACTTCATCTCGGGCTTTACCCAGCAGGGCTTTGAAGATGCAGTGTTGAAGGCCAAAGAATACATCACCAACGGCGACATCATGCAGGTGGTGTTATCGCAACGCATGTCCATCCCTTACACCGCCTCGCCGCTTAATTTATATCGGGCTTTGCGTTGCCTGAATCCTTCGCCTTATATGTTTTACCTGAACCTGGACGATTTCCATATCGTCGGCTCGTCTCCGGAAATCCTGGTCAGGCTGGAAGATAACATGGTCACGGTTCGCCCGATTGCCGGAACGCGTCCGCGCGGGGCAACGCCAGAACAGGATATTGCCCTGGAAAAAGACCTGCTGGCCGATCCCAAAGAACTGGCCGAGCATTTAATGCTGATTGACTTGGGCCGCAACGATGTGGGCCGAGTCGCGGAAATCGGCACCGTGCAGTTAACCGACAAGATGATCGTCGAGCGCTATTCGCATGTCATGCACATCGTCTCCAACGTCACCGGACAGTTGCAGCAAGGCGACAACGCTTTTGACGTGCTGGCCGCGACTTTCCCCGCTGGCACCGTCAGCGGTGCGCCGAAAATACGCGCAATGGAAATTATCGACGAACTCGAACCCGTCAAACGCGGCGTTTATGCGGGTGCAGTCGGCTACATAGCCTGGTCTGGCAACCTGGATACCGCCATCGCGATTAGAACCGCCGTCATCAAAGACAATAAGTTACATATACAAGCCGGGGCCGGTATCGTTTACGACTCTGTGCCCAGAAACGAATGGGATGAGACCATGAATAAAGGCCGGGCAATATTCCGCGCTGTGAGTATGGCTGAAGCGGGCCTGGAAGGGGAGCCGTCATGAATGCCGTAAAAATCCCCCCTAGCCCCCCTTTTTCAAAGGGGGGGATTAAAGTCGTCATGGTCGATAACTACGACTCGTTCACTTACAATCTGGTGCAATATTTCGGCGAATTAGGCGCAGATGTCACCGTAGTGCGTAACGATCAAGTGACCGTACAAGACATAGAAAAACTGGCGCCCGATAAACTGGTGATTTCTCCCGGTCCCTGCACACCCAAGGAAGCCGGTATATCCGTTGATGCCATTTTAAAGTTTGCAGGAAAAACTCCTATCTTGGGCGTTTGTCTGGGACATCAAAGCATCGGCTATGCTTTCGGGGGCCACATCGTCCATGCCAAAAGCATCATGCACGGCAAGACCTCGCCTATATTTCATCATAATATCGGCGTATTTAAAGGGCTTAACAACCCCTTTACCGCCACCCGTTATCATTCGCTGGTCATCGAGCAATCAACTTTGCCCGAGTGCCTGGAAATAACCGCCTGGACACAAGACGAGGCCGGAAACCTGGATGAAATCATGGGCGTGAGACACAAACAGCTGGATATTGAAGGCGTGCAATTTCATCCCGAATCGATTTTGACCGAGCATGGGCATGATCTGCTGAGGAATTTTCTGGAAAGGTAAAATTTGTTTGGCCTCGTTAAAGTTCTCCTTGCATGTAAACGCATTGATAATGCTCATGAGTACGAACTAAATGAAACTAAATTGCTACAAAGAAACTGTCGTAGATGAAAATGAATATTAAACAAATTAAAATCTCCGGCTTTAAAAGCATTGCCGATATTGAACTGAATGAATTAGCGCCTTACAGTGTTTTTGCGGGCGCTAATGGATCAGGGAAAAGTAATTTTTTTGATGCATTACAGTTTATAAGCACAGTGATTAGCCTTGGTGCGACACAAGCACTGCGCAAATTTAATGGTTATGAGCAAGTCCACTGTTTTAAAAACCGAAAAAGTAAAGCTCGAACTTTTTCGGCGAGTTTCGATTTAATGTTGGACGGCAAACCAATACAATATCAATTAAAAATCCATGAGATGGATAAAGAACCGAATCTGGAAGAGCTGGTATCTCTTGATAGCACGGTTTTTATGTCCAGAAAAAAAGAAGAAGTTATATTTTATGGTGAAAACGAAGAGGAACAAAAATTCTCTGGATTTCCTTCTGATAAATCAGCTTTGATGATTTCCGGTCATCCCTTATATGAACTTCTCAGCAATATCGTCGTTTACCGCTTTGATCCGATAGGTGCAAAAGAACCTGACAGTTCCAGCACAGACCAAGGCGAATTGGAACAGCACGGGCGCAATGTAGCAACTATGCTGGCCGGTTTAGAAAAAGACGACGATATTCGGGAACAGATTTTAGAATGGATGGAATTATTGGTGCCTGGTTTGGAGAAAGTTGCCACAGAGCGGCAAAAATTGGATGCCCGAACCGTTATTAAATTTAAAGAAGAAGGCACAAAAGCAAATTTTCCGGCCAATCTTATTTCCGATGGCACAATTTACGCGTTATGTATTATGACAGCTGTTTTAAGCCGCTCAAAAAGATTGGGCATGACTCTAATCGAAGAACCTGAACGCGGCATCCATCCTAAAGCAATTACTGAGCTAGTCAATTTAATGCGGGATAATGCGAATAGTGATCACCCTATTTTTGTCACGACACATAACGAATCATTAATACGGGTGTCCAAGCCTAATGAACTATGGTTGGTGAATAAGCGTGAAGGGAAAACAGAAATCGATAATACTCCGAAAAATTTTATTGCCCAAGATGGACTTAAGCTAGATGAAGCGTGGCTCATGAATATGTTTGACGGTGGGCTACCGTGGTAAAAGTCGGTTTTATTGTTGAAGGCGATACTGAGAAAATACTACTGGAATCGAAAAACTTTAAAGATTGGACAAAAAGCATTGGGATAGATATTTGCCATCCCATTGAAAATGCAAAAGGTAGTGGCAATTTATTACCTAAGCATATTGTGCCTTTAGTTGAGCGATTGAAATTACAAGATCCTACTCACATTATAATTTTAACGGATTTAGAAAACGATCCTGATAAACAATCCGTTATTAATCGCATTGGAACCGTTCATACTCAACTCATTTTTATAGCCGTAAAAGCCATTGAAGCATGGTTTTTAGCCGACACATTAGCATTGAACAAATGGTTAAAATTAGAAGGTGTTTATGAGGATTTTCCTGAAGCAACACCAGAAATGCCATGGGAAAGATTAAAAGCGCTGGCTAGTGAACACAATAAACGGGGCCCAGGCGGCAGTAAGCCTGTTTTTGCTAAGCAAATGACAAAGCATCATGGTTTTAGTCTTGAATGTGCTGCTAGCCATGCTAACTGTCCAAGTGCAGCTGATTTTTATAAATTTTTACTTAATCTAGATATTAATTATTTGCTTAAAAGCCTCTGATTATTTTCCGTTGTGAGCAAATAACTGTAGGCCGGAA
>JAYTLW010000067.1:0-2841 GCA_043729025.1 Methylobacter sp.
GAGTAGGGTGCGCACCGCGTACCTTTTCGGACTTCGAATATGCCGTGCGCGGATTCTGGCGATAATCCTTTCGGCGGTCTACGTGCCGTTTGTGAATACATCGAGATAATTGGACGATGGAATTGGTGCTAGACTTTGTGAATCGATAAGTAGCATTCAACCAAAATTTAGAGAAAACAATGACAATATCTGATGGGTTGATGATTTTTGCCGTGTTGGCAGGGCCAATAATTGCCGTACAATTGACACGTTTTCTTGACAACAAAAGAGAGATTCGAGAAAGGAAGTTACAAATATTTAAAACTTTAATGGCGACCAGAGCTTATACCATCAGTTGGGATCACGTGATGACTCTAAATCGAATAGATCTGGAGTTTGATAAAAATAACAAGAAAGAAAAAGCCGTAATTGAAGCATGGAAAGCATATCTCGACTTGTTGGGTGATAAAAGCATAACTGCAGAACAACAATGGGGTATCAAACGTATTGATCTCTTAGTGGAACTTTTGCACAAAATGGCTGTTGTTCTCGGTTATGATTTTGATAAAACACATATTAAGAATTCATCTTATTCACTCACTGCTCATGGCGATATAGAAGATGAGCAAAGAGCAATCCGCAAAGGCTTACTAGAAGTATTAGATGGCAAACGTGATTTACCTATGAAGATTATTAATTGGCCAAATAAGTAACCCGTTAGGCAGCGCATAGATTAAAATTGGCAAAGCTGTTTGATGAAAAACAGTTATAGAAAAATGATACGGACAACGCACATTACCTTTATTAATATCTGATGCGAATTTTAGGCATAGATCCCGGTTCAAGACTGACCGGATACGGCATTATCGAAGATTCGTCGCAGGGTTATAAATACATAGCCAGCGGCAGTATTCGTATTAAAGCCGATTATTTTCCCGATCGGCTCAAACAGATTTTCGACGGTATCGTGGAAGTTGTCGAACGCTATCAACCGGAACAAATGGCCATAGAACAGGTGTTTATGCATAAAAATGCCGACTCTGCGCTGAAACTGGGTCAGGCACGGGGTGCGGCGATTTGCGCGGTGCAAATGACCGGTTTGCCGGTGTTTGAATACGCGGCTAGGCAAGTCAAGCAGGCGGTGGTAGGCAAGGGCGGTGCCGAAAAAACTCAGGTTCAGCACATGGTGAAAATCCTGTTAAATATCCAAGGCGAGTTACAGATCGATGCCAGCGATGCGTTGGGCATCAGTATTTGCCATGCCCATTATCAGCAAACTGCACAGCGTTTGCAGGGCTTGTTGCGGTGATCGGTTTTCTGCGCGGGACATTGGCGTTTAAAGCGCCGCCGTTGTTAATGCTGGATGTGAACGGAGTCGGTTATGAGCTCGAAGCGCCGATGACCACATTTTATAATTTGCCCGCGATCGGTTCCGAGATCTTGTTGCACACCCATCTGGTGGTTCGGGAAGATGCGCATATCTTATTCGGCTTTTCAACCGAGGCGGATCGCGCACTGTTCAGAACCCTGATCAAAGTCAATGGCGTAGGGCCCAAGCTGGCCTTGACGATTTTATCGGGTCAGAGCGCCGAAGAATTTCATCGCTGTATTCAAAATAATGATACGCAAGCCTTGGTGCGTTTGCCGGGAGTCGGTAAAAAGACCGCTGAACGTCTGGTCATCGAAATGCGCGACCGCTTGCCGGACTTGTTTAATATAACCGGTTCAGATGGTTCATCAGCGACTGGAGCAGCTAAATTTTTACCTGCCAATAACCCAAAACAGGAAGCTATCAGCGCCTTGTGTACACTAGGCTATAAGCCCCTGGATGCCGGAAAAATGGTACAAAATATCAGCGTCGAAGGTAAAAGCTGCGAAGACATCATCCGTTTGGCGTTGCAAGGCACGGTACGATGATAGACAGCGACCGCATGGTGACTGCCCATAGTCATTCGGATGAAGAGCGCCAGGATCGTGCTATTCGGCCCAAACGCTTGGCCGAATATATCGGCCAGCAGGCTTTGCGCGAGCAAATGGGGATTTTTATTCAGGCGGCGACGGCGAGAAAAGAAGCCTTGGATCACGTGTTGATTTTCGGCCCCCCCGGTTTAGGAAAAACCACGCTGGCTAATATTATAGCCGCCGAAATGTGTGTTAAAATCCGTCAAACTTCGGGGCCTGTGCTCGATAAAGCCGGTGATCTCGCGGCTTTATTGACCAATCTTGAAGCTCATGATGTATTGTTTATCGATGAGATACATCGTCTGAGCCCTGCGGTTGAAGAAATTTTATATCCGGCTATGGAAGATTATCAGCTGGATTTGATGATAGGCGAAGGCCCTGCGGCCCGATCGATTAAGCTGGATTTGCCGCCTTTTACCCTGGTCGGAGCGACTACTCGTGCCGGTTTACTGACTTCGCCGTTGCGCGATCGTTTTGGAATCGTTCAGCGTTTGGAGTTTTACACGGTAGATGAGCTGGCGAGTATTGCTACGCGTTCAGCCCAGGTCTTGGGTATTGCGATGGAACCGCGCGGTGCTTTTGAAATAGCCCGCCGCTCTCGCGGTACGCCTCGAATCGCCAACAGATTGCTGCGCCGGGTGCGGGATTATGCGGAAGTAAAAGGCAACGGCACAATTACCGAGGAGCTGTCGTTTAAGGCTTTGGAAATGTTGAAGGTGGATAATAACGGTTTGGATTCATTAGATCGCAAACTGCTGTTAGCGATGATTGAAAATTTTGCCGGTGGGCCGGTAGGGCTGGACACGCTGGCCGCTGCGATCAGTGAAGAGCGGGGTACCATTGAAGATGTCGTTGAGCCGTATTTGCTGCAACAGGGGTTTATTATGCGCACCCCCCGTG
>JAYTLW010000068.1:0-3418 GCA_043729025.1 Methylobacter sp.
GGTCATTTTCGCGCCGCCGGTAAGTTGCTTGAAAAACAGAAAGGCGAGCTGCCAACTCGTTTGTGGGTGGCTCCTCCCACCAAAATGGATCAAACCCAATTAACCGAAGAAGGTTATTACAGCACCTTTGGCAAAGCCGGCGCCAGAATGGAAATGCCCGGCTGCTCATTATGCATGGGTAATCAGGCGCGGGTGGCGGAAAACTCCACCGTAGTTTCTACATCAACCCGGAATTTTCCTAATCGCTTGGGGAACGGTGCCAATGTCTATCTATCCTCCGCAGAACTTGCCGCAGTGTGTTCAATTATGGGTAAAATTCCAACTTTTGATGAATATATGCACTACGCCGAACAAATTAGCGAAACCGCTGAAGATACTTATCGTTATCTGAATTTTAATCAGATGCCAGCATATACCGGCACCCACTAACAAACCCTTTTAAGCCTTTAAAATAAAGTAACTTCTCCTTACTCACAGGCAACACGATAAAAATCAGGTTAAAATAACCGCATGGATTCAGTCAAGCCGCAATTGCCCAATATCAGGTTAAGCCAGTTTATCACCGACGGTTTGGACGTATTTCATGATGAAAAAGATCACACTTACCAGCGGGATTGTCCGTATCTCACTATATACATACCGATGACACCGGTGGGCGTCATGATGGCAAAAATGGTTATTGCACACCTATCGGCAATGAATTATTTGCTTAGGTATCAGTAGTACCGAGAGCAAAAGCCGCATCACAATTTAAGTTGTCTGGGTCAAGGCAGCGGCTCTCTTTATGTGCTGAATGCCGGCGCCTTCACCTACATGGAGCAACAAAAACTGCCACGCACGTTGTGTTAGCCCGTCTTGAGACGAAAGCGGTAGTGAGCGTGCCGCTAGCCCATTTTGAAGAGGGCACGATACGCATCGAAACAGCGCCCGATTGGGAAAAATGGCTGGATCAACACGCTATCAAAAGCAAACGGCATCGGCGAATCATCACCGAAGGCGCTTTAATGGGCGGCCTGTTAGCCCAAGGCATTCCCGTGAACTTGAGCATTATCAGCGATGATGCCGGACAGTTTAATGTTTTTAGGCCTGCCGCTGTGCTGGATTCATGCGGAACGCTTCATCAACCGTCTCATCGCGTTAAACGACGACCATGTCAACGCCGTTGATGCCGTGCGCGAACAACTCTGGCAGCTATACCGCGATCTGAAAGCCTATAAACTTGAGCCAACGGTAAGCCACGCCGAAGACATTAGATTCCGTTTTCAGCTGATGTGTAACACCAAAACGGCATACACAACACTGTGCAGGTTTTAAAACGGGTGGGTAACAATCAGCACGAATTGCTGCGTGTTCTCGATAAACCTGTGTGCCGCTCCACAACAACCTGAGCGAGCGAGATATTCGGGATTACGTCAAAAAACGAAAAATAAGCGGCAGCACACGCAGTGAGGCAGGACGAAAGTGTCGCGATACTTTCGCCAGCTTAAAAAAGTGGCCTTAGACGACTGCATCAATCCCAAGATAGGGAAACATATCTTCGGTTGCGAGACGATCTTTGATCATGCGGCCAAAGCCAATCAAAGCCACTATCCGTGGGCACAAAATATAGTCTCGGTCGGCTTGCTCAAGCAAGTCAAAGGACGCTGGGCCTGTTTGTTTTTAGATTTCCGTTTTTACCTCGCCCGGAAAACCATTGCAGCGGAAAAGGATAACGCCAAAATCAAAGGCACCGTCGTGCCGTTTCAGACCTTGTGGAACAGGCAGGACAGATGTTGATCGGCGACGGCCGCCATTTTGCCACATCGCCACTCCTCGTTGTTACGGATAGCTGGCGCAAGCAACGGGGGGCTGTGGCGACCGGTTCGGGACGCATTGGGGAGCGTTTTCATATGCTATCCCGGTTGCGCTGTAATAACGTCTTGTATGCCCAACCTGACGCCCCGCAGCCTGGACAGCGAGGCCGTCACCGTAAGTACGGTAAACGCTTGGGATCGGTCACCGACAGAGCGGCCGAGGTTCGGCAAAAAGTCAAGACTTATACCGTCAATCTCTATGGTAAATGCAGAGATGTTTGTGCTTATGATGAGGTTGTCATGTTGAAGACGCTCAAACGTCCCGTCCGGGTCGTCTGGGTGTTCCGAAAAACACAGTGGGTAGCGATGTTCAGCACTGACCTGGGGCTTTCCGTGATACAGATCATCGAGTATTATGGGGCGGAAAAGAAAATTGAATCCGGCTTTAAAGAGCTTAAACAAGACATCGGCAGCCGGACAAGTCAGTGTCGTAATGCTCAAGCAGTTTAATGGTATATCTCCAGAATCATTAGATGGTTTGGAGTTTGAGAAGCTGTAGAGAGCTCTAAAGCGTATTCGCCGATAGGCAAAGGCAATACGCCCTGGTCGTGGGCCTGAATGGCGCACCGCTGACCACCCGAAAGCTGTAAGGCGTATTCGCCGCTATGCAATACGCCCTAAGCGAAGTGGACAGAGTTGATTGTTAATCGAATTTCACAGCCTATCTTTCAGGGCAGCTGCGGCTTGCTGGGGCAAAACCGTCTACAGCACTACCATCTAGCGATGGGACGATAACCAAAACGAGTAGTCAACTATGAGACCCAAACGCTTTTTGACCGGACTGATTGTTCTTTTTCTCCTTTTGTGGCTGGCTTCCCTAGCTTATGCGTTCTTTGGTGCTCACTCGCTGGAGCAGGCGGCTGCTCTCGGCGAGAGCTTTGGCGGCATCAGCGCGTTATTTTCGGGTTTTGCGCTGGCATTAGCCATTTATTCAATGGTGCTACAACAAAAACAGAGTGCTTATTTCGAGCGGGTTACTTTGCAGTCCATGCAACAACAAACGGATTTGCTCGAAAAGTTGGAGAAGGCACTACTTCAACAAAGTAAAGTAGCCCAAGTTGCGGCGATGACGGCGATGATTGACCGGTTGGAACTACGCATTCAGAACCTCAAAAGCTGGGGTACTATCAAGGGCGATGAAAATTACTACCGAAACGGCATCGATGCTGCCATCGCCAAGATCAAAACCTACGAACAAAAAATCGCCGAAATCGGGGAGTAATATTCCGCCACCCCGAACGCCTGTACGAACAGCTGTTACATTTAGCCGGGGCCTTGTTGACCTATTCAAAAAATATGTCGCTGGCCGATTTGCCCTTTTACCAGCACCAGGATCCTGGCCCGTGCTTTGCCAAGCTGCACAACATTATCCGCGAGTTGCTGGACACGGTCATTTCGTCCAAATACTTCTCGATTGCCTTGACTGAGGTGAAGCCCTCTTACCACCACGGCGTCCTCGATTCGGGCAAAATCAGCAGCGAGACTAACTTTTACATCGCCGTGGCTGCGAGTATGCCCGCCATCGAACTGGTGGATGCCGTGCCGTTACGGTTTAAAGCCGGTGC
>JAYTLW010000069.1:0-3766 GCA_043729025.1 Methylobacter sp.
AAAGTAATTCGGAAATATATGCCTTCCATATCCGGGGTGTCTACAGGATCGGGCTCACCAATACTACTGCTTAAACTCCGCCAGTTTGGCCAGTAAAAACTTCAAATCCTTTTCGGTATGATCGGCTAAAACCTGCAATCTGATTTCCTGCTCGCCTTTGGGAACAACGGGATAATTCAGCCCGGCCACCAGAATATTTTGATCTAATAAATGGGCAACCAGAGCCGATGTTTTGTTCGACTCTCTGACAAAGACCGGCACGATAGGATGTTCACCCGGCAAGGTTTCATAGCCTAGCCGTTCCAGCCCGGCTCTGAGATGAATACTGAAACCCCGCAGTTTTTCAAGCAGCGTCAAACCTTCATGACTATCCAGAATGTTCAATGCAGCCAAAGACGCTGCCGCTTCAGCAGGTGTAATGGGGTTCGAGTAAATATAAAACGGCGAGGTTTCGCGCAAATAATCTATCACGACCGAACTGGCGACCACATAGCCGCCATTAACGCCAAGCGCCTTGCCCAGCGTTGCAATCAAAATATCCGCCTTGCCGCCGGTGACTTCTTCGGTGCCGCGACCACTCTGGCCAAAGGCTCCTACACCATGAGAATCGTCAACAATGCTAATAATTCCCTCTTCATAGTTCTCTTCATTGCGCTTACAGCAGGCATTAATCTTGTCGATCTGAGCATAATCGCCGCGCATGCTGAATACGCCGTCGGTCACGACGCAAACCCGCTTGTTGTGCCCTTTATTGGTGGCAAGAATTTTATCCAGCGCATCGATATCCGCATGAGCGTAAACTTCTTTCCGGGCCGGGTGGGATAGACGAATCGCATTGATGATACAGCTGTGGTTGAGTTCGTCGCTGACGATCAGGGTATCTTCCGATATAAACTGGGGCAGAACGCCCATCATCGCCGCATAGGCGGCACTGAATATCATGGCTGATTCGCGTCCGTGAAATTCGGCCAGTCTTTTTTCCAGCTCTTTATGCGACTGGAAAGTACCGCTGATGAATCGGACCGCTCCGGGCCCGGCGCCGAATTTCCCGGCAGCTTCGGCTTCGGCCTCAATCACTTGAGAATGCAGCGCCAACCCCAGGTAGGAGTTTGAATTCATGCGCAGGAAGGCTCTCTCGCCGTAGCCCTCAAGAAAATAGCGGGAACCGAAACCGTTTTCCGCAGCTTTGATGCCGGTTATAATTTTCTCATTACCTTTACGTATGCCTTGTTCTTGCAAACTGATTAATTTGGTATTGAACAACTGTTCTACTTTATATAACGACATAAGAAACTCCCCCTTATCCAATGGAAAATTAATTCCCTCTCCTTGAGGGCTAATCTATGCACACATTAGATATGCGCAGAATAAGCCCTCTCCGAAGGGAGAGGGTTGGGTGAGGGAACTAAACACAGGAAAAAATGCTGTGTGATCCCCTCATCCTAACCTTCTCCCTCAAGGGAGAAGGGACTAAATTGCTTAACTTAACGGCTTTGCCGCTTATCCTTTACTCAATTTGACCGTTATTTGTTCCAGCATATCCTTGACCATCGCCGACAAATCATACAGGGCCTGCCAGCCCCACTCGGTGCGGGCGGCGCTATCGTTCATGTGCCGAGGCCAGGAATCGGCAATCGCCTGCCGGATTGGATCGACGCTGTAACTGATCGTAAATTCAGGCAACTGTTTTTGAATTTCCGCCGCCAACTGCTCGGGAGTAAAACTCATCGCGGTGACATTAAATGCATTACGATGCTTTAACCTTGCGCTATCCGCTTCCATAAGCTTGATGGCGGCAGCAATCGCATCGGGCATATACATCATATCCAGCTGAGTATCGGCCCGAAGAAAGCAATCATAATGCCGCATTTTTACCGCCGCATAAAAAATATCGACCGCGTAATCGGTTGTGCCGCCGCCCGGTAAGGCTTTGCTTGAAATCAGTCCCGGATAGCGCAAGCCGCGTGTATCAACGCCATAGCGGTGATAATAATAGTCGCAAAGCAGCTCGCCCGACACTTTGGTAATGCCGTACAGCGTCTTGGGCCGCTGAAGGGTATCCTGCGGCGTATCGAAGCCGGGCGTCTCCGGACCGAAAGCGCCTATGGAACTTGGAAAAAATACGGCGCAGCGGTGTATTCTGGCGGTTTCCAGCACATTGATCAGGCCGTTCATATTGATGTCCCAGGCCTGCTGCGGTTTTTCCTCGGCAACGGCGGATAGCAGCGCGGCCAGATGAAAAATCGTATCGCAACAATAGTCTTCAACAATTCGATTAAGCGCCGAGGCATCGCGCGCATCCAGACTACAATAGGGACCCGACTGCGTTAATTCGTTGAGCGGCTGGCTGTTATGTCCGGCAGCGACTACATTTTCAGCGCCATATTTATCACGCAACGCCGGCGTCAGCTCCACACCGATTTGACCGGTGGCGCCGGTTACCAATATCTTTTTCATTTACATCCTCGATGCTTCCATAATATTTTTCTCTTGTTGTTATACATCAGGGTTAACCCGGTAGCTAAAGCCTGGATGGAAGTGCAAAACCGTTAAATTATTCCTAACAAATATGAATTACCGAGAACCTCACGGCTATGAGTCACCATGATCAGGGTCTTACCTGCTTTTTTTACCAGCGTATCGAACAACTCCAGCACCTGTTGTCCGGTATCCAGATCCAGATTACCGGTCGGTTCATCGGCAAGAATGACATCCGGATCATGAATCAGCGCGCGGGCAATCGCGACCCGCTGCTGTTCCCCGCCGGATAGGCGGTCGGGATAAGTATCAAAACGATCGGCGAGATCAAGTTGCTCCAGTAAGCCGGCAACATTATCCCGCTCCTGACGACCCGTGCGCTTGATCAGCTCCAGAGGCAACAGCAGGTTTTCACCAACCATCAATGTAGAAATCAGATTATAGGCCTGGAACACAAAGCCGATATGATGCCGGCGAAACAAGGTACGATCATGTTCGGAAAGACCGGTTAGTTAAATGCCGTTAATAATCACTTCGCCACTGTCCGGCTGATCGATGCCGCTGACCAGATTTAAAAAAGTCGATTTACCGGAGCCGCTACGGCCTAGCAAAACAATAAACTCGCCGCTGCTCACTTACAGATTCAAGTCCTTGAAAATCTCATGCCGTTGCCCGGACTCCTGATAGCTTTTACTCAGCCGATGAATGGTTATAGCCGCTTCTGTTGACATAATGACTCCGGCAGGATGGATATTCAAAGCATAACAGATTCCTGTTCGCGGCTGTTCCCGTAAATCAATTTAAAGTGATTGCCAAGAATAAATATACCCAAATGGCGCAGGATTTTTGTTCATCTACAAGGCGTAAAAATGGACGCATAGCGAGCTATGCAAGCATTTTTGCAACGCAGTAGATGGGCAAAAAGACCAGTCAGTTGGGTATATTTTTCGCAGGAAATCACCTAAGCATTATCAAACAAGGCAAACTCTTGCAAAGCCGCCGTTTTCGGTGCGCAAATTAGTCACCTGTCCCTGGTAAATGCGGGCCGTAACGCAGAGTATATGGTCTTGATAGGCAAACAACCGGTAATCGGTTTTAAACATTGCGTTGTCCCCGCCTTGGCTAATTGACGGAGGAATTCGTTGCTGTATCAGTGTGCTATGGGGATTCAGTTCAGCAAATTTGACTCTAGTGAGCTTTGCACCGACATAGACGCCCCGGCTGGCATAGCCGGTATCAGGCTTAAACACCCATTGCTTGCGAGTGCGCCAGGCTTCTTCGGCGGTTA
>JAYTLW010000070.1:0-7727 GCA_043729025.1 Methylobacter sp.
GATAATCGCGGCTAAAGCCGCTCCCACGATGATTAAAACTACTTATTAGATTGATGTGATGACACTATAGATATTGCTTAAGACATTGAGAAAAGCATAAAAAAGTAACTCCTCATGGTGCGCAAATCTTACCGGATGCGTGAGGGTGTTGTTGGTGGCAACATAGTGAGCGGAACTGTGAAGTCGCTCACTTTATGATTGTTGTCAGCACCTTAAATAACCACCCATTCTATAGTAAACAACCGCTCGGCTTCGGTTTTTTGGGTAAGACGTCGCTCCAGGGCTTCTATCAAGGTATCCCGTTTTTCAATGATGCTGTCTTCGGCCTGAAAAATTTCTTGCCGCTGGCGGCGCTGCTGTTTTTCCAGCTTTTGTATCTTTTGCTGGATGTCATGCTGCTCATCAAGATGGGTGGCGAGTCTGGCTTGCCGCTGAAGAATCTTAATGTGCTCCTTGGTGTCTTTGAGTGCTTTTTCAGCCGCCAGCACCAAGTCATCGGCCCATTTTTCAAGCTTTTCACGCGCTTCATTGAAGTGTTGGTTGTTAGCTTCCAATGATTGGCTGATGGTGGCTTTGGTGTGTCGCTGTGCCTCAGCAGCCAGTCTTTGGATAATTGGTTCGGATATATTGGCTGAGCCTGCATTTTCTGCGCTACAGTTAAATAGCTTTTCACAGGTTTCTTGCTCCAGAGGCAAGCCTTGATCATCAATAGCAGAGAAAAGGAGGTGTTCTTCGCGCTCGTAGCTTTCAATCGCTAGTGCCGTCAAGGCCAGATAGCCGTGTTTGCCGCGTAGTGCTTCTATGACATGCAGACGTTTAGTATGTTGACTGACATTAAAAACGATGCGTGCAGGCGGCGTGTCTAGCGATTTGGCTTGGTCGATGACAAATTCACCTAACGGGTGCGAAAGACGGTAAAGAAATACGCCGTAGTCCTGACGCGTTGCTTCCGCTGTTTCTGAGGATTGTGGCTTATTATCGCCAGGGATGGTGTGTATGCCGACACCCGCCGGGAGCGGGTGCGGTATTGCGCTGGGTGTTGATTTGGAAATTAGGTGATAACGACCTGCTGCAATAGCCTGTGTCGGCGGCTGGGTGAGATCAAAGGCCAATGCGGCATCGTCGAATTGGGCACGTTCCTGCAACATGTAGTGGGTGAGCGACCAGAAGCGTTTACTAAAGCGGTCAAGCTGGGCTTTGGCGTCGCTCAACTGGATGCGCAGTCGCTCATGCACCTCTTCGTCAAAGTTTTCAAGGAGCAGTTTGCGGGTGTCGGTCATCCGTGCCTGGATACGTTCGTCCATTTCCGCTTGCAGTGTTTTGAAGGCAACATCAATTTCTGCTGGGGTGCGGCATTCCTGATATATGGACAAGATGCGCTTTTCAAAATCCACGCCAGACTCAATGCTACCCAGAACATCATCGGATGCACCAAAAACGCCATTGAACAAGTTGAATTTTTCAGTCAGCAGTTCCAGAACGCGGCGGTCGGCTTCGTTACGTTCGTTGAGAAAGTTAATCACGACTACGTCATGCTGTTGCCCATAGCGGTGACAGCGGCCAATCCGTTGCTCTACCCGTTGGGGATTCCACGGCAGGTCGTAGTTGATGACCAATGAACAAAATTGAATGTTGACACCTTCGGCAGCCGCTTCAGTGGCAATCATAATGCTGGCTTGGTCGCGGAAGTGTTCAATTAGAGCAGTACGAATATCGATGTCTCTGGAGCCAGCGATACGTCCTGTGCCTTGGTTAGCCGTTAGCCAGTTTTCATAGATAATAGTAGCTTCAGGACTGTTGTTGGTGCCGCTGAATTGAACAACTTGACCCGCGTAGCCGTTGGCTTCCAGATAGTCCTTCAGGTAAACCTGGGTACGGCGCGATTCGGTGAAGATAAGCGCCTTGCGTTGCGCGCCCGTTATCGCCATTTGTTGAAAACCGATTTCCAGGGCGCTCTGTAGGCTGCGTGTTTTGGTATCGGTGCCAATGCTGCGAGCCCACACGCCCAATTGCTCCAGTAAATCTATTTCTTCTTTCAATTGCTTGCGGTCGATGGTGAGCGGGAACATATCGCCATCCTCTTCAGACGGGTCAATATCCAGTATTTCATCGAGTAAATCGTTCTCGATGTCTTCATCGCTAATCAGTTGTTCGGCAAAGCCAGGATCATCCTGGATTTTTTCATCACGCAATGCTTCCAGCCTAACCTTCATGGTCTCAAACGTTCCGGCAACCGCCACCGAAGAGGATGCCAGTAGTTTGCGTAGAATCAGTTCGGTGAGGTGTCGCTGGCGATGCGGAATGGCATAGCTGTTCGGGCGTAGCAAAAATGCAGTCACGGCCTCATAGAGCTGGTGTTCCTCATCGGTGGGACGAAAAGGTTGGGTGATGGCTCGTCGTTCGGTATAGCGGATATATTCCGTGACCTGATTGCGCAGGGTGCGCCGACAAAATCCTGATAAACGCTGCCGTAAGCCATCCATGTCGCCACCTCCCGAAACATATTGGCTGCGGAAGGCATTTACGTCACCAAATAAGTGTTCGTCAATCAGCGTGGAAAGACCGTACAATTCCAATAATGAATTTTGCAGTGGTGTCGCTGTTAGCAGAAGCTTTCTGCAACCTTCAGTCGCCCAGCGTAAACCTTGTCCGATCTTGTTGTTTTCCCGATAGGCATTGCGGAGTTTATGAGCTTCGTCGATGACCACTAAATCCCAGGAAATAGCCTTCAATTCATCACGCACCCGGCTTGCGTAATGGTACGACAAAATGATGATGGCTTTTTGGTTGAGCGGCGATTGATCTTTTTTGAGGGTATCACGCCAGGTTTTGGCATCCAGGACAACAGCTGGTAGATTGAATTTTTCTTCCAGCTCCAGTGCCCATTGCTTGCGTAATGATGCAGGACAGATAACTAACAGTCGTCGTCTGCGTTCTGACCAATACTGACAAAGGACAATTCCAGCCTCAATCGTTTTACCTAAGCCCACTTCGTCAGCCAGCAAGACACCTTTGGATAAGGGTGATCTTAATGCGAATAACGCGGCTTCAATTTGATGAGGATTTAGATCGACACTGGCATCGAATAAAGATTGTGATAGACGCCCTATACCGTCAGGCCCATGCCGCCGTGTAAGCTCATGCGCGAAGTATTTTGCATGGAATGATGTGATCATTAGTTGAAACTAACCATCTCTGTCCGCGCATTACTCATGATTTTTAGCAATATAAGCAGTTCCGTCGCATGTCATGCTACAGAACCAATAATAGCCCTAGCCAACTGCCATGCTTTCTGTTTTAACGGGTTCAAATTAAAATCCATGCTTTTAATCAATGCTTACTGTGTCATTTGAGAAAATAGTCAATGCACAAATCATCACGAGATCAACTGCAGAAACTGGCGTTTTTCATAGGTTTACTTTACAACCCTGTGCTATGGATTCCGTTGCTCCCTGCCGGGATGACAGTGCTTTTAGTTTGGTCTTACTGATTTTTTTCTTTCGGCTCATCGGTCATCCACTTATCTTGCGGCTTATCGGCTACGGCTTGCTTTTTAGCCACAGCTTTATGCCAAAGCCCATTGCTGGAAAAACACGCCCAGCCCCATTTCAGCCAGTTGAGTAATGACACCGCCAACCAGAGCGACCAAGCCAGCATCAATAATCGATACACGATGAGCGGCGCCGAGATCAGCGTCGCTATCGGCAGAGCAGCCGGACTTCTGTCCTGATACCAGTTTAAGTTGAACGCTGAAGACTGGTTGCCTGCGATCTGCATATCGGGCGAACCCAGCAAACCCTGTTCGACCGCTAAAAACAATAAACCCAGCGAAATAACGGTTAAGCCGCCGATAAGCAGTTGTAGCGCATTAAAATAGCGAAAATCCGCAACCGATAGCGTCTTGCGCCAGCCTAGTAGCATCAACCAGGCAATGACTATGCCCGCCGATTGCAGGGGTATCTGGCTAAGCCCCACCAGCAATAAAAACCATTGCCGGTAATTCAACGGAGTCAGTCGGATTTTGCCCAAACCTGGGGATAACATACAAATAACCACCAGCATTCCCCAAAATAACACCGCAGGCCCTAGTTTCGGCCCCAGTGCAAATAATACCCAGCGATCCTGTCCTAAGCCGATATTCAGATGGGTGTTGACGCTCGCCAGCCCTAAGTCTACCAGCGGCGTAGTCATGACGCCGCTTATTCCGGTTGCCTCCCGCCAGCTTATGGTGACCTCTTGTTTGCCGGGATTAACCGGCACGGTGAGCTTTCTGCCTTCTTGCCTCAGCGGTTGGATCTGTCCGTTAATAGCGACGCTTTGCAACACGGCAAGTTCCGGCAGGATCACCGTGTGCTGCGCGCCTTGAGAGCTTCTTAAACTAAGGTTTAATTCGGCTTCCTGACTGCGTTGCCCCGGTTTGATGCTTAAGCGGCTGTTATCGATGGTTAAGGTTTGCCCCTCTACCGCCTCGGGCCTGGTTATGTGCAGGCTTATTTTTTCGCCGGGCCAGGGATGCCATTCCGGCAACCACTGCCCGTCGCTGTTTAAATGGATCATCGCGATGCCGGACGTTTCAAGGTGCCAGATCGGGCTGACATCGGCCTTCAATACTTCTATCCATTGCTCGGCTTGATTGGAAAAAGGCGTGGCGACATATTCGATATGATCCGATTTTTCCAGGGTAGACTCCCATTGCAGCTCGGTTTGCTGCGCCGGTATATTGACCTCGACTTTGCCTTCTTTAACCCGGATGCCAGTCGTGGTAACCGATTCTCCCGGCAACACCGGCACGGCCAATACCACGGCGGAATCTGCCGGTGAAATCCGGATGATCCGGGTGACCACCCGCCAGTCCAGGCCCAGTTGCAGGGTGCGCTCTATCCTGACAAACGGCGGCAACGCGCCCGGCTCCAAATCGGATGTGCTTTGCTGCTGCTCGGTTTGGTAGATGCGGCTAAATTGCAGTTGATCGTCAACCAGGCCATTTTCCCGTATGCCGATGACTTGCCAGCCGTTCTGTTGAATGCTGACCCAGTTCGGCTTTAACGGCAAGGGCAGGTTGAATTTACTCAGCAGGGGCGTGATTCCGGTCAGTACAAGCTGATGCTCGCCTGCTTTTAAGTTAATCCACAAGCCGTTGTTCTCGCGATACAGCCCTTGCGCTGGTTTGCGGTCAACCAGGATCTGGTTGGGAAACCATTGTTCATATTCGGCGGGTAAGGGAATAGCCACATCTTGTTGGGCAAGGACTTGCAGCTCTAGGGTCAGTTCCTTATCGCCAAGGATTATTTTCATCTGCGGAATTTGGGCGCAACCCGGTAAACAGTCCGGCGGCAGCGGTTTTTCCAGCAGCCTGGATCGTAGTTCATCGAGCAAGGCTTTATCGGGAAGCTCGGCATAGGCTTTGGGGGACGGCAGGGACAATAAAGGCAGTAGCAAAAACCACAGCAACAGCGGTGTCGAAGGTCGAAAGTCTTTAAGCCTGAACTGTGAGCTTGTCGAACAGTCGAAGACTCCGAACATCAGCAAGGCCAGCACCGCGACCAAAATCACCCTGACGAAATTAAGCAGCAGGGTCATGGTCGGCGTTAAATACCATAAGCGCAGCTGTTGCCGGGCATCGACGGCGCCGTTCCAGGATAACTGCACCTTGTGCCATTGCCATTGCGGCAAGCCGGGGCCGGTCTGTACCTTGGCCTTGGGGTCGATGCGCTCAAAATCGGCGCTTTTGTCGGTATAGCCATAAGACGATGAGGAATCGGATGACAGCGATTTTCTTAATACCTTGTCTTCCATCTCGCCGATCGCTTCCGAGGCCATTGGCGGTGCAGCCATTTCGGCCACTTGGCCGACCATGCCACCATAGTGGGCGCCCGGCATAGCGATCACTTGATCGCGTTTTTCCAGCTGCGGATAAAGCCCGGTGCGCACCTGAGCCACCATAAACGGCAGGGTGGTCATGATTAAGGCCAGCCAGAAAGCATTGCGATACCAGCTGATCAGTTTTAAAAATCGGCCTTGCGGCAACACTTTAATCAAGGCGGTTGCGGCCAGAATATTCAGCCAGACGAAATGCGGCGAGCCCGGCTCATGCCAGATTAATACCAGCGTGACTAGAGCGAGGCCGCCCCAATAGGGGTTCCATAATCGCCCCATCGCCAGCGCTGCGATTAACACCAGAAACAAATCCAGCAAGGTCCAGCGGGAAATCCAGCTGTCCGGCACATTGTCCACGCCGCCGGCTGCCAGCAAGCGCCAACCCGGCGGCAGATTCAGTTCGGCGCTGACGTTATGAAAGTCCTGTTCCCAGCCCACCGCGCTGATGGCATTGACCGGGCCTAGGGCGCGGCTGTCGGCATCCAGCATTATCGCGCCGTTTCTGACTTCCACGCCGGGTTTGCCGGTTTTATCCTGGGTAATAAACTGGTTGTTGCCGTTTAAAGTGACTTTGCCCAGCTGCGTTTGCGGCAGGGTATTAAGCCGCCAACCCCGGGTCATCTTGCCGGTAATCGTGTCATTGACGGTATAGCCGGAACCGTCAAAATCCAGCCACAGCTTTCTGCTTAAGTTAAGTTGATTGGGCTCAGGCTCCGGGTCGCCCCGGCGCACGGTTTTAAAAACCATAGCCTGACCCTGATTGATTTTATAGGCCGGGAGGTTTTTCCAGTCATCCGGTAAATTGCTTAAGCTAGGATCGATGGCGTCGAGCTGTTCGATTTCAACTACGCGCAGCTCGGGTCTTGCATCGAATACCCAAAGTTCCGATTCTGGCCAGTTCGGGCCTTGCTGGGTGCCCAAATTCAGGGTATTGAGCTCTGCGCTGTTTCTCGCCAGTAGGTCGATCTGCCAATGACCGGGACGCAGTTGCAGCAATAACTGTCCGTCGGCTTCCAGGCGGGCGGGCAATGGACTTTGCAGACTCAGCGAGATAAAGCCATCCGGTACCGGCCGGGGCAATTTTAGTTCGCGCGGCTCGCCGGAAACCTCCAGCACCAGCCGGGTTACAAGCTGTACGGGCACTTCATCGCTGATTTTCCGGAACACTTGAATAGCTAAATTATTTTGAATATTTTCCGGTTTCTTAAGGCCCATCTCTAGCCACAGCTGGCCGTCTTTAATGGTCGGCGTGGCTACGGTCAGCCCGTTGATGCGCAGGCTAATCAAGCCGGTCGCGTCAGGCACTGTTAGATTATCGGGTATGGCGTCCCACAAGAACTCGCCCTTGATCTGATAGAGAAGGCCAGCAGCCAGTTTAATCGAAGGCTTGCCGTCTTTATCCATGACCAGAGCGGGCTTGTTGTTAAGCGTCACATTCAGCGGCCAGTGGTTTTTATCGCCCGGCAAGCTGACCCAGCTGTCCTGAAAGACCTGCCCAGTCATCGAAAAAACGCCTAGCATATTCATTAAATTCAGCTGAGTTTGGGTAGGCCAGCTACAGCGTTTTTGCTCATAACTGTTGTAGACAAAAGGGCAGTCGGGTTCCGGCTTGTCCTGCAAGGCCCAAGCTATCCAGGGTTTGAGCGGTTCCGGCACCTGTTCCGGAGCTAATGGTTTGGCCTCGGCGAAGGCGGTAAACATTACTGCGCTTAGAAATAAACAGACGATACGACTCATGATGCACTCCCGGTTAATGTCAGACGTAGGCCGGAATAAGGCCACCCAAGACTCTCTTGAGCCCTTCGGCTATGCTCGAGAGAGTCTTGTCGAAGGGCGTAGCGCGAGGTGGC
>JAYTLW010000071.1:0-32944 GCA_043729025.1 Methylobacter sp.
TCCAGGCTCCATGGATGGATTTGAGCTTACCATCCATGGCACTGGATACCCGCTTCCCGGCGGGTATGACGAGCTTGCGCATAATCTAACAAAGTAGAACTAATAACTAGGATCGTACATCGCCTGTTCGATTGTTTGCGCCAAATCGGCAGGGCGCGGTTCTCTGCTCAGATTTTGTTCGTAGGCTTTGTCGGCGACCGCAATGGCAATGTTGAGGGAGACTTGGCGAATAATGGACAGGGGCGGATACAGCGTGCCTGCGCTCAAGTCTTTGTCGCTCACGCTGTCGGCCAATACCCGTGCGGCGACCAGAAACATCTCGTTGCTGATTCTGTAAACGTTTGCGGCGATTGCGCCCAGCCCGATTCCTGGAAAAACATAGGCGTTATTACACTGCCCGGGACGATAGCTTTGCCCGCGATAAGTCACCGGCGCGTAAGGGCTGCCGCTGGCGAAAATGGCCCGACCCTCGCTCCAGCGATAAACGTCTTCAGCCGTGCATTCGGCGCAGGAAGTCGGATTGGACAGTGCAAAAATCACCGGACGGTGATTGATTTTCGCCATCAAGCGCACCACTGCTTCGGTAAACGCGCCGTGTACGCCGGTCGCGCCGATCAGCACATGCGGTTTAATAATGGCTATCGCCTCCAGGAAACCGGCCTGCGCATGGTCTCGCGCATACTGTTTATTATGGGGCGCCAGATCAAGGCGGCTGTTGACCACCAAGCCGTTGATGTCAACCAGACTAAGCCGCTCACGGGCTTGCTCGGAGGACAGCCCGGATTCGAGCATAGCGGCCTGCATCAGATCGGCGATGCCGGTAGCAGCCGAGCCCGCGCCTAAGAACATGATCCTAAGCTCGGAAAAATCGATGCCGGAAAGACGGCAGGAGGTCAGCACTCCCGCCAGGGCGACTGCCGCCGTTCCCTGAATGTCGTCATTGAAACACAGCACCTGGTCGCGATACCGGTTAAGCAAGCCGTAGGCATTCGGCGTTAAAAAATCCTCGAACTGAATCAGCGCTTGGGGATAGGCCTTTTGTATGGCCGCCACGAATTCATCGGCCAGGGCCAGGTAGTCAGCGCCGCTGATACGCGCTTGGTTGATGCCGAGATACAAGGGATCGTTGCGCAACTGCTCGTTATTGGTGCCTACATCCAGCATTACAGGCAAACATTGCTGCGGCGGAATGCCGCCGAAAGCTGAATATAAAGCCAGTTTGCCGATGGGAATGCCCATGCCGTTCGCACCCAGATCACCCAGTCCCAGAATGCGTTCGCCGTCAGTCACGACGATCATGCGCACATCCTGTTCCGGCCAGTTTTTCAATATTTCAGCGATGCGACCACGGTCTTTGGCGGTAATATAAAAGCCTCGGGGTTGTCTGAAAATATGGGCAAACTCCAGACAAGCCTGACCCACGGTCGGGGTGTAAACGATAGGCAGGACTTCTTCGCTATGGTCGATCAGCAGCCGATAAAACAAACGCTCATTCCGGCTTTGCAGCGCCATCAAAAACACATAGCGTTCGATGTCGTCGGACTTGCGCCGCAAATTCTCCAGCACCCGCTGTATTTGTACAGCCTGGGTGCTGACCGCAGCCGGCAACAAGCCCCGGAGCCGGTAACGATCGCGTTCTTCTTCGGTAAATGCGGTGGATTTGTTGTAATGGGCATTCTTCAGCAAATCCAATCCGAGTAGTTGCGTCGGCTGTTTATCATGGGTCATGCTTAACTCCCTAAAATCGGTCTGACCGTAATAGATATCCGGCTTCCGGCTAAGGTTTGCAACTTAATGCACCCGGATAAAATTTTTTTTGGCGGACGCTATCAGAGTACAACAAACAGAACGCGGACGCGATGACAATATGCTTGGGACGCAGATACTGGCTGTTTGAAGATGACGGCACGCTGGTCAAGAAGATTGCCGGTTATCATCAGTTCCACGCTGTGCGTTTAGCCATCACTCAGGTGGTCGCCGCATCCCGGCCCGGCGGTAATCAAAAAGGCGGTGTGGTCTGGCATACGCAAGGCTCAGGCAAGAGCATCACCATGACCTGTTTGCCGCCCGCGTCATGACGGATGCCGCCATGGAAAATCCGACCATCGTGGTGATCACCGACCGCAATGATCTGGATGGGCAGTTGTTTGGTGTGCTCTCGCTGTCGCAGGATTTATTGCGTGAGCAATCGGTACAGGGCGAAACCCGTCAGGATTTACAGGCCACCGTCCTTCGTGCGGCATCGTTATTGGGAACATTTGCTGCGCGACGAAACCAATTTTGCCCACCATCCCGATGGGCGGAATGGGCTTCGACCGCTTTATGTTTAATGCTGCAAGGGAAACCGGCGTTACGGCAAGCACCGGTGACATCATCGCGGGAAAAGAGCTAAGGGGCAGGCGCTTATGTGGCGCCCAATACCGGTAGGACTTGCCGCGCGCCTTTATAGCTTGGGCGCTAAGGAAAAACAGGATACATTACGAATGCGCAACGAATGAGCGCTGTAATTATGATTTTACCCTTTTGACACCCATCTACCGAGAGACTATGCAATGACTGTCGCGATAAAAACCACGCATCACGGCGGTTGTCCGCACGATTGCCCGGATACCTGCTCCATGGTGTTTGAGGTTGAGAATGGCAAGCTAACCGGTGTCAAAGGTAATCCTGACCACCCTATGACGCGCGGCGGTCTTTGCGTTAAGTTAAAAGATTACGAAAAACGTCATTATCATCCCGATCGCCTGTTGTATCCGATGCGCCGCACCGGCCCCAAAGGCAGCAAGCAATTCGAACGCATTAGTTGGAATGAGGCCTTGGATGAAATCGTTACCCGCTGGCAAGCCATTATTGCCGAACACGGCCCGCAGGCGATTGTGCCCTACAGTTATTTAGGCAATCAGGGCTTGGTTCATGGTTTGAATGGCGGCGACGCATTCTTCAATCGCCTGGGCGCTACCGTCACCGAGCGCACTTTTTGCGGCGAAGGTTCGAGTACGGCTTGGCTGCTGACCGTGGGGCCGACGGCCGGTGTCGACCCGGAAAGTTTTATTCATGCCAAATACATTATCATCTGGGCCTGCAATTCGGTCAGCACCAACCTGCACCACTGGCATATCGTCAAAGAAGCGCAGAAAAAAGGCGCAAAAATCGTCGTGATCGATAGTTACGCCTCTAAAACGGCCAAAGAAGCCGATTGGCATATCGCCCCCAAACCGGGCACGGATGGCGCGTTGGCGATGGCGATGATCCACACCATCATCGAAGAAGGCTTGCTCGATCAGGATTATGTCGATCAGTACACCGTCGGTTTTGAAGAATTAAAACAACGCGCCAAAACGCGCACGCCGGAATGGGCCCAGGCTATTACCGGCATACCCGCCGAGCTTATTCGCATCCTGTCCCGGGAATACGCCGCCACCCAACCTGCGGCCATTCGTCTGGGCGTAGCCCTGGAAAGGCATCATGGCGGCGGACAAACCATCCGCGCCGTCAGCTGTCTGCCTGCGTTGACCGGCGCCTGGCGTTACGTCGGCGGCGGCGCGTTACAGTTTCCGGTTTGGGAGCACCCTTATAAATTCGATGTGATGTGTCGGCCGGATTTGATTCCCGAAGGAACCCGCGTAATTAATGCCTTGCAGATAGGCCGCGCCCTGACCGATGAGCCGCCAGCCGGGCCGCCGATTAAATCCATGATGTGCTGGAATGCAAATCCCGTCACACAAGCGCCGGAGACCGACAAAATTGTCGAAGGTTTGCTGAACGAAGATCTGTTTCTGGTTGCGGCGGAACATTTCATCTCCGATACCGCAGCGTATGCCGATATTCTGTTGCCCGCGTCGATGGGCGCGGAGCTGGAAGACATGATATTGTCCTGGGGGCATCTGTACCTCACTTACAATGCCAAGTGCGTCGACTCCCCCGGAGAGGCCATTCCCAACAACGAAATCTTCCGGCGACTGGCGGCGCGGATGGGTTTTGAGGAAGATAATTTTAAGTGGTCGGATTCGGAATGCCTGGAACATTACGTAGACTGGGATGCGCCCGCTTGCCAGGGCATCGATCTGGCTTATCTGCGTGAACACGGCTATGCCCGGCTTAACGTGGGCAGCAAAGATGATCGCGCGCCGCATAAGCAAGGCCATTTCCCGACGCCATCGGGCAAATGTCAGTTTATAGCGGCAGGCGCAACCAACTTTGTTCCAAGCCCGTTTCGGCAGATGTATGAAGCTTTTCAGCCGGGGCAAGTGCTTGATCCCCTGCCGGATTATGTGCCGTCCAGAGAAACGGCGGCGACCAATGCAGAGCTGGCGAAAAAATATCCCTTGAACATAGTCTCGCCCAAAAGCCATGGCTTTCTCAATTCCTGCTACGCCAATATGGAACACAAAATCAAAGGCCAGGGCGAGCAATTCGTGCTGATTAATGCGCTGGACGCCGATGTTCGCTGCATCAAGCATGGCGATAAAGTCCGCGTCTTTAACGACCGGGGCGCTTTTGAAGGTGATGCCAGAATCACCGCTGATGTGAATCCGGGATTGATCGTTGCAACGCTGGGTTATTGGCGGCAACTGAACCAAGGCACGGTCAACAGCATCAGTTCGGCAGAGCTGGTCAACATGGGCAATGCGCCGACCTACTCAGACAATCTGGTGCAGGTGGAGGCCGTAGTTTAATTTAGGGGTTTGCTGAAGCGTGACGGGGGTTGTAATCCCGTCACTCACGTTTTGTAAATTGTTGAGGTTTTCAAACGTTTCGGTCGGGGTTGCAAACCCCGACCGGCTTTGTGTTTTTTATACCCGATTGTATTTGATATTGTGCGTTGATTGGCGGTTTGCTACGAGCTAACCCTGGATCCAGGACTTACTTCCTCAGGTCATTTTATACCTTGAAATGGCGCAATCCATCGTGCCGCCTTGACGCGTTAAATAAGCAAACACAAAAACCTCATAGCGTCAGCATGGTGATGGTCGGGGTGTTCATCTGGCTGTCCTGATGAAAGCCGCGCACGATAATGACGTTATCGCCCTTGTTTGCCAGTCCGGTTTTAAGGGCGTGACGGCGGGCCAGCTTATTGGGATGGGCGTGCCCCGCATCCTCGGCGTGTATGGGTATTACCCCCCAATAAAGATTCATCCGCTGGCATATCCATCTGTTGGCGCTGATGGCTATCAGCGGCGCAGCAGGCCTTGCGGAACTCAAGGTCACCACCGACATGCCACCGCCGGTAATGCTAATGATGGCTTTTGCGCTCAGGTCGAAGCAAAGCTGGGCGGTCGCATCGGCGACCGCGTCCCCGAACGGCACGGGTTTATGTTCATTATCCCGGCGCGCCATTTTACCGAAAATATCCTGTTCCCTCATGAAGGCTTCGGTCTGTTTGATGACTCTGGACATCATTTCAACCGCTTCTACCGGAAAATGCCCAGCCGCCGTTTCTGCCGACAACATCACCGCATCGGTAGACGAATATACCGCGTTGGAAACATCGGTCACTTCGGCGCGCGTGGGCCTGGAGTTTTCTATCATGGATTCGAGCATTTGGGTGGCGACGATAACCGGCTTGTTCAATGCCCGAGCATATTTAATGAGCTGATGCTGGGCGATAGGCACATCTTCCGGGTTCAACTCCACGCCCAGGTCGCCTCGGGCGATCATGATCGCGTCGGAAGCCTTTATGATTGCCTGGCCGTTGATTAGGGCTTCCGGTTTTTCGATTTTGGCGATGATATGGGTATCGTAGCCGTTTGAGGTGATCAATTGGCGCAGATCGGTAATATCCTCGGCCTTTCTGACGAAGGACAGCGCCAGATAATCGACGCCCAAATCCAATGCAAACAAGGCATCCGCCCGATCCTTTTCGGTTAATGACGGGCAGGACACATTAACGCCGGGCAAGTTGATGCCTTTGTGGTTTTTTAACTCGCCGCCGTAAATGACTTCGCAGCTGATGTCTTGGGCCGTTTTTTCAATCACCTTGAGTTCGAACTTGCCGTCGTCCAGCAAGATACGATCCCCCGCTGCGACATCGTCGGCCAAGGCTGCATACTGGCAGGGAATAAGATTTTCCTCGCCCAGTATGCCCCGCGTCGTGACCACAACACGGTCGCCGCTTTTCATAACAATACTGCCGTTATTAAATTTCCCGGTTCTGATCTTGGGGCCGCAAAGATCGGCAAAAATGGCGATGTGTTCGTTCATTGCTTCGGCCGTAGCCCTGATTATTTTGTACAGCTTGCGGTGGCTTTCATGTTCGCCATGCGACATGTTCAGCCTGAACACATTGACGCCGGCCTTGATAAGCTTGCCGATAAGCTCCGGTGTATCCGAAGCCGGGCCCAAGGTCGCAATGATTTTGGTCTTGCGGCTGGATAGATGAGGCATGTTGATATGGATAGGCATATTTGTCCTGGGTCAAAGTCGTTATCAAATCCCGGCGTCCAAGGGCTCTCGCCAACACCGAGCGTTTTATTCCTGCAATAATGCAACTATCTTCGCTTCCAACTCGGGGTGAACGCCAAATGCGCAATCCCTGAGCATGCCTTGTTTGTCCACCAGGATGTACGAGGGCGTGCCTTTTAAATCAAAGCATTCAAACGTTTGCGCGCGGTAAGTCAGAGACTGTAAATAATCGCGTACTTGCTGCCTGAGCTGTTGTTGATACGCTTCCGGCTGTTGTTCGAAATCTGGGAGAGTGCTGTTGATAAAATTTGCAATGCCAATGTCGCTAATATCGGCTTGGCGTTCGGTCAATCGATCCATCGCCAGCGGGAACGGCATGCGATAAGGCAGGCGACCTGCGCTCAACTTACCCTGTTGGCTTAGCACGCGCAAGGTTTCACCGACCACCTCGCCGCTTTCTGCCAGACGGCTTAGATTGTCCAGATTATTTTTATCAAAATCCTCAAACGCGGTAGCAAGGCCTATTACCGATAAACCCTGTTCCGAATACTTACGGTGCAAGTCTACCGCCTGAGGCAATGCATATAAAAAACAACCCGGACAATTCATCTGAAATACCTCGACCAGCACAACCCGGCCCGACAGCCGGTCAAGATTTAGCTCACTGCCCTGAGCCCAGGCAGAAATGGATAATAACGGGGCTTTTTGACCGAGTTGCGCTTTCATCATTGAGACAGTATTCATTCATGTTGCCTCTTATAACAGACTGATGTTTACCCCAACGGCACCTGTTCTAATATGCGCAACGTAGCCAAAGATTTCAGTTAGGATTAAGAATTGAGTGTAGTTTATTTTCAATAATCTACAGCATCATGCGATGCTGTAGATGTTGGGACAGTCTTTGCCGGTTTCAGTTTGCCGGGTGCCGGTGCGGATGTTTCTTCTGAATATCATGCCGATGAGGCGGATGCTGCGGCAAAAAGGGGAAATACTGCGGATAAGGATTCTGCATGTTTTGCCGCTCCAATGCATCGGCCTGCCGCTTGGCCTCATAGGCTTGCTGGCGTTGGTATTCCGCGCTTCTTTGCAAGGCCTCTACCGAGGCTTTTCTGTCCCGTTCCGCTTGCAGCTCTTGTTCAGCCTTGATTCTTGCCGCTTCGCGCCGGGCAAAATCCTCCTTCCAAGCCTTTAGCTTAGCTGCCGCCTCGGCAGCTTTCTTCGGGTCAGGCTTTGGAATGTTGATGGCTTCCTGGTTGGCGGCAGATGGACAGGGCGCAGATTGATAAACCGTAATGCCCGATTTTAGCCGACATTTAAAAATCTCGGCGTGGCTAGTTGGGCTTAGCAGAACCAATAACATAAAAGCTATTTTTTTCATTATTGAATACCTTAAGATATGCGCTACTGAAAATGATACAGACAATCCCGATGCTATGCGGTTTCAGCCGCATTTTGTCGCGCCAAGGCCCAGCGCACATGTTCTTTAACCAGGCCGGAGTCATGATTGAGCTTGGCTTTTAAGGCCTCTATGATAAGCGCCGAGGCAGGCGCATTGCCCAAGGCCACGGCGATATTTCTAAGCCAGCGCTGATGCCCGATTCTTCGTATCGCCGAGCCTTCGGTTTTGGCCAGAAACTCCGCTTCATCCCAGGCGAATACCTCGAGCAATTGCGAAGTATCGAGCCGATGCCGGGGATTGAAATCCTGCTCGCCGGTCGGTTTGGCAAATCGGTTCCAGGGGCAGATGATCTGGCAGTCGTCGCAACCGTAGATGCGGTTACCGATCAGCGGCCTTAAGTCTTCCGGTATGGAGCCCTGCAGTTCGATGGTCAGATAGGACACGCAGCGTCTGGCGTCGACCTGATAGGGCCCGATAATCGCATGGGTAGGGCAAATATCCAGGCAGGCGCGGCACTCGCCGCAATGCGCCGTGGCGGGTTTATCGATCGGCAGCGGCAGGTTGGTGTACAGCTCGCCCAGGAAAAACCAGGATCCGGCTTTGCGGTTAATGACATTGCTATGCTTGCCTATCCAGCCTAGGCCCGCTTTTTCGGCCAAGGCTTTTTCCAGAACCGGAGCGCTGTCGACAAAAGCCCGCATGAGATTTGGGGGCTGGGCGCCGGTTTCCAAGTTAATTTTATCGGCCAGTTGTTGCAGACGCTTGCGCATCAGTTTGTGATAATCGCGGCCTAAGGCATAGCGGGAAATATAGGCCACAGTGGGATCATCCAGCCGTTGCTGCATGGTAACGGCGGTTTCCGACTGATAATCCATGCGCACCGAAATAATGCGCAGCGTACCCGGATGCAGTAATTCGGGTCTGCTGCGTTTAAGACCGTGACGCTGCATATAATCCATTTCGCCGTGAAAGTCCTGATCCAGCCAGTTTTGCAGATGCGCTTCCGCTTCCGGTAAATCGGTGTCGGTGATACCCACCTGTTGAAAGCCCAGTTCTTGCCCCCATTGCTTGATGAGTAAGGCGAGCCTAGCCAATTTTTGACTGCTGATGTCCATAGCTGATGACAGGAATATAATGAGCTTGCAAAGCAAGGAATGAGATTAAAATAACGTGACTATTGCGGCTGGTGTTTTGTTGCCACAGATTCGCAGATTATAGAATGACTCCTCTTTGAAGCTACTGAATATTTCAGAAGTTTAATCTGTGAATCTGTGGCGTTTTATTTTTGCTGCTGAATAGTTACAAAATAACCATATCACAAACCCATGCAAAATTTACCCATAAAACTATATCGCGCGGAGCAAGTCAGGGAGCTGGATCGGCTCGCCATACAGGCATACGGCATACCCGGCTTCGAATTGATGAGCCGTGCCGGACACGAGGTTTTTCAATGCCTCCAAGAACACTGCCCGGAAGCCTTATCGGTCGCGGTTTTTTGCGGCTCAGGCAACAACGCCGGGGACGGCTATATCATAGCCGGACTGGCCTTGGACGCAGGTTTGAAGGTTTGCGTTTATGCGCTTGTTGAACCCGAAAAACTCAAGGGCGACGCATTGGCCGCCTACCGGAATTATAGTGCGGCCGGTGGCGGGTTTTTGCCCTTCCAGGCCGGACAGACGGTTAACGCCGATGTACTGGTCGACGCGCTGCTGGGCACCGGACTGGATAGGCCGGTAACCGGACTTTATGCTGAAGCGATACAGGCCATCAATGACCAGAAGTCCCCGGTCATTGCCGTGGACATTCCGTCCGGATTAGATGCCGATACCGGCAGCGCAATGGGCTGTGCGGTAAAAGCCGCTTGTACGGTCACTTTTATCGGCCTGAAGCAGGGCTTGTTTACCGGTCAGGCGGCCGAATATTGCGGCGAGATTTGCTATGCCTCATTGGCCGTTCCTGATCAGGCATTTGCAGAAATTAAAGCTGCGGCGACGCGGGTCGTCAAAGTTAAGCTTCCGCCCCGCAAGCGTTATGTGCATAAAGGCGACTGCGGCCATGTGCTGATCGTGGGCGGCGACAAAGGTTATTCCGGCGCCGCAAGGCTCGCGGGCGAAGCGGCTTTACGCGTGGGCGCGGGTCTGGTCAGCGTGGCGACCCGGGCCGAACATGCCGGGCTTATCAACCTGAACAGGCCGGAATTAATGAGTCATGGCGTGGAAACCGCAGCAGAGTTGGCGCCATTGCTGGCAAAAGCCGACGTCGTTGTGGTAGGGCCGGGATTAGGGCAAAGCGCTTGGGCCGAAGCCTTATTTAAGGCCGCGATAAACTCGGCAAAACCGATGATCATCGATGCCGACGGATTGAATCTTTTAGCCCGGGCGCCGATCGAAAAGCCCGGCTGGATCATAACGCCGCATCCCGGCGAAGCGGCCCGGCTGTTGAACTGCACAATTGCCGACATACAACAGGATCGGTTTGCGGCGGCCTTCGCCTTGCAAGCCAATTACGGCGGCGTTGCGATACTTAAAGGCGCAGGAACCTTGATTGCCTCGGAACTGGGGCTTGCCATTTCCACGACCGGCAATCCCGGCATGGCCTCCGGCGGCATGGGCGATGTACTGGCCGGGGTGCTTGCCGGTTTGCTGGCCCAAGGTTTATCTTTACAGGATGCGGCGCAGCAAGGGGTTTATAATCACGGTCTGGCGGCCGATTTGGCCGCAAAAAAAGACGGGGAAAGAGGCCTGCTGGCCGGTGATTTAATGCCTTATCTCAGACGATTGGTGAATTAATGAAAAGCTATTTAAAGGACACAGAGGCGACCGAACAATTTGGCGCCGAACTCTGGGCCCAGTTGCCGGAAAAATGCCTGATATTCCTGCATGGCGATCTGGGCGCGGGAAAGACCACCTTAGTCAGAGGTTTTCTGCGCGCGGCAGGCCATACCGGAGCGGTTAAAAGCCCGACCTACACGCTGGTGGAAGAATATACGCTGGGCGGTCGCAAAATATTCCATTTTGATTTGTACCGGATTGCCGATCCCGAAGAACTGGAATGGATAGGCATTCGTGATTATTTTGACCAAGATTGCGTATGTTTTATCGAATGGCCCGATAAGGGCTTCGGCTTTTTACCCGAGCCGGATAGGGTCATCAGTTTGGTTACGGAAGGTTCCGGTCGGTCGGTCGATAGCCGCATCACCAAGCAGAATTAAAATATTTTTATAACTGCTCTGGAAAAACAATAACATACTGCTATAATCTAACCCAGATTATCGCTTTGTGGGTCATGTCGATGGGAAGTTACCGGAAGCTCTTGGTTTTTATTGGATTACAGCTGCTGGCTATACCCGGTTTGGCGCAGCAAATCAATATTAGCGCCTTACGCTATTGGAATACGCCTGATCAGACTCAAATGCTGTTTGATGTGACATCCTCACCCGAGCATCGGGTTTTTCTGATGAATAACCCGGCGCGCTTAGTGATAGACATACGCAATACCCGGATAAAACAGCCCTTGAGCCAACCGCCCTCCTCTCACCCGCTATTTTCCCAATTACGTGTTGCAACCAAAAATAAAAACGATTTAAGAATTGTCCTCGATTTAAAAAGGAAGCTGCACCCAAAAACCATGTCATTAAGAACCGACAGGTTGGATGGCCGTCACTTGATTGTCGAACTACTGGACATAACCTCGAATAGCCCAGAGAAGCTTGAGCAAAAGACCGAGACTAAAACGGCTGCCAAAACGACTCGGAGTGAACCCCTTGCCCAAAAACTCCCCAATGAGCCCCAAAAGGCTGCAATAAATAAACTTGCAGCCATCCCGGTTAGGCCGACAAAAACGGCCAAGCGAGACATCGTTATTGCCGTTGATGCGGGGCACGGTGGAGACGATCCCGGCGCTCATGGGCAAAATGGCACCGAAGAAAAACAGATTACCTTGGCCATAGCCGGAAAACTGGCTGATTTAATCAATCAGCAGCCGGGTATGAAGGCGGTGATGGTTCGCAAAGGCGACTATTATGTGGATCTTAGAAAAAGGATGCAAATTGCCAGGGCGGCCAAGGCCGATCTATTCATCTCGATACATGCCGACGCCTTTCAGGATTCAACCGTCAAAGGCGCTTCGGTGTTTACCTTGTCCAACCAAGGCGCAACCAGCGAAGCCGCGCATTGGCTGGCAAGGAGCGAAAACGCATCCGACCTGGTTGGCGGCGTCAGTCTTAACGATAAAGAAGATGTGTTAGCTTCGGTATTGCTCGATCTGTCGCAGACCGCCACGCAAGACGCCAGCGTGAATGTGGCGAGGAAGGTGCTGAAAAACTTTGAATACATCGGAGAACTGCATTACGGCTCGGTGCAAAAGGCCGGATTCCTGGTATTGAAATCGCCCGATATACCATCTATTTTGGTGGAAACGGCGTTTATCTCCAACCCGTCGGAAGAACTTAAGTTAGTCGATACCGCGCATCAAATTAAAATAGCCGGCGCCATTTTTAACGGCGTGCGCAGTTATTTCAAAAAAACATCCTCTGAAGAAAGCAGGGTCGCGGCTTTAAATATGTAAGTTATTTAATTTCCGTGGTTGCAGCCTTGATTGCTGAACCCACTAAGAAGGTGTAAATAATTCCTCCAGTCATATAAAATACGCTATTTTCGTGTAGGTCGATTGATGCGTATTCATGCTCTTCCCACTCAACTGGTCAACCAGATTGCCGCCGGCGAGGTGGTCGAAAGACCCTCGTCGGTAGTTAAGGAACTGGTTGAAAACTGTTTTGATGCGGGCGCCAGTCAAGTCATTATCGATATAGAACAAGGCGGCGCACGGCTGATAAAAATCAGGGATAACGGCTGCGGCATCGTCAAAGAAGACTTGGCCTTGGCCTTGTCACGTCACGCGACCAGTAAAATCGCCAGCTTGAAAGATCTTGAACAGGTGCTCAGCATGGGCTTTCGCGGCGAAGCTTTGCCCAGCATCAGCTCGGTGTCAAGGCTGACGCTGATTTCACGCATTACCGGCGCCGATTGCGCCTGGAAGGTGATTGCCGACGGCGCCGAGCAGGATTTTGACCTGCAACCCGACCCGCATCCTCCCGGCACCACGATTGATGTGCGCGACCTGTTCTACAACACCCCGGCCCGACGCAAGTTTTTAAAAACCGAAAAAACCGAATTCGCCCATATAGAAACCTTGATCAAACGCATGGCCTTAAGCCGGTTTGACATAGGTTTTACGCTGTCGCACAACCAAAAAGAAATACTCAATCTAAAACCTGCGGATACCGACAGCGAGCAGGAGCGACGGATTGCCGGTATATGCGGCTCGGCCTTCATCGAAAACTCGGTCAAAATCGATTTTGCGGCATCGGGCCTATCAGTGACCGGCTGGGTTGGCTTGCCAACCTTTTCCCGCAGTCAGCAGGATATGCAGTTTTTCTATGTCAACGGCAGACTGATCAGGGATAAGCTGGTCTCCCACGCCGTCAAACAGGCTTACCAGGATGTGTTGTTTCATGGTCGGCATCCGGTGTTTGTCTTGTACCTGAGGCTCGATCCCACGCTGGTCGATGTCAACGCCCATCCGGCAAAACTGGAAGTCAGGTTCAGGGAAGGCCGTTTAGTGCATGATTTCTTGTTTTCGGCCTTGCACAGGTCTCTGGCTGATATAAGGCCGGGGCATGGCGTTGAACAAGGCGTAGGTCGGGTTAGCGTAACCCGACAATCGGAATTCGAATCGTCACCGCAAACACGACCCGCCTTAGACGCCAATTCAAACAATGTAGGTTGGGTTACGACTGCACGGATGCAGGACGACTGCACGGATGCAGGAGGTAGAGCAACGCATGGAGCGGTTGCCGAGATAGAGCAATGCAGGGAGCAATTGCCGAGCGATAGCGTAACCCAACATTCAAAGCCCAATTTTGATATTAAACCGGCGCACAGCCCAAGACCGCAGCCGCTGCAAGCCTCATTGCCTTTGCAGGTAGAAGAAGCCATACAGGCTTATGCCTCCCTGTACCCAAAACCCGAGCCGACTACGCAAACGACTCCCGTTATTCCAGCAGAAGCCCAGCCGCTAGGCCAGGCCATCGCGCATCTGCATAATATTTTTATTTTGTCCGAAACCGCCACCGGCATTATTCTGGTCGATGCCCATGCCGCGCACGAGCGAGTCACCTATGAGCGCTTAAAACAGCAATACCAACACGGCGCGGTGCCCAGCCAACCCTTATTGCTGCCGATAAAAATCAAAGTCAGCATAGCGGAAGCGGATTTGGCCGAACAGGAACATGAGTTTTTCAATACCCTGGGTTTTGAACTCAACCGTTCCGGGCCGGAAACCGTGGTGCTGCGCTCCATACCTGCGTTATTGACCGATACCGACATGGACACCCTGATGCGCGATGTGCTGGCCGACCTGAGCGTACACGGCATGAGTCGGCGTATCCAGGACAAATCCAATGAAATCCTGTCCAAGGTAGCCTGTCATGGCGCGGTGCGCGCGCGTCGCCGCCTGACAATAGCCGAAATGAACGCCTTGCTGCGGGATATGGAGCAATGCGAAAGAATAGGCCAATGCAATCACGGCAGGCCCACCTGGATAGCCTTATCGACCCATGATCTCGATAAATTCTTTCTGCGCGGGCAATGAATTTGTAGGCGCAAGGCAAAAGTTGTGTAGGGTGGGCAACGCTTTTCTGCCCACGCGGGACAATATGACGATGTAAAAGGTGGGCAAAACCGCCTGCCCACTTGGCTTAACAATAAGAGACCGTCAATTAATCAAAAGAAACAGTCGAATATCAATTCCTGCCCCTAACCGGACATAGGCTACAAGTAATTATCAACTTGCCATTGACTTAACAAGTCATTATGATCGATACGGTCTTGATTTTAAAATAACAGGCTTAATTATGATTAACGAAGTAAATGCCGTCACTTTCCGACAAAATCTAGGGGAAATGTTGAATCAGGTTCAATACCGGCATGATTCAATTTTAATTAAAAAGGATGGCAAACCAGTGGCCGCGCTGGTAGATGCACAATTATTTGATCGGATACGCCGCTTTAAAAATAGATTTGATACGCTAAGCCAACACATAGCTGATGCCTACGCAAACGTACCCCCAGAAGAAGGGCTAGGCGAAATTGATGCCATAGTCTCTGACACCAGGCATTCTAAATTCTAGCTGTGCCGCAAATTTGTATTGTCCTTGACACCAACGTTTTACTTTCTGGAACCGCCTACCCGAGCTCGATACCCGGAAAAATAGTCTCTGCCTGGCGAGGAGGAAGCTTGGAGGTCATCCTTTCCCAATATATTTTGGATGAATTACAGCGGGTTCTACCAAGACAATAAGCATTTTTTACTATCCACAGGGTAATTCTTTGGGTATTTTTCCCAAGTGTAAATTTAGGATCGGGAGTTTGTTATGTCGTTAGTTAAATTAAGTTATTCAGAATTTGAAAATGAGCCCCGGTATTGGGAGATTTCTGATGCAACATTCTCAAACATTAATTTGATTGTAGGAAAAAACGCATCAGGGAAATCCAGATTATTGTCTGTGATTAACTCATTGGCTAGATTACTTTCTGGACAACAACCACAAATTCCTCATGAACCAAATAAATTTTTAGCCATAATCAATTTAAATGAGAGTGAATTTTCCTATGAAATAAAATTTAAAGATGGTGCTGTAATCAGTGAAATACTTAAGATTAACAATGAGGAGAAACTTATTCGTGGCGAAGATGGGGCAGGAAAAATCCATTATGTAAAGGAAAACAGATTCTTAGAGTTTAAACTCCCGCCCGATGTTGTGGCTGCGGTCAATCGTCGTGATGAAATACAACACCCTTTTTTAATTGAACTACATCAATGGGCTAACAGTGTCGCCTTGTATTTATTTGGATCAGATTTTGGAAGATCGCGAGTTATGGGAATAACCGAAGCTGAGGTATTTCCTCCAACATTTGACGACCCCAATAATTTAGTGGGGGTGTATTCATCAGCATTCACCAGATTTGGCGAGGATTTTGATAAAGCAATTATTGCAGACATGAATACATTGGGTTATTCGTTAACAGATGTCGGTAGTCAGTATTTACAAGCTATTATGAAGTTTCCTTTTGCAGCTATAGGAATATTTACAGTTGAAAGTGACTTAGGCTTTCAAAACCCTCAAATGCACATGTCACAAGGCATGTTTCGTGCTCTCGCGCTTGTAGTACATCTAAATGTATGTGCTTTCTCAAAAAATAAACAATTAATCCTCGTCGATGATATTGGTGAAGGACTTGATTACGAGCGAGCAGTAGCCATTATTGAATTATTGATTAGCAAAGCCCAAGCAAACGATATGCAGCTCATAATGACAAGTAATGATCGCTTTGTTATGAATAAAGTGCCCCTGGAATATTGGTCAGTGATGAAACGCAAAAGCGGTATCGTTAAGATGTTTAACTCACGAAACTCGCAAAAACAATTTGATCAATTCAAATACCTTGGCTTAAACAACTTCGATTTCTTTGCTTCGGATTTTTTTGAAGCTGAGGTTGCTAATGACTAAAAGATTTGCTGTATTTGTTGAGGGGCTTACAGAACAAGAATTCACTATTCGACTACTAACTGAATTAGCTGGAAAGCATGGCATAGAGTTTGAAGTTCATAGACAGGATCGGGGGTATCTCTCTTTGGTGGATTTTATACCCCACGAATCTCCAGTCATACATGTTTTAGTAGCTAATTGCTGTAATGACGGACAAGTTAAATCGCAGATTAAGGATCAATATAACTCGCTGAAATCTGCTGGATACTCCTTGATTGTCGGATTGCGGGATGTTTACCCTTTCACCCATAATGACATCGTAAACCTAGAAAAAAGCCTCTTAGTCGGGCTTCCAACTGGCAGTTTACCTATACATCTCCATTTAGCAATTATGGAAATTGAAGCCTGGTTTTTAGAGGAAGTTACCCATTTTTCGCGTATTGACAATAAAATAACGGCAGCAGGACTCATTGCTAATGGCTTTGATTTTAACAATACATGTGCGTGTGATTTGCCCCATCCTGCGGAAACTCTGGGCAAAATATATCAAAGCGTTGGGAAAGGGTACAGCAAAAATAAACGTCAAGTACAACGAACTATTGAGGCACTCTCCTATGAAGAGTTGTATGTAAATACACGCCAAAAAGCACCTTCACTCGAAAAATTTATTACCAGTTTAGAAGTAGGGCTTTATTCTACTATAAGTTAATAGGCTGCGCGGTTTCGTATCTCTGAACGTCTATAAATTTCTTACAACTTGAAAACTATTTTGAATTGCTACTTTGGGTCATAACCATATGTTCCTAGCTGTTAAATTACGTTCAAAAATCAGTGCCGTCGGGTTAGCGTAGCGTAACCCGACAATACAATGCTGCAACCGTTGGGTTACAGAGCAAAAAGACGCGCCTAACCCAACCTGGTTTTTAATCCGCCTCATCTTAAATCATGCAAAATCAGCCCAATCCTCCCGCCATTTTCCTGATGGGGCCTACCGCCTCGGGTAAATCCGCGCTATCCGTACAGCTCGCCCAGGCGCTAGACGGCGAAATCATCAGCGTCGATTCGGCGCTGGTGTTTAAAGGAATGGACATAGGCACAGCCAAACCCACGCTGGATGAACGAGGCGGCATTACTCATCATTTGATAGACATACTCGACCCCGCGGAATCATTCTCTACCGGCCAGTTCAGAACCCGGGCACTGGCCTTGATGGAGGATATAAGCCGACGGGGAAAAATCCCGATACTGGTCGGCGGCACGATGCTGTATTTTAATGTCCTGAATAGCGGACTTGCGGTACTCCCCGAAGCAGATTCGGATGTCCGTGCCAGACTCGACCAGGACTTGGCGCACTTGGGTAAAGACGCACTGCACCGGCGACTGGCGAGCATTGATCCTGTGGCGGCGGCGAGAATTCATCCCAATGATCCGCAACGTGTTCAACGCGCTCTGGAAGTCTACGAAATCAGCGGCAAACCGTTGACGTCTTTTTTTACCGCCGCTCAGGCGCAAGACATTCCCTATCAAAAAATAAAACTGATTGTCGCTCCGCAAGATAGGGCTTTGTTGCACGACATCATCGCCAAACGATTTAAACACATGCTGGAACAGGGCTTTATCGATGAAGTAGCCGAGCTTTATCAGCGCGGTGATCTGACCGAAAAAATGCCCTCGATCAGAGCCGTCGGTTATCGGCAGGCTTGGTCGTATCTGCAAGGCGAGTATGATCTTGAAACTATGACAGAAAAAGCTATTATCGCCACCCGGCAATTGGCTAAACGCCAGTTTACCTGGCTGCGCAGGGAAACCGATGCGGCAAATTTTCAGACCGGGCAACAGGGGCTTTTAACAAAAGTGTTGGCTGAAATTAGAAGCGTGATGTAGGGCCGTACGCGCTCTTTTTAGAGCTTCTTTTCGGAGTGCAGGCTTTGCCTGCACTCCAGTTTACAGCTTTGTTAGAAAAAGATGCGCAACGGCACGCCCGCTAAGGAACATGCATGAAATAAAGTCACCCGTGAAACATGGGACAGGCCGCATGTAGGGGCGGTTTTATCCGCCCAGGGCGAATGAATTCGCCCCTACAGATGTTCAACTTACTTTTATGCACGTTCCTAAGTAACTTGCAAATGAGCCGCCAGCCAGATGGTGTGAGCGTCGGGCTGCGTCCATTCGACCCGGTGCCGGACGTGGGCGGGAATCAGCAGGTAATCTCCGGCGGCCAAATGAAAGCTTTGACTGTCCTTTTCATAAAGGACGATCGCCTGGCCCTGAACCAGCATCACCCATTCATCCCATTCCTGGTCATACCACTGCCCTGTCGGCGTAATATGGCCCTTGGACAGGATGCGTTCGATGCGCATAGTATCGCGCTTAAACAGGCATTCAGTCAGTTCTTCGGGTAAATGCTCGGGCAGGTTTTTAAAAATATTGTCGTTAACTGGATTCATCTGTTTTTAGTCGTTAGTGGTTTCGATTTTCTGAATTCAAGGACTCATTGGTATTGTATAATGGCCGCTTTTCGATGTGCAGATACTCTGCAAGTCATGGAAAAATTATTGTAGCGAGTAAGACCATCACTAATGAAGTAATCAATTTAACTGGCCACAGCAGCGTTGCGATTATCGGCGGCGGCCCAGCTGGAATGATGGCTGCGGAAGTTTTAAGTCTGGCCGGTGTAAAGGTTGATCTCTACGACGCCATGCCTTCCGTGGGACGAAAATTTCTGATGGCCGGCGTTGGCGGCATGAATATTACCCATTCAGAGCCCTACGACACATTTTTATCCCGCTACGGCTCCCGGTCAGACCAGATCGGGCCGCTGCTGGACGCTTTTGGTTCCGAGGCCATAAGGGCCTGGGTTCGGGATTTAGGGTTTGAGACCTTCATCGGCTCATCGGGCAAGGTGTTTCCTGCCGATATGAAGGCCGGGCCCTTGCTGCGCGCATGGCTGCATCGCTTACGCGCAGCCGGAGTCAGCTTTCATATGCGCCACCAATGGCTGGGTTGGGATGATGGCAAGCTGCGTTTTGCAACGCCTTTGGGTGAAAGAAAAGTCAGCGCCGATGCCGTGGTGTTGGCCCTCGGCGGCGGCAGTTGGGCGCGACTGGGTTCTAACGGTATGTGGGCGGCGCTGCTGACTGAACAAGGCGTTTTGGTCGAGCCGCTACAGCCTTCAAACTGCGGGTTTGACGTAGGCTGGAGCAGGTTTTTTCAGAGCCGTTTTGCCGGTCAGCCGTTGAAATCAGTACGTGCATCGTTTAGCCCTACGGTAGGGCCAAAATTTTGCGAGGCGGGCGAATTGGTCGTGACTGCAACAGGCGTCGAAGGCAGTTTGATTTATAAGCTGTCCGCACAATTGCGTGATCGGATTGCGGCAACAGGATCGGCCTTGCTTTATCTTGATCTGACGCCCGACAAGGACGAGCAGTGGCTGATCGACAGAATTTCAGCGCCGCGCGGCAAACAAACCCTGGCGAATCATCTGCGCAAACGCATCGGCATCGATGGCGTCAAGGCCGCATTGCTGAGGGAAATTTTGTCGCAGGAAGATTTTGATGATCCGCTACGCCTTTGCGCAGCTATCAAGGCGCTGCCGGTTAAACTGCTGGCCGCGAGGCCGATCGATGAGGCCATCAGCAGCGCAGGCGGCGTTGCCTTTGAGGCGCTAGACCGACATTTAATGCTACATGCCATGCCGGGCGTGTTCTGCGCCGGTGAAATGCTGGACTGGGAAGCCCCGACCGGCGGCTATTTATTAACTGCTAGTTTTGCCAGCGGGCGTGTTGCAGGAACCGGCGTATTGTCCTGGTTGCAGACGCTAGGCAAGCTGGTCGAATGCATCCTATAGACGCGCTTGGCTTAAAATAAACTAAACTATGAAGCAAAGAATTACCGGATCAATATCTATGTCTAAGACAAAGGTCGCTACTATTTCCAACGTTTACCAAGGCAGTGTATAAGGGCGGCTATGAAAACTCCAAAAAGTATTGAACCCTTAGTGCGGGACGGCCTCGTTGACGAGGTTCTTCGTCCGCTAAAGAGCGGTAAAGAGGCGGCCGTCTACGTGGTTCTGTCTGAAGGCGAGATCCGTTGCGCTAAAGTCTATAAAGATGTCAACAAACGCGGCTTTCACAAACAGGCCCAGTATCAGGAAGGCCGTAAGGTGCGCAATACCCGTCAGGCTCGCGCCATGGAAAAAAACTCCCGATTTGGGCGTCAGCAGCAGGAAGAAGTGTGGCAAAACGCCGAAGTCGACGCCTTATATCGGCTTGCCGCCGCCGGTGTGCGTGTACCTCAGCCCTATAACTTTGTCGAGGGCGTGCTATTGATGGAACTGGTCACCGATGAACAAGGCAACGCCGCGCCCCGGCTTAACGACCTTGAATTAAGCCGCGAGCAGGCACTTGAGTATCATGGTTTGCTGATCAAAGAAGTGGTCAGAATGCTGTGCGCGGGACTGGTGCATGGCGACCTTTCCGAATATAACATCCTGGTCGACGCCAAAGGCCCGGTCATCATCGACTTGCCCCAGGCTGTCGATGCGGCGGCCAATAATAACGCGGCAAGGATGCTGGAGCGTGATGTAAACAATCTGGCCGATTATTTTGGCCGCTTTGCGCCGGAACTGCTTGTTACCCACTATGGCAAAGAAATCTGGAAACTCTATGAAACGGGGGATTTGACCCCGGATGTGATATTGACCGGTAAATTCCAGGGCAGCAATAAACAGGCCGACGTCGGCAGCATCATGCGCGAAATCAATGATGCCAGGGACGAGGCGATACGCCGTCGTTACGAACATGAAGATTAACATTTGGGCGTATTTATGAGTGAAAAACAACCCGAAAATCCTCTGCACGGACTTACCCTGGAAACCCTGCTCACCGAGCTGGTAGCCGAATACGGCTGGGCCGAACTGGGCAGCTTGATCGATATTCGGTGTTTTAATAACGATCCCAGCATCAAATCGAGTCTGACGTTTTTACGAAAAACGCCATGGGCGAGAAAGCAGCTTGAACAGCTGTATCTGCAAAATAAAGCCGGCTGAATTTTACCCGTTCCGCAAGCGCAGCGGGTAATCGTAAAGGGAGGGATTAAAGGCTCCGGTGCATATCATACGATTGATAAAACCGGATAATAGTAAGCCGTGGATGATTGGTGTTTTTGGCAGTGCCTATTGCCGTTTAGTGCAGAAAGTCGGATAAAGTCCTTTAGCCTTAAATTTATTTGATTTCAAAAGACGTTAATAACTGACCATGTTCAAGTTCGATGATTTCGACATCATCGACGCGAGCGGTTATCGGGCCTCTGTGGCACCATTTGATGAATTTCTCAATCGCCAAGTTTTCAGCCTCGGCGATGATTTCAACTCGACCATCGGGAAGGTTTTGGGCGCTGCCTTTTACCGCGAAATGTTTAGCCTTGTTCTGGGTAAATAAGCGGAAATAAACGCCCTGAACTCGGCCGGAAACCAGAATTTTAACTTTACGTATCACTCTTGAATTCTCCAGCAATAATGGATTTTCGGATTGCGGGCAAAATCTTCAGGCATAGTTTCCGCACTGATGTCTACTACCGTGTAATCGGACAGGGCCTGCTTGTCGATCTTAAAACGCCTGAAGTTAGTCGAGAAGTATAGAATACCTCCCGGCAACAGCAAGGAAATTGCGTTATTAATCAGTTGCACATGATCGTTTTGTATATCGAATGCCTCATCCATCCGTTTAGAATTGGAAAAAGTCGGCGGATCAAGAAAAATCAAATCGTAATGTTTACTGGGCTGCTGGGCTTCAGTCGCCAGCCATTCCAGGCAATCGGCCTGGATAAATTCATGCACCCCATTATTGGCATTGAGCGCCAAATTTTTTTTGGCCCAGCCGATATAGGTGTTGGACATGTCAACAGTGGTCGTCGATGCAGCTCCACCCATTGCCGCATGCACTGTCGCGCTGCCGGTATAGGCAAACAGATTTAAAAAGCTTTTATCTTTAGCCTGCCGCTGAATCAGCATGCGTATCGGCCGGTGATCGAGAAATAAACCGGTATCTAGATAATCTTCAAAATTAACCAGCAACTTACAGCCGCCTTCATCGATAATGTGAAAACGTCCCTGGTCATCGTATTTTTCATATTGCTCGCTGCTTTTTTGCTTACGGCGTATTTTCAAAAAAACCTGCTCGCGATTGACGCCAAGCACCCTGGGTATTTCGGCCAACAGCCCCGCCAGTCGTTGATCGGCTTTGTGTTGATCGATGCTTTTGGGCGGTTCGTATTCCTGGACATTAACCCAGGTTTGCTGGCCCTGGTAAATATCAATGGCGACCGCATATTCCGGCAAATCGGCATCGTAGACCCGATAGCAGGTAATCTGGTTTTGTTTAGCCCAGCGGGTCAGTTTTTTCAGGTTCTTTTTGAGCCTGTTGGCAAAGCTTACCGCTCCCAGCTCACGCCCCTTGCCTACATCCATGTAGGCAAACATTTCCGCTCCCGGCTCACTTGTATATGCTGTTGACTTAAGGGGAGGCGCTTCTTTTCCCGATAGAGAGGGCTTAAAGTCAATAGCATTGCCCTTGTCGGCGGGTGCGCCGGTGATAATATCCTCAGCTTGCGAAGCGGGGTGGGTCTCGGTCGCTTGCGCAAACAGCTGTTCCTGCGCCCTGCTGAGTTCGGTTACTTGAGCAATGCGCTGTTCCTGGGTAAGAGCTTTGGGGATGAAGAAATTGCTTTCTTCAATATCCAGCCGTAATAACTTGCATTCAAGCGCTCCGTTGAACAAGGTGATCGGCTTTTGCGAGCGTATGCCTAAACGAAATCCCAGCTCCGGGTTGCTGATAATCATGACGGCTTTCCAGCCGACAAAATGCGCCTTTAGGGTTTCACCGAATTTTTTATACAATTCGGCGGTTTCCTGCTCGTCGCCCAAGCGTTCGCCGTAAGGCGGGTTGCAAATCAGCAGCCCCGGCTTCCAGCTTTCGGCAGGTTCCGCGTCTTCAATATCGCGGCGTTCTACATGGATTTTATGTTGCAATCCGGCATTGGCGATATGTGCTAAAGCGGTATTGACAGTATGGCGGTTTTGATCGAAACCTACGATAACGGGCAGCTTTTCCAGGCCGATTTTTTTGCGTTGTTCGGCTTCTGCGCGTAATTTTTTCCAGCACTGCGCATCGTGTTTTTTCCAGCCGATAAAGCCGAAATAATCGCGCAACAAACCGGGCGCGTAATCGGCGGCGATCATCGCGGCTTCCAACAACAGCGTCCCCGAACCGCACATCGGGTCGATTAATGAACCCTGTTGCTTGGCGATTTGCGGCCAACCGCTGCGCAGCAACATCGCGGCGGCCAGGTTTTCTTTCATCGGCGCTTTGATATTGACATCCCGGTAACCGCGCCGATGCAGGCTTTCACCGGAAAGATCCAGGCTAAGCTGGGCATTTTCGCCATGCAAATAAACATTGATGCGGATACTCGGCTGTTCGGTGTTAACACTGGGTCGGGTTTGAAATCTTGCCCGCATCTGGTCGACAATCGCATCCTTAACTTTTAAAGCGCCGAAGTGGGTGTTGTTAATTGCCTCCGAGTTTTTCGCGCTGAACGAGACCGCGATACTGTCTTCAGGATTGATATGCTCAAACCAGTCGATTTTTTGTACGCCGTTATAAAGGTCTTCCTGGGTTTTTACTTCGAAAGCGCCGAGTACCAATAAAATCCGGTTTGCGGTTCTTGACCATAAACAAGCCCGGTAAGCAGTTTCCAGGTCGCCCTGAAAAGACACTCCGGCCAAGGTGGCCTTGATGTTACTTATACCCAGCGCCCGCAGCTCATCGCTAAGGATGGTTTCCATGGCTTTGGGGGTGGTGGCGAATAGTTGATAAGTGGGCATAAGGACTTAGGGGAAAGGTGCAAGGTGCAAGGTAAAAAAAAGAAAGGCACAAGGCTCGCTGTCCTTGTGCCTTTCCCCTTGCACCTTTAATCTGCTTTACTGAATCTTGATCAGCTCAACATCAAAGATCAATGCCGCATTAGGGCCGATGGCGCGGCCTGCGCCTTGCTCGCCGTAAGCGAGTTCTGAAGGGATATAAAAGCGGTATTTGGCGCCCTCTTTCATGAGTTGCACGCCTTCAGTCCAGCCAGCGATGACTCGGTTTAGCGGGAATGTGGCGGGTTCCCCTCGGCTGTAAGAGCTGTCAAACTCTTCGCCATCAAGTGTTGTACCTTTGTAATGTACCGTAACATTATCGGTAGCTGTTGGCGAAGCAGCACCGGCTCCCGGCGTTAATATTTCGTATTGCAAGCCGGTTGCAGTTGTCACGATATTGGCTTTTTTAGCATTTTCCGCAAGAAAAGCTGCACCTGCAGCTTTATTTTCTGCAGGAGTGGTGGCGTTGGCCATTGAAAACATAGTAAATCCTATAAAAAGAACGGTGACGATTACAAAAACTTGTATTTGAATTTTTCTCACGAATTATCCTCTGTTATTAATGTAAGGGCGGTAGTCTATCAAAAAAACCAATGTTTGCTTTCTAAATCATTTTGGCATTTCCCTAATTGGCTTTGAAATAGTTTTGCTCTCCGGGCTACTTTGTTGGCAATCTGCACTAATTCTGTTTTTTGTAAGTAGCTTTTGCGCTGATAGCCGCTATGCCCTTCATGGTAAGCGAGGTATAAATTTTTAACATCCAGTTTCGATATGCCTAAGCGAGTATGGCTGATGTTGCAGTACCAGCCGATAAAATCTGCGGCATCGGCAAATTCATCGCGATCCGCCCACCAGCTGCCTGCCTGGCCCTGGTAGCTATCCCAGGCTTCATCTTTGGCTTGTGCATAACCATAGGCGCTACTGGCTCGCGGTAAGGGGATAATCCCCAGCAGCCAGGCTCGCGACGGCTGGGCATCCGCAACAAAATGCGACTCCTGATGCATGATCGCCATTTGAATGGGAATGGCTACGCCCCATTTTTCAAATGCGCTTTTAGCATCATCATACCAACCTTGTTTTTCCCGGAAAGTGGCGCATATATTGTCACCGTTTCGGGGCGGGAGCGCCGTGCAGGCCGCCAGAGAAGTTAACAAGAGCAGGATTAACGGCTTTTTCATGATGCACCGAGTGAGCTATTGCAAACAATCCCGATCGACAAGGTTCTCCTGAGCGTAGACGAAGAGCTCAGGACAGGAAAAATAATTGCCATAGAAAGGAAAAATAATAATTTTAAACACTATAATCACTGGTAGCAGCCTTGTACAGCATTTGAACGGCAAGATAAACGAATAATCAGTGAGGAAAATTAAATGAATTTAGATTTAAACCGGCCTTATCGAAAAAACTTAACCTCGCATGGTCTGATTTATATAGGAGGGGAAGAGCTGGGAATCACCGTTAAGGATATTTCCTTAACCGGTTTGCTTGCGCATTTAAAGTGTGGCGGGGCAAATAAAGGTGCCAGAGATATTTTTAACATGTTGTCTGATTCGGCCACGATAGACTTGTATCTTCCGGAAATGCGCTTAGCCGGTGAAGCCGAGGTAGTCAGGGTCGATATTTTTAATGACAATATATTGCTTGCCCTGGAATTTAAAAATGTTGCTTTTGATGTTGATAGCCTGCTGTACAAAAGAAATGCGTACAGAAAAAACATCACAGCTCCAGGCAAAATCCTGCTGGATGGCGAATATCACGAGTTTATTACCGTCAATGTGTCGGTGGACGGCTTGATGATTAATATTTCCGAATCCGTAGTCGCCGAAGTGGGTGAGATAACCGTATTTGAATTCGAGCGCTTGGAGTTGGAAGGCGAGATAAAAGTGATATGGATCGATCGCACTGCGGATGCCGGAACATTACTCGGCTTGCAGTACGTACACATGGAAAAAACAGCCGTTAAAGGCATACCGCGATTTGCCGGGACGCAAGTCGCCTAAGCTCTAAAGGTACGCAAAGCGTACCCTACGGTTTATCACTGATTCTTTTGTAGACCTCTTCCCACGCTGAGCCTGATTCAGGGCTTTGGTGATACTTTTCCAGCCGCTCATCAATTATGCTTTTTTCTTCGTCGGTCAGCTCGATAGATGAGGCTTTTGCAGTGATCGTATCCCAGATGTCTTCTACCCATTGAATCCTTTCAGGTATTGATAATTCAAGCGTATCTGCTGCGGTTATTTTGCTCATGTTCTGGCTCCCATTTTCGCCATATAATAAAAACCCTATATCACCACGTTTGCATGTAGGCGTAGGGCAGTTTCGCGACAGCAAACTACCGCACACGCTATAGTTTTTTTATTTTTGTAAAGCTGTTTGAGAGAGAAGACGATTTAGCTCATCGCAATCGACATGTAAAGGCCAACTTTGATGAGGAATCTTAATTAACGTAGAGTTAATTAAGTCTCTCTTCTCTTTTTCGTTATTTCTTCTTGATTGTTCAACCCGATACGCGTCAATTAGCTTGTAGCGAGCGGCGTTAAGTGTTGATTTGTCTAATTTTTATTGAATTAACTTGTCGAGTTCTTGCAGAAAATTGAGACGGCAGCCGGTCTTAATAAATTGTTCATGAAAATCAGATTGTTTATGAAAAAAATCAATATCATCAGCTAGTTGCTTCGGTAGTTTGTTTTGAAGATATTCTATTCGAGATTCAAGTCCATCAAATCCATCATTTTCCTCAATGCAGTGTTTTCTCCGTGGAGCTTGAGGTAAAAAATCTTTTCTACCTTCTATATTTATTTTGCCAGAAAGATTGTTCATCCGGCAAATGATGGAGTCGTATTTTTCAATAAAATTCTTTTCTTCTTCGAGACAAGGATTTTGTTCATCAGCGTGGTTATTTTTATCATGGGGTGCAGTCGGTTCAAGGTTTTCTGTTTGGCTAACGTTTCGCACCTCCCACCAAAACTGCGCTAACAAGTCTGACTTCTCATTCATTTCATACCAGCTGTTTAATAGGGCTTGATCTGGCTTAGATTTTGTTAATATGGCTTGAGCTAGCTTAGATTTTGCTATTTCCAGACAGGCTTTAGCAACAGCAAGTCCTCCATATTTAAATATTAGATTCACTAAATACGCTTGAGTATTAGGGCTTGGTTGGCTGCTCATTTTCTATTTGATGTATTAAAAATTAATTTGCTTGTGAATAATTAGTCTACAGATTGATTTTATCTTCTATTAACTTGGGGCATGACAAATTACTCGCCATATTTTTGCCTATCCCGCCCCAACCAATAATCCGTAGCCAATTGCTGGGCCTGTTCCTGCGTTTCAGCCTTGCCTAATAGTTTAAGCGCAATCGCAGCCGTGCCGATGATGGAAGCTTCTGCAAATTCGTCTTCCACTTTTCCCTGCCAGATTAACGCCAGTTGTTTTGGATCTAATAATTCGGGTTTGACATGGCGCTGCGCAAATAAAGCAGGCCAGTTTTCATCGGATAATTCACCGTCATGTACACTTTGCACCAGGCACACCATATCGGGGTTGCGCTCGGTCTCACCGCCCTCACCTTTTAATACCGCCATGTGCGGCTGGTTTAATAAGGCCGCTGCTTGTTGGTGCACGGGGCGGTAACCGGGGTGGAAGATGCCCTGAATACTGTGAGGCGCATTAAACGGATTTAACAGCCGCACCAGGGTATGCACCGGCGAGCGTAAACCCAGGATCGGGCGCAGCTCTATAATCTCATGCAGCTTGGGACAAAAATGCGCTAGCGATAAATAACTAAAATGCTGTCGTTCGAGTTGCTGCTTGGCCTCGGTAACAGAGCTTGCGCATTGCAGACCTAAATAGCCCAGCATATTTTCGGTATATAACCTGCCGGCCGTATGACCGCTTGCGCCATGCATAAAAACAGTCATGCCGTTTTCAGCCAACAACAAAGCCGACAGCAAAAACCAGGGCAAATGCCGACGTTTTCCCGCATAAGACGACCAATCCAGATCGACCTTTACAGCATTGTCTGCAAACTTAAAGGTATCCCGTGCTGCCTGCACAAAACCGGCCAGTTCTTCGGGAATTTCTTCCTTAACCCGCATCAACATCAGGAACGCGCCCAGCTGAACGGGCAACACCTGGTCGCTAAGAATCATGCTCATCGCACGATAGGCTTCATCCTGGGTTAGCGGCCGTGAGCCTTTTTTACCCTTGCCCAGGATACGGACGATTTCCGCGAACGGGTGTTCCGGGTACGGCGTTTGCTCGTGATGAGTGAAAGTCATATTGCCAGGGATGGTATGTATGCCGCAAGACTGCCGGGAGCAGTCGCGGCGAAGGTGAATTTCAAATAGTGGTCGATTAATAAAGCAATAAACACCAAGGTTAGATACATCAGCGAATAAAAAAAGGTTTGCATCGCGGTTTTGTCATCTTTCCTGCGCATCATCAAAATGGCGAAATAAATAAAGCCAAGATCCAGCGGCACCACCACAAACAAATAAATCAGCCCGCTCATGCCGGTTAAATAGGGCAGCAAAGTGACAATCAGCAGCAACACCGTATACAGCAAAATCTGCAAACGGGTAAATTCCACGCCGTGCGTAACCGGCAACATCGGTATGCCGACTTTGGCGAATTCTTCACGCTTGGCGATAGACAGCGGCCAAAAATGCGGCGGCGTCCACACGAAAATAATCAAAAACAACAGCAGCGCATAAGGATGCACCGCACCGGTCATCGCGCACCAGCCCAGCAGCGGCGGAGTCGCTCCGAAAGCGCCGGCTATAACTATATTTTGCGGAGTCATACGCTTCAGATAAACCGTATAGATAATGGCGTAACCCAGCGCCGACAAAAACGTCAGCACTGCGGTTAAGGTGTTGACCATGACAATCAGCAATGCCATCGAGATCGCACCCAAAACCAACGCAAATGTTAAGACCTGGGCAGCGCTTAAATCGCCTTTAGGCAAGGGCCGATTTTTGTTGCGATCCATCAGCGCATCGGCTTCCCGGTCAATATAATGATTAATCGCGGCGGCAGAAGCGGCAGCCAGCGCAATACCCAAGCTGCTGTAAATAAACAGCGCGATGGGCGGCATTCCGGGGACGGCTAATAACATCCCCGCAATAGCCGTAAAAACGATCAGCGCAACCACTTTGGGTTTGCATAACTCAAGATAACTTTTCCAAGAGGGCCTAGGTAATTCGCTAGTCATTATTTAATAGATTCCAGTTTAGTTTAAGGTACGGCTACGGGGCCGTGGGAATAGTGCGGTAGACGCTTTATCCAGCGCTGCGGGAGCATGGGAGCGAGATCGGTTACTGTATAGAATACAGTGAACTATGGATTTTTGAAATAGTTCGACTCCCCCCCTGTGTATAAAGAGGGCGTTTGATGACTATGTCCTAGCCATGCAAACTATTGGCTTACAGCTAGCACTTAACTCAAGCTAGCTGACTTTCCGGCAAAACAAGACTATCAGAAGCCCTGCCTCTATGTGATAATTACCGATATTTTTCTAACCGACATAGCCGCAGGGCATAAAGGGCACCGAATAATGGATGAGAATAAAAAGAAAGCGCTAGGCGCTGCGCTGATGCAGATAGAAAAGCAATTCGGCAAAGGTTCGGTGATGCGCATGGGCGATGTGGCGGCTTCCCGTGACATCGATGTGGTATCTACCGGTTCATTAGGCCTGGATATTGCCTTAGGCTGCGGTGGCTTGCCTCGCGGCCGCGTTATTGAAATCTACGGCCCTGAATCATCGGGCAAAACCACATTGACACTGCAAGTCATCGCCGAAATGCAAAAGCTCGGCGGCACGGCCGCTTTTGTCGATGCTGAACATGCTTTAGATCCGAGTTATGCCGAAAAAATCGGCGTCAATGTCGATGACTTGCTGGTTTCCCAGCCGGATACCGGCGAACAGGCATTAGAAATTACCGACATGCTGGTGCGTTCAGGTGCGGTGGATATAGTCGTGATCGATTCGGTGGCGGCGTTGACGCCCAAGGCCGAGATTGAAGGCGATATGGGCGATTCCCATATGGGTTTGCAGGCGCGTTTGATGTCTCAAGCTTTACGAAAATTGACCGGCAATATCAAACGATCCAATACCTTGGTTATCTTCATCAACCAAATCAGGATGAAGATCGGCGTGATGTTCGGCAGTCCCGAAACCACCACCGGCGGCAACGCGCTTAAGTTTTACGCCTCGGTGCGCTTGGATATTCGGCGTATCGGCTCCATTAAAAAAGGCGATGAAGTAATAGGTAATGAAACCCGGGTAAAAGTCGTCAAAAATAAAGTCGCTCCGCCCTTTAGACAAGCCGAGTTTGAGATTTTATACGGCGAAGGCATTTCCTTTGTCGGAGAACTGGTCGACCTGGGCGTGAGCTACGGATTTATTCAGAAAGCCGGTTCCTGGTACAGTTACGGCGATGAAAAAATCGGCCAGGGCAAGGATAATGTGAAGGCCTACTTAAAAGAGCATCCTGAAAAAGCCAAGGAAATTGAAGCCAAAATAAGAGCCGAGGCTTTTGCCAAAAAAACCGCTCCCGTTATCGATGTGCCTGTCGTGGTTGATGAGGACGAGTAGTTCGTTTTGGACGAGGACAGTCAGGGCATAGCCAAGGAAATCGAGGCAATCTGCCTCAGGCTTTTGGCGCGCAGAGAACACAGTCGGCAGGAATTACTGAACAAATTGGTTTTAAGGGGTTTCGACAAGGATGACGCGCTGCCGGTTCTTGACGAACTGGCCGAGCAAGGTTGGCAAGACGATCTACGCTATGCGGAAAGTTATACTAGATTCCGTATCCTGAAGGGCTACGGGCCGATTCGTGTGAGCTATGAACTCAAACAAAACGGCATAGCGGCGTTTGATCTTGAAAGCATTGTGCAAGAAGAGGCCGGTAGTTGGATGGAGCTGCTGGGGCAGATTTATAGCAAAAAATATAGCCATGACACTGTGATGCAGCGCAATGAGTGGGCAAAACGCAGTCGTTTTTTATTACATCGCGGTTTTTCCGGCGCAATGATCGGCGCTTTGTTTGATCAGTTAGATATTAGATTTCTCTAAGTAGTGGGTAAGCTTAGCGTCAATACTGTTGACTTAAGAATGTGAGCTCCTTCTCCCTCAGGGAGAAGGCTGGGATGAGGGGATAAAAATAAGTTTTTGCATGTGTTGATTTCCCCTCACCCAACCCTCTCCCGCTGGAGAGGGCTTTGTACTGCTTAAGTCAACAGTATTGAGGCTTAACGTAACCCGATTTTTTTAAAAGTATTTATTTATTATGAAAAAGATGACTAGCGCCCAGTTGCGCACCGCCTTTCTGGAATTCTTTCGTGAGCGAGGGCATTGTGTACAGCCTTCAAGCTCCCTGGTTCCGGGAAATGATCCGACCTTATTGTTCACCAACGCCGGCATGGTGCAGTTTAAAGATGTGTTTTTAGGCCGGGAGCAGCGCGACTATAACAAGGCCGTGACCAGCCAACGTTGTGTGCGGGCGGGAGGCAAACATAACGATTTGGAAAACGTAGGCTATACCGCAAGGCATCATACTTTTTTTGAAATGCTGGGTAATTTCAGCTTCGGCGATTATTTTAAAAAAGATGCGATACATTTCGCCTGGGATTTTTTAACTAAGGAATTGGAAATTCCGGCGGAAAAACTATGGATTACCGTTTTTGATGAAGATTCGGCAGCGGAAAAAATCTGGTTGGATGATGTTGGCATAGACAAGACACGGTTTTCAAAAATCGGCGCCAAAGATAATTTCTGGTCGATGGGCGACGTCGGGCCCTGCGGTCCCTGCACCGAAATATTCTACGATCACGGTGCGGATATTGCCGGCGGGCCGCCGGGATCGCCGGACGAAGACGGCGATCGCTATATCGAAATCTGGAATCTGGTGTTCATGCAATATGACCGCGCCGCCGACGGTGCGTTAACCCCGTTGCCTAAACCTTCGGTTGATACCGGCATGGGCCTGGAGCGCATCGCGGCGGTGTTGCAAGGTGTGCATAGCAATTACGAAATCGATTTATTTCAAAAGCTGTTGCAAGCTGCGGCAGGTCTTGCCGGTATTAGCGATTTGACGCAAAGTTCATTGCGGGTGATCGCCGATCACATCCGTTCTTGCGCCTTTCTGATTGCAGATGGCGTGATGCCGTCCAATGAAGGGCGCGGTTATGTGGTGCGCCGTATCATCCGTCGTGCGATTCGGCACGGTTATCGTTTGGGCATCCGCGATGTATTCTTTTATAAGCTGGTCGCACCCTTGGCTGAGGAAATGGGCGCAGCTTTCCCCGAACTAAAATCCGCGCAAGCGCAAATTGAGCGGGTTTTAAAAAAGGAAGAAGAGCGCTTTACCGAAACCCTGGAACAAGGCATGAAGATTTTGGAAGCCTGCGTCGCCAAGATGGAAGGCTCGGTGATCCCCGGCGATACCGTATTCCAGCTTTATGATACCTATGGTTTCCCTGTCGATTTGACTGCTGATTTTGCCCGAGAGCATCACCTTACCGTTGATCATGCCGGATTTGAAATGGCGATGTCGGCACAGCGGGAACGAGCTCGCTCTGCGAGCAGCTTCGGCGCCGATTACGACCAAGATATAAAGCTCGATGCACAGACCGAATTTACCGGCTACGATCACCTTGAAGATCATGCGCATAT
>JAYTLW010000072.1:0-4027 GCA_043729025.1 Methylobacter sp.
CCGCACTGAAGCGCACAAGCCCCAGCCTGTTTATACAGAAGCAGCACAAGAGCAAGCGGCTATCGTCGCCCAAAAAACGGTACAGGAGCCCGTTATTCAACAGTACGATAACAGCTGGGCGGACATGGTCGCCGCCATGAACATTAACGCATTAACCCGGGAGTTGGCCCATAATTGCGTGTTGGAACATATTGACGATAAAGTCTGCACCTTGATACTGGATCCGGGACATAAACAACTGCTCAGCAGTCGTACCGAAGCCAATTTACAAAAGGCCTTACAGGTTTTTCGAAAAACACCGTTGAAACTGGTGATCACTACCGAAAAAACCACGATTGCCACACCCGCTGTGCAGATAGTCAAACGTCTCGAAGACAAACAGCAAACGGCAATTGACTCCATTAATTCGGACGACACTATTCAGGCCTTAAAAGAACATTTAGGCGCCAGGATCATGCCCGGCACCATAGAACCCATCTAACAAAAATGGAAAGAAGCAAATGAAAAACGCACTCGGCAACCTCATGCAACAAGCCCAAAAAATGCAGGAAGACTTAAAAAAAGCCCAGGAAGAGCTTAACGCCATGCAGGTCATGGGCGAGTCCGGCGGCGGTCTGGTGACCATCCTGATGACCGGCAAACGCGAAGCCAGAAAAGTAACCATCGATCCGTCCCTGCTGGGCGAAGACAAGGATATGCTGGAAGACCTGGTTGCGGCGGCCATCAACGATGCGGTCAATAAAGTCGCAAAAATGAAAAAAGAAAAAATGGCCGATTTGACCTCGGGATTGCCCTTGCCTCCCGGATTCCAGCTGCCTTTTTAAGATACATAGCGCTTTTAATATGAAAAATTCCGGCTTGTTGGGGCAGTTGATACAGCATTTATGCTGCCTGCCCGGCGTCGGCCCCAAATCCGCCCAACGCATGGCCTTTCATCTGCTCCAGCGCGACCGGAACAGCGCAAAACTGCTGGCTCAAACGCTGCTGCGCTCGATTGAGGAACTGGGTCATTGCAGGCAATGCCGCACCCTGACCGAAGGCGATGTGTGTGAAATCTGCGCCGATCACTCCAGAAACGACGCCATCGTCTGCATCGTGGAAAGCCCCTCCGATGTCTGGATCGTCGATCAGGCCGCAGCGTTCAAGGGCCGCTATTTCGTGCTGCACGGGCGCTTGTCGCCGCTGGACGGCATTGGCCCCGACGAACTCGGCCTGGATCGGCTCGAACAACGGCTGGCGACTGGCCAAATCAAGGAATTGATACTGGCGACCAATTCAACGGTAGAAGGCGAGGCCACCGCCTATTTTATCGGCGAACTGGCCAGAAAACACCAGGTTCCGGCCAGCAGAATCGCCCACGGCGTACCGATGGGCGGCGAACTGGAGTTTACCGACAGCGGCACCTTAGCGCATGCTTTTAATGGCCGCATAGGGATGTAAAGCCCTATCGGGTATGCTTTTGAACAGAGTATCTACGCGACTGTCCGAACGCGATCCGGAAGCCGATATTTGTCTTGACGCCAAAGGCAAGCCGGAGCCGGACGCCGAATTACGCAACACCGAAACCGTCGCCCTGCCCAGCGACATTAGCCTGCCACTGCCCTTGGGTTTGCCTATATCCAAAGCTTGCACTCCACCTGTTATAGACTATTCACACTGTCCATTGCTAAGTTAAAGCCATACACACATACAACCTACTGCGCTGGTTCCCAAGCTGGAGCTTGGGAACCAGCACAACCAGTACACATGCGACATGTCTCCATCCCCTCAAACGGAGCCGCCGATGCCTGAACTGACAACGCCGCAAGCTGGGGGCTACCAACTAAGACGGGACAAATCAGGAGTACAGGCTTCGCCTGTTCGCAAGCAAAGCTTGCACTCCACCAGTCCGCGTCCTTCACTTTATTGCTGGAATAACCATGATTGATTACGACAAATTCAAAAAATCGCTACACCAACTGGAATTACAGTTTGCCAATTATCAACGCTCTGCGCAGCGCAGCGCACCGATTTATCGGAACTGGATAAAGAGGCTATTGCCGAGTCGGTGATCCAACGCTTCGAGACTTGCTATGATCGCGTTTGGAAGCACCTCAAACGCTATTTGATTGAAACCTTGGGCTTGCCCGATGTGCCGAACAGCCCTAAACCCATTTTCCGCATCGCCGCCGAGAACCGTTTGTTTCAGGCATCGACCGAACAATGGTTGAATTATGCCGATGCGCGGATTCAAACCGCGCATGATTACGATGGCGAAAAGGCCAAAATCGCCCTGGCCTTGATGGCCGATTTTATTGCCGATGCCACTGCTTTGTTGCAAACCCTGACCGGGGAAACCGGGTAATGATGCCTGCATTGGACATTACGCCGGGGCAGCAAAGCCTATTGATGCAGTTATTGCAGCAGTTTTTACCCCATGTCGGCGTTTGGGCGTTTGGGCGTTTGGCTCGCGGGTAAAAGGATGCGCTCGCTCCACCTCCGATCTCGATCTGGTGGTGTTTGCCAGCCCGTCGCAAAAATCGCAGGTATTTGCCCTGCAAGAAGCGCTGGAAGAAAGCAACTTGCCGTTCAAGGTCGATTTATTGATCTGGGATGAGATTCCGGCCAACTTCAAAAGCAATATCCAAAACCAATTTATTGAACTAGCATCGTAGGTTACGCTGTCCTGTGTTAAGTTAAAGCCATACAAGCGATTTTCTACCCATGAATTACCATGCAACGCACAATAACCATTGATTGCCCGCCCGAATTATTAATGGGCATCCACCTTAACGCCGAAGATTTTGCGGATTACCTTAAAAAACAAGCCGCAATCAGCTTATTCAAGGAAGGCAAGCTGTCATCGGGTAGCGCTGCTTCATGGCTGGGCATAGGCCGAGTTGCTTTTTTGCGGATAGCTTTTGATGCCGGAGCCACCTTACTGGAAGATAGTAACGACGACTTTCAGAGAGAAACGGCATTGTTATGATCGTTTTTTCCAATACCACGCCCATCATTGCCTTAAGCAGTATTCAACAGCTGGATTTATTGCCTGAATTATTTGGTCATATTCATTGTGGTTACGAATGTGAGGTTGGCGGCGCAATTGCCGTGCCTTCGCTACGCGGGTTAAATTGGCTCGCGTTTCGTGGAGTTCCATGATTACGAAATTGCGCAAAAAGTCGAAATAATTGTCGAGCACTTTCGTACCCATACGCGGCACAAGATTGGTGGTCGGGCCAAGGCGAAATTTTTGTTCGCCTGATGAACGATGACGCTTTTCGCAATATTGCATCTGGTTATTTGATGAAAGCAGTTTATCAACAGGTTAGGGCTGACGAGAACACAACAGGTGGCTTGCAATACAAATACTCTCAAGGGGATGCAAGGTTATCGCCTATGGGAGCAGAATAACCCTTGAGTCCCGTCATCAAGTACTTATGCAGCAGCAGCTGCCGACTACAACACTGCAAAGCCTTTTCCTTGAGGGAGAAGGGGCGTATATTTTGACCGCTCGCCCATACAAAAAGGTAAAGCTATGACTGATTGTTTGTTTTGCAAAATGGTTGCCGGTGTTATCAAACCGGATGTGGTTTTTGAAGATGAGGCTATTCTGGCTTTCAGGGACATCAAGCCTCAGGCGCCGGTGCATATCCTGATTATCCCCAAACGCCACTTGGCAACCTTGAACGACCTGGATGATGCCTTGCTGGCAGGTCAAGTATTGCACACGGCGGTAAAGCTGGCTGAACGGGAAGGCATATCTGAAGCGGGTTACAGAACCGTGTTTAACTGCAACAGTCAAGGCGGGCAGGACGTCTATCACCTACACTTACATCTGCTGGGCGGTCGGCAAATGCATTGGCCGCCGGGTTAAATGAAGCCCCTTAGTTCTACTTTGTCAGATTAGCTGGCCTATACTGGGACTAGGATTTTGTGTATAATAAGTATTTGTTTTATATAGATTAATTACAATATGACGTGAAAATTCCAGGATCTCGCTTATTCGCGCCCTTCAAGGGCTTCCAGAGGCTCTTAACGCGCATTT
>JAYTLW010000073.1:0-5122 GCA_043729025.1 Methylobacter sp.
TTCATCCTCCTATCATGAACGAGGTTTAAGCGCTTGTCAGACTCACAACCGTTAGAAATACAGAGCTCCTTCAGACTCATTTATCATTGGAAGAGGCTACGCCTTTACAGTTGGTCTCAAATGGCATGTCAATCCGCAAGTGCGCTTCCTGGCAAACTATGTCCACTCGGAATTTAATACGCCCATTGGGATTAGCAGGGCAACGTCAGAAAGTGCGCTTAATTTCCGAGCGCAAATTAGTTTCTAGGAAGAGCCTTGGAAATGTTCGATTCGGCTGAACAAAAAATGCTATCTGTCATAAGACTGTCATATCCAAACGGTATTATGCACCCAGTTTTAAGTTATATAGATATGTATAGATGAGTATGTTAGACAGAAAACATGGAAAACCGATATTCCGGCAAATTGCTGAAACGCTGCAAGAAGACATTGGGCTGCATTATCAATCGGGCGATTGCCTGCCTTCGGAACAGGAGCTGGCAGACCGGTTTGCGGTTAATCGGCACACCTTACGTCGAGGCATTGATGAGCTGGTTAATTTTGGACTGGTGGAACGGGTGCATGGCAAAGGCGTTTTTGTGCTGGATGCGCCGGTCGATTATGCAATTGGCAAGCATAGCCGTTTTACCGAAAACCTGGAAGCGCTGGGCAAAACCAGTGACTCCCGGTTGTTGAGAAAGCTTGAAATCAAGGCGAAAGGCAATGTGGCAAAGATGCTGCAAATTGAGGAAGGCGATGCTGTGTTATGGCTGGAGACTTTGCGTAAAGTTGACGACAAACCCTTCTGCCTGATTTCTCATTATCTGCCCATAGCCAGATTGGGGGATGTTATCAAGGAGTATCAAAGTGGTTCGCTGCACACTTTTTTCAAAGAAATGGGTCTTAATCCGGTCAGGCTGGGCAGCACGGTTAGCGCCACCTTGCCATTGGATGAAGACGGCCTGTTGCTGGCAATGCCTCGGCATTTGCCGGTGCTGCGGGTGAAAACCGTTAATGTTGATGTTAAGACACAAAAACCGATTGAATATTCATTAGCGCGATTTAGAGCAGATCGCGCGCAAATCTCAATCAATATCGAGTAACTTTTTTATTTTTAATCTTTCAGGAAAAACTTATGAAACTCAAGCAATTAAAATTAGCGCTCGCCATGCTGACGATGCTCGGCATACAAACGGTCGCCGAAGCCAAAGGTTTAGTCATGGGACTTATCCCCGCTGAAAACAACGAGGAGATGATCGAGAAATTTGAGCCGATGCGCCAATATCTGGAAGCGAAAACCGGTGAACCGGTCAAGGTCTTCACCGCCACCGACTATGCCGGTGTCATCGAAGGCATGAAAAAAGGCCGGGTCGATATTGCCTGGTTTGGCCCGTTATCTTATGTGTTGGCTGAAAAAGAAGCCAATGCCGAAGCGTTTGCCGTAGGTGTGCGCGCCGATACCGGACTGTCTACCTACCGCTCGTTGTTTGTGGTGCCGGAAGGTTCTACGGTTCAATCCATCGCTGACCTGAAAGGCAAGAGTGTGGCCTTTGTCGATCCAGCTTCAACGTCAGGCAGTTTGATACCGACTTACTTGGTTAAACAAGCCACTGGGAAGATGCCTAAAGAATTTTTCGGCGAATTTACTTATGCCGGGTCGCACGATGCCGCAGAAATGGCAGTTAAAAACAAATCGGTTGACGCTGCCGCCGACAACGACATCACTTACGAAAAAATGCTGAAAAAAGGCCTGATTACCAAAGAATCCAATCGGGTGTTGCTGTATTCCGATCCGCTGCCAGGCTCGCCTATGGCTTATCGTAAAAATTTGCCGGAAGCCACCAAAGCCAAAATTCGCGAGGCTATTTTGCATGCGCATAATGATATAAAAGTCACGGGTTATGGTGAATTAGCCAAATATGATCCGGTATCGCCAGCGGACTACCAAAAAATCCGCGACTTGGTTGCTGAGCTGGGTTTGTTGCGCGAAGATATGTTGAAGTAGATACAACTCAACCGATGAATACTGTTCATCCGTAAGTATTCACCTCCCCTTTTGAAAAAGGGGGATTTATTTAAAAAATCTCCCCTAACCCCTCTTTTTAAAAGAGCGGGACTGAATACTTACGTTCACCCAAAGGAAATCCGTTATGGCTTATATATCCCTAAGAAATGTGCATAAAGTGTATCCCAATGGTTTCTGCGCCTTAAAAAACATCAATCTCGACATCGAAGCCGGGCAGTTTATTGCGATGCTGGGGCCTAGCGGTGCCGGTAAATCGACTTTGCTCAGGGCAATAAATGCCCTGGATCCTGCCTCGCAAGGCGACATTACGATTGACGGGGTTATTTTAACCCAAAAAAATCACCGCAAAATGCGCGCCCATATCGGCATGGTGTTTCAACAGTTCAATCTGGTGGATAGACTGAACGTAATGACCAATGTGCTGGTCGGTTGTCTGGCTGAGCGCAGCTGGTTGAGCAGTTTGTTTTACCTATTCCCTAAAACCGATTACCAACTCGCAGAAGCCGCAATACGAGAAGTCGATTTGCTGGACAAGGCCTGGAGCCGTGCCGATAAATTATCCGGTGGTCAGCAGCAACGCGTTGGCATTGCGCGAGCTTTGGCACAACAACCCAAGTTGATTCTGGCTGATGAGCCGATAGCCAGCCTTGACCCCAAATCCAGCGAAGAAGTCTTGAAGCTGTTACGAAAAATCTGTAGCGAAAAAGGCATCACCATCATTGTCAATCTGCATCAGGTGGAATATGCCAAACAATACGCTGACCGAATTATTGCTTTGAAGGCAGGCGAGTTGGTGTTTGACGGTAGCCCTGAGCAATTAACTAAAGCCAAGCAGGCTGAAATTTACGGCACCACAGTCGAGGAGAAAAGTCATGAATCCAACATGGTATTGGCCTACACCTAACCGTAAACCACCATTTGTAGTTGTATTGAGCATAGTACTACCGATGGCAGTGCTGAGTTTGACAGCATCAACGCTAAACATAACAACCAACAAAGTCATTAATACCTTACCAAGACTGCTAGATTTTACCCAACATTTATGGGTCATGCCGGATTGGCAGTATTTACCGAAATTGGGCGAAAAAATGCTGGAAACCGTCGAAATGACGCTGTTGGCGACCGCGCTGGCGCTGATAATCTCCATGCCGCTGGGTATTCTGGCGGCTAAAAACGCCAGCCCGCATCCGTGGATATTCCGCCTCACCCGCGATTTGCTCAGCTTTATTCGCGCCCTGCCGGAACTGGTGTGGGCGCTGGTGTTTGTTTCGGCGTTGGGGCTGGGGCCATTACCGGGGATTATGGCGTTATCATTGGTCACAGTGGGCTTTATGGGTAAATTTATCGCGGAAAGTATCGAAGTGGTTGATGCCAAAGCCATTGAAGGGTTGGAATCGACTGGCTGCAATAAATTCCAGAGCATTTTATACGCGATGCTGCCGCAAGCGGTGCCGGATTTTATCGGCTCCTTGCTGTACATTCTCGATCACAATCTGCGCGCGGCCTCTATTTTAGGCTTAGTCGGTGCAGGGGGTATCGGTTACGACATGGTGATGTCCATGCGCTTGTTCAATTACGAGCGTATCGGCATGATCGCTTTATCTATTTACGCGCTGGTGACACTATTGGATAGGCTGTCCGACGTGTTTCGGCAGAAAGCCATCGGAGGCATTTTAAATGTCCACTAAAACTTTGCCACCGAAACCGCTTAATTTATTTCCGCTGTGGCTATCTGTTGCCTTGGCTTTATTGTGGCTGATTATCTGGGATTTAGGCGTTGATTTTCAAGCGCTATTGTACGGTGTTGAAGATATGGCGGAGTATTTCAGCCGTTACGGAACGCCTAATTTTTCAAACATATCTAGTTATCTATATCTAATGCTGCAAACCTTGGTGACGGCGTTTTGGGGGACAACGCTGGCATTCATTATTGCAGCAATCGTGGCGCCCTATGCAGCGCGACCACTAACCCCTAATGCTGTCGCTTATCGATGTGCTAAAGAATTGCTCAATTTCATGCGTGCCATGCCCGATTTGTTGTTGGCGTTAATCTTCGTCAGTTCAATGGGATTGGGGCCGCTGCCTGGCGTGTTGGCGCTATCGGTACATACCGCTGGTTTTTTGGGTAAATTTTTTGCCGAAAACATGGAGCGGGTACCGGCGGGTAAATACGAAGCCTTGTCAGCCGTCGGCGCAGGTTTCACTCAGAAAATTGTGTTTGCCGCCTGGCCTTCGATGCTCAGAGAGTCGGTAGGCAATACCTTGTATATCTTCGACCGCAACGTGCGCATGGCGGCGGCATTGGTCTTGAATTGCATGATGCCTTACGCCTGTTTAAATACAACCAAGCTTCCGCTTTAATCATCATTATTCTGATCACCATTGTGGTGATTGATAACTTATCATCTTGGATTAGAAAGGGTTTGAACTAATGAATATCCGACGACACGACTGGATTAGGGCGTTAGCCACCCAGTCGAAACAACAAATCACGGCAGTGCTTAATGAGATTACCGCTGATTGGACGATTACCCCCGTGCAATTGCCGCAAACAGGTTTGGCAATGCTGCAACTGCGCGATAGTGCGTTTAACGATCCTTACTTCTTAGGCGAAATTCCGTTGGCGAGTGCCTGGGTGACAATCAGCACTGAAGACAAGCTGGAATATCAAGGCGCGGCGCAACTGATGGACGATGATCGGGAAAAGATTGAAGCGTTAGCAGTCTGTGATGCGGTATTGGCACATCAACTTCCCGGCTGGCTGGCGCTTTATCATTTGGTGGAAATCGGTATGGCCGAACTGACGAAAGAACAAAATTTACGCAACGCCCTGTTGGCGAAAACGCGGGTGGATTTTGCCTTACTCAACGCGACGGTGCATGACGATGATTGATGTGATTTGGCAAGCTGAATTTCAACAGGCGGTTTTTCGCTGTGTGGTTGAGGCGTTTTCCAGACCTGGACAAATTAACACTTTACCTGAATGCAACCACAATAACCCGCTAGCTGTGCTGGCAACCCAGGGCAATCGCGCTTAAAAACACTTGAAAATAGAATTTAAATGAGGTATTAAGGCTATCATTTTGATTTGCAATGACAGCAAAACCAACCTCTTCT
>JAYTLW010000074.1:0-12858 GCA_043729025.1 Methylobacter sp.
TATCCGAAAATAAGCCTGGAAGCCGCACGAAAAAAAGCTTTTTTCACAGATACCGTCAAGGACTTGGTTTGTACCGTCAAAAAAACAGAATATACCGACGCCGACCTCAAGCGTACGGCTATCCTGCTAAAAAGCTGCATTAAAGACACGCAGACGACCACAGCGGCACTAAAGGAGCTACTTAAGGGGCTAGGTACCGCTGGGGAAATAGCCGAAGCACTGAAGGCACGAGTCGATTACATTAAAGCGGTTACCGACCGCCTGGTTATTGAAAAGGGTGTTCTCGAACTTAGTAAGAAAATGCACACATCCGGTATCGATATTTCCGAGGGTGAATTTTATCCAGTCTAGGGGCGCAATTCCCAAGAGATTATTATTAAAGAAGCAGCTGCGTACGGAATTGCGTACGGAATTGCGAACGGAATTGCGAACGAAGTTGCGAACGAAGTTGCGAACGAAGCTTCGTAACTTTCGCAGTCTGACCAGAGTCACGCCCAAACAGATCGACACCCACAACAACAATGGCTAAGCTAGGCGGCAGCATTGAGCGAATGGGGGTAACTTTGGGGGTAACTGTAATAAATTAAGCCAGCAAAGCCTTTAATTATATGGCTTGTAGAGAATTGTTCTATTGTCTATCTCCCATTTAAGCATCCAGCGAGATGCAAAGAAGTACAAAAACCCGCAAGTTATATGGCTTAGCGGGTATTTTTTTGTCCAACGAAGTGCAATAGGGTTCGTTGACATTCGGGGCTATAAAACAAGGATATATGCTGTTAACCGAGAATATACCCCCAATGCTACTTTCAGACACCGTTTGACACTTTAGGGTATTGGGTCAATTAGCCTTGACCGGTAATAATGAAAGCAGCACTTTAGTGTATGATTCAAAGCAAGGATCACGAACCGCCTTCATTTACGGTGGTTAAAAGGTTTTCACCCCGTCACTGCTTCGTTGCTGACGGCAAATCAAAACAAACACGACTCAACAATGGCCATCAAGAAATCTGAGCTTTACTCCTCCCTCTGGTCTGGTTGCGATGAGCTGCGCGGCGGCATGGACGCCAGCCAATATAAGGACTATGTCCTCGTGCTACTGTTCATCAAATACGTCAGCGATAAATATTCCGGTATCCCTTACGCACCGATCACCATTCCCGAAGGCGCCAGCTTCAAGGACATGGTTGAACTGAAGGGCAAGCCGGACATCGGCGATCAGATCAATAAAAAGATCATCACCCCGCTGGCTAATGCCAACAAGCTGTCGGACATGCCTGACTTTAACGATCCCAGCAAACTGGGCAGTGGCGCAGAGATGGTTGAGCGTCTTACCAACCTGATCAGCATCTTTGAAAACAAGGCACTCGATTTCAGCAAGAACCGGGCTGAAGGGGATGACATCCTGGGTGATGCTTACGAATACCTGATGCGCCACTTCGCTACCGAGAGCGGCAAGAGCAAGGGCCAGTTCTACACGCCCGCCGAGGTCAGTCGTATCATGGCTCAGATCATTGGCATCGGTGACGCCAATACCAGTAACGACACCACCGTTTACGATCCTACCTGCGGTTCCGGGTCACTGCTGTTGAAAGTGGGCGACGAAGCTCATGCCAAGGTTACGCTCTACGGTCAGGAAAAAGACGCGGCCACCTCTGGCCTCGCTCGTATGAATATGATCCTGCACGACAACCCTACGGCTTTGATCAAGCAAGGCAATACGCTGGCTCACCCCTTGTTTACCAGTGATGATGGACAACTCAAAACCTTTGATTACGTGGTTGCTAATCCACCGTTCAGCGACAAACGTTGGAGTACCGGCATTGATGCACTTAACGATCCTTATGAACGCTTCCAGCATTTCGGTACACCGCCCGACAAGCAGGGTGATTACGCCTATTTGCTGCATATCGTCCGATCACTAAAAAGCACCGGCAAAGGTGCCTGTATTCTTCCGCATGGGGTTTTATTCCGGGGTAATGCCGAGGCCGACATTCGCAGGAATCTAATCCGTAAAGGCTACATCAAAGGCATTATCGGTCTACCCGCCAACCTGTTTTATGGAACCGGCATTCCGGCTTGCATCATTGTCATCGACAAAGAAAATGCCCATACCCGCAAGGGCATCTTCATGATCGACGCCAGCAGCGGCTATCTTAAGGATGGCAATAAGAACCGTCTGCGCGACATGGACATACACCAGATCGTTGACGTGTTTAACAAGCGCCTGGAGCTAGCTAAATACTCACGCATGGTCGGCGTAGAGGAAATCGAGAAAAACGACTTCAACCTGAACATTCCCCGCTATATTGACAGCCAACAGGCCGAAGACATTCAGGACATCGAAGGCCATTTAAAGGGCGGCATACCCAGCACCGACGTGGATGCCTTGCAGTCCTATTGGGAGGTTTGCCCACAACTTCGCGCAACCTTGTTCAAGACCAACCGCCCCGGTTATCTTGATCTGGCGGTTAAAAAGCAAGCTATCAAATCTGCCATCTACGAGCATCCCGAATTTGTCAGTTTCATCGATAGCATGAACGCCCTGTATGCCGACTGGCAACAGCGCAGCACCGAAAAACTTAAGGGTCTGCAAACGGACTGCCACCCCAAAACCATCATCCGCGACCTGGCCGAAGACCTGCTTGCCCATTACACGGCAAAGCCCTTGATTGATAACTATGACGTCTATCAACACCTGATGGATTACTGGGCTACGTCACTGCAGGACGATTGCTACCTGATTGCCGCCGATGGCTGGAAGGCTGAGACTTACCGGATCATTGAGGTCAAGAAAAACAAGGAAGGCAAAACCGTCAAGGAAACGGATAAAGGCTGGATCAGCGACTTGGTGCCCAAGTCGCTGATCGTGAATCGCTACTTCGCCCCGCAACAGATGGTCATTTGTGAACAGGAAGTCGAGCTGGAAAGTATCAGCGCCCAAATCACCGAGCTGGAAGAAGAGCACGGCGGCGAGGAAGGTGCGTTCTCCGAGTTGGACAAGGTGAACAAGGCTAATGTTACCGCCCGGCTGAAAGAAATCACCGGGAACGCCAAGCCCCAGCTTGGCGATAAAAAAGAAGCCGAGCTGGGGCTCGGCGCTCCCGATACCATCCTTGGTACATGGCTAAAACTGAACACACAAGAAGCCGACCTCAAAAAAGCCCTGAGAACAGCCGAGACCGCACTTGACGAACTGGCCTATGCCAAATACCCCACACTCACCGAGGCTGAGATCAAAACGCTGGTCATCGATGACAAATGGCTGGCTGCTATCGCTGCCGCCATCCACGGCGAGATGGATAGCATCAGCCAGGCTCTTACGCAACGGGTGAAGGAGTTGGCTGAACGCTATGAAAGTCCGTTGCCGAAGCTGACTGAAGATATTGTAAATATCAGCGAAAAGGTGGAAGCTCACCTGCAAAAAATGGGGTTTACATGGAACTAATCGCCACTCCTGACTATCAAGATCTGCTTAAGCAAATTTCCGATACCTACACCCAAGGTCGAATCCAGGCGTTGCAGGCCGTTAATGTCCACATCACGGAAACCTATTGGCAGGTCGGTCGGCACATCGTCGAGTTCGAGCAACACGGCAAGATTAGAGCCGATTACGGCAAAGCACTGATTTCCGGTCTGGCCAAAGACCTTAATCTGCGTCATGGCAAGGGCTTCAGTCGCAGCAACTTGATTCGTATCCGCCAATTTTATCTAACCTACCCAAAAGGTGCGACGCTGTCGCACTTTTTAAGCTGGTCACACTATGTCGAACTGCTCAAGCTTGACGACGATCTGGAGCGCAGCTTTTATGAGCAACAAGCTATTAACGACCGCTGGTCGGTGCGAGAGTTAATCCGCCAAAAGGACAGCGCATTGTTCTTGCGTCTTGCCGCCAGCCAGGACAAAGCAGGCATTTTGCAACTGGCCGCACAAGGCCAAATCGTTGCACAACCTGCCGATCTGCTACGTGAGCCCTATGTATTTGAGTTTTTAAAAATTCCCGAGCCTTATCATGTTTCGGAAAAACACCTTGAAACGGTGCTGTGCGATCACCTTCAGCAATTTCTGTTGGAACTGGGCAAGGGCTTTACCTTCGTTGGCCGACAATATCGTATCACTCTGGCCAACACCCACTACAAGGTCGATCTGGTCTTTTATCACCGCATCCTGCGCTGCTTTGTGCTTATCGACCTCAAGATTAACGAAGTGCAGCACCACGACATCGGCCAAATGAACATGTATCTGGGCTACTTTGCCAGCGAAGAAAACATCGAAGGCGACAACCCGCCCATCGGTATTATCCTCACCAAAAACAAGGACGAGCTGCTGGTGGAATACGCCACCTATCAGATGAACAGCCAGCTTTTTGTGCAGAAATATCAGCTCTACTTACCTGACCGCGAAGCGTTGCGCTACGAATTGGAGATGACTTTACGGGAGGCGGAGCAATGAAAGCTGTGCTGAAGCAGGGCTACAAGCAGACCGAAGTTGGAGTTATTCCGGAGGATTGGGAGGTAAAAACTGTTGGTGAAATTGCAGAAGTTAAAACTGGTCCCTTTGGCTCTGCGCTTCATGAAAAGGACTATGTAGCCAACGGCACCCCAATTATTACTGTTGAGCATCTTGGAGAGCGAGGTGTTTATCATTCTAACCTCCCAATGGTTTCTGATGCAGATAGAGTTCGCTTGAAAGCATATTCGATTCGGAGTGGTGATTTAGTATTTAGTCGTGTCGGATCAGTAGATCGAAATGCACTTGTGAGAGCAAATGAAGACGGTTGGCTGTTTTCAGGTCGATTGCTCCGAGTACGACTAAAAAACAAAGCCATCGACCCTCATTACCTAAGCTTTCATTTTCATTCAGAAAGATTTAAACAGAGGGTGAGGAGGGTGAGAGATGTTGCTGTCGGTCAAACAATGGCCTCAATCAACACTAAAATTTTGATGGGCGTTAGTGCAATTATTCCGCCCACCAAAGCCGAACAAGAAGCCATCGCCGAGGCGTTGAGCGATACGGATGCCCTCATCGAATCTCTGGAGCAACTCGTCGCCAAAAAACGCCACATCAAACAAGGCGCCATGCAGGAATTGCTCACCGGCAAAAAGCGGCTTCCTGGGTTCAGTGAGGAATGGCAGGAAACCAGCTTGCTAGAATTAGCCGGAGGAAAGAAAGAACTCTTTGATGATGGCGATTGGATTGAGTCAGAACATATTACGAATGATGGTGTGCGGCTGATTCAGACTGGAAATATTGGCGTCGGACAATTCGTCGATAAGGAAATCAAAAAATACATTTTTGAATCATCCTTTGTATCGTTACGTTGCAAGGAATTAAGGGAAGGTGATTTGCTCATTTGCCGCTTAGCGGAACCAGCGGGCCGAGCCTGTGTCTTGTCCAATATCGGAGAACCAAAAATCGTAACATCCGTTGATGTCACTATTTTTCGACCTCCGAGTACTGTTGCTAACAGAATATTTTTGGCTAATCTTTTTTCCACAAATCAATGGTTTCGTGACGTCAGCGATAGAAGTGGAGGCACTACTCACAAACGTATTTCTCGCGGAGCTCTTGGACGCTTAAAGATTACGATTCCTACACTCCCAGAGCAAACTGCCATTGCCACCATCCTCTCCGACATGGATGCAGAGATCGCCGCCCTTGAAACCAAGCTCACCAAAACCCGATCCATCAAACAGGGCATGATGCACGAGTTATTAACCGGCAAAACAAGGTTGATATGAATGCAAAAAAACAACCGGTTTGCTGGATTATTGCCGGCCCCAATGGTGCTGGAAAAACCACCTTCGCCTTAAAATATTTACCTGCTGTAGCCCATTGCTCCGCTTTTGTTAATGCGGATTTAATTGCCGCTGGTTTGTCACCACTGGCTCCCGAAAAGGAACTATTAGCTGCCAGTCGCTTATTTCTTAAGGAAATTGCCCACTATATTGAAATAGGCGCTGATTTTGCCTTTGAAACCACCTTATCAGGTCGTAGTTATCTGCAATTGATTAACAGCCTAAAAACCGCTGGCTGGCGAGTCGAGCTGGCTATGACGCGGCGCGTCTCTACTGCATTCCCACGCAGCGCGTGGGAACGAGAGGGCGCGCGTGGGAACGGAGAGGGAGAGGATAGATTAATATGAGCAAAGCAACCGGACACAACTCGTTCCCACGCGCCGCGTGGGAATGCAGTTACTCCGCGCCAGCGGTATAAACACAGAGGCAATGATGGGACGTAGCCGTTACAGTATCTGCGACGAACAAGCGCCGCATTTTTTAACCTGCACCGTTATCAACTGGATGCCGCTATTTACTCGTCCGCAAACGGTGGACATCATTTTAAACGCCCTGCGCTATCGACAAGAAAATGACGGCTGGAAACTATACGGTTATGTCATCCTGGAAAACCATCTGCATTTAATCGTACAGGCTGAAAGTTTAATCACTGAAATAGCACACTTTAAATCCTACACCGCCAGACAGTTAATCGACCATTTAAAAGAATGCCGCGCAGAACGCTTATTAAAACAAATGGCGTTTTTTCGTAAAGCTCATAAACAAGATAGAGATTATCAATGCTGGGAAGAAGGATCGCATCCACAACTTATAGCAAACGAGCAGATATTGCGGCAAAAGCTGGACTATATTCATTTTAATCCGGTAAAAAGGGGTTATGTGGATGAGCCGACACATTGGCGATATTCCAGTGCCAGAAATTATGAAGGACTGACAGGATTGATACCTGTTTATACCGAGTGGTAAAAACTTGGCGCAGCGCGCCTTAACTGCATTACCACGCGGCGCGTGGGAACGAGAAAAAACAGGAGAAAAACATGCTTGAAAAATCAGTCAATATCTCTTTTTCAATAAAAGAAAACTTGTTGCTGTCATTAAGAGAAAGCCAGGAAGAATTTACCCAAGACCTTCGCTTTTTATCAGCCTTGATGCTCTATAGAAAAACTCGTTTATCCTTAGGCAAAGCGGCAGAACTGGCGGGCTATAGCAAACTTGATTTTATCGAGAAATTAAAGCTGGAAAAAGAACCTGTCTTTGATTACGACGCCGATGAAATGAACGAAATATTTGCCGATGTTAAGTTTTTGCCATGAAAGCTATTGTTAACACCATGCTCATGATTTTACCGGTTAAATTATGAAAGAAATGACTCAGAAAGCTCAGGAAATATTAGATGTTCTTCAAAAAGTCGCCACTGATACCTTGGAACGCAAACGGCGTTTAGGTGAATATGCGGTTGTTTGGCAGGATAACAAACCGGCCATTATCGGTGAGATGATTGAAGACAGTGATGATGATTTTCGACGTGAAACTTCATTATTATGAACTTCTTCAACGTCAGGCAAAACAAGGAGAACACTCATGAATAAGCTTAGTGAAGAAGCGATGCGCTTTCAGGAAGGGCATATTCCAGAACTCGCCGAGGGAGCCGTGATGCAGGCATACTGTAAAGCACTGGCTACCGGCAACACGATAGTAGAGGTGGTAAACGGTCAGCTAATGGAGTTTCACCCGGATGGTTCAAGCAAGCTAATTAAGACCTTACCGACAGCGACACCCGTTGTTCCGGGACAGCGGCGGGTGCGGAGGCGGTAATGAGCGTTGCGATTCCACGACTGCGAATGTTCGCCGGGCCGAATGGTTCCGGTAAAAGCACCATCAAGGAAGTGATAGAACCGCAGTTGTTGGGGGTGTATATCAATCCGGATGAGATCGAAAAGGATATACGTCGCTTCGACTTTTTGGACTTTTCGGCTTATCACGTATCAACCACGGCTGAAGAGGTTTTACCCTTTTTTCAGCAGTCAGCCTTGCTTAACCAGGCTGGATTTGCAGACGAGGTTGCCGAGTTACGTTTTAACGATGGCAAGTTGAGTTTTCATGGTGTGCTGGTAAATGCCTACTATGCCTCGGTCGCCGCCGACTTTATTCGGCAAAAACTGCTGGATGCGGGGATAACCTTTACTTTTGAAACGGTGATGTCATCGCCGGACAAGATCGCATTTTTAAAGAAAGCACAGGAGCGTGGCTTTCGCACCTACCTCTACTTTATCGCTACCGAAGACCCGGCGATCAACATTTCCCGTGTGGAGAATCGCGTGAAACTGGGTGGACACCCAGTCCCTCACGACAAGATTATTACTCGCTATTACCGCTCCCTGGATTTGCTGGTCGAGGCCGTGCGCTATAGTGACAGAGCTTATATCTTTGATAACTCATTTCACGCAAAAGTGTGGTTGGCCGAAGTGACCGATGGCAACATGCTGGAAATGAAGTCGAATACCATGCCACATTGGTTTAAAACCGCCCTGTGGGACAAGTTTTTCCCTCTTACCGATGAATCTGCCTCATGACCTCTATCGGCCAATCCGAACGTGCAACGCAGAACCGCATTCTCGCTCTATTTCATGATGAACTGGGCTATAGATGCCTTGGCGATTGGACTGATCGACCCAATAACAGCAATATCGAAGATGGGTTGCTCACTACTTATCTGATCCAGAGCGGTTACAATTCAGGACAGATCAGCCGAGCCCTCGACCGGTTACGCACCGAGGCTGACAACCCTAACCGCAGTCTCTATGACAATAACAAGGAAGTCTACAGCCTGCTGCGCTATGGCATTCCGGTAAAAGCGGCGGCAGACGAGAATACCGAGACGGTTTGGTTGATCAACTGGAACGATCCGGAGCAAAACGATTTTGCTATTGCCGAAGAAGTGACGCTTAAGGGTAATTACAACCGGCGACCCGACCTGGTGCTTTATGTCAATGGCATCGCCGTGGGCGTGGTCGAGCTGAAAAACAGCCGCGTGTCGATAGGCGACGGCATTCGCCAGAGCATCTCCAACCAGCAGCCGGAGTTTAACGCCTGGTTTTTTAGCACTGTGCAATTTATCTTCGCCGGTAACGATTCCGAGGGACTGCAATACGGCACCATTGGCACCGGCGAGAAGTATTTCCTGAAATGGAAAGAAGATGAGGCAGATAACAGCCGCTTCAAGCTGGATAAATACCTGCTCAAGATGTGCAACAAGGCAAGGCTGGTCGAACTGATGCACGACTTTGTGTTGTTCGATGGCGGCGTCAAGAAACTGCCCCGTGTTCACCAGTATTTCGGCATCAAGAAGGCACAGAAGCATGTCCATCGTCGTGAGGGTGGCATCATCTGGCATACCCAGGGCAGCGGCAAGAGTATTGTGATGGTGCTATTGGCGAAGTGGATACTGGAAAACAAACCCAATGCCCGTGTGGTGATCGTCACCGACCGGGACGAACTGGACAAACAGATTGAAGGTGTCTTCATTGCCGCCGGACATCCGATTGCCCGAACCAGCAGTGGCCGCGACCTGATGACTCAGCTTGGCTTGGCGACTCCGCGCTTGCTTTGCTCACTGGTGCATAAGTTTGGTCGGAAAGGCGTAGAGGATTTTGAGCAGTTCATCAAGGAGTTGGAAGCCCAACCCTGTCCTACGGTGGGCGAGATATTTGTATTCGTGGATGAATGCCATCGCACTCAAAGCGGTAAGTTGCACCGCACCATGAAGGCGCTGATGCCCAATGCGGTGTTTGTCGGCTTTACCGGCACACCGCTGCTTAAGCAAGACAAAGCCACCAGCATGGAAGTGTTCGGCGGCTATATCCATACCTACAAATTCAGCGAAGGCGTAGAGGATGGCGTGGTGCTTGATCTGGTTTATGAGGCGAGAGACATCAACCAGCGGTTGGGCTCTGAAGACAAGATCGACGCCTGGTTTGATGCCAAAACCAAAGGTTTAAATGACTGGCAAAAGGCGGCCCTGCGTGAGCAATGGGGCACCATGCAGAACGTGCTTAGCTCAAAGTCCCGTATGGATCGGGTCGTTGCCGACATCATCTTTGACTTTAGCGTGAAGCCTCGCCTGAACAATCAGCGGGGTAATGCCATTCTGGTAGCTTCCAGCATCTATGAGGCGTGTAAGTATTTCGAACTATTTCAGAAAACCGTGTTTAAAGGCAACTGCGCTGTCGTCACCTCCTACAATCCTCAGATTAAAGATGTCACACTGGAAGATACCGGTGCCAACACGGAGACCGACAAGCAATTCATCTACAACACTTACACCGCACTACTGCAAAATGTGGAAGCGTTGCCGGGCAAGTCCAAAACCGAATCTTATGAGGACAATGCCAAGAAGTTGTTTAAGGAGCAACCGGCCAACATGAGGCTGTTGGTAGTGGTAGACAAGCTGCTGACCGGCTTTGATGCGCCGAGCTGCACCTATCTCTACATCGACAAACGGATGCAGGATCACGGACTGTTTCAGGCTATCTGTCGCACCAACCGGCTTGACGGCGAGGACAAGGAATTTGGCTACATCGTGGACTACAAGGATCTGTTTGAAAAGGTGGATAATGCCATCGCCGTTTATACATCTGAGTTGGATGATAGTGCTGGCGGTGCCGATCCGGGGATTCTGCTCCAAGACCGGCTGACCAAAGGCCGGGAACGACTGGATAATGCGCTGGAAACCATTGCGCTACTTTGCGAACCGGTACAGCCACCCAAGGGGGAGCTAGAGCATATCCATTACTTCTGTGGCAATACCGAGATTCCTGATGACTTGAAGGCACATGAAACGCAACGTGCCGCTCTCTATAAAGCGACCGTCGCGCTGGTTCGGGCTTATGCCAATATCTCGGATGAAATGGGCAAGGCCGGTTATAGCGATGCTGATAGCCAGCGTATCAAACAGAAAATTGCCGAAACCCTCAAGCTGAGGGAAATCATCCGTAATGCCGCCGACGAGAAGCTGGATATGAAAGCTTACGAGGCAGACATGCGTCACCTGATCGATACGTATATCGAAGCCGATGAAGCCAGGACGATTTCACCTTTTGATAACATGCCATTGCTGGAACTGATTGTTAATACCGGTATTGCCAATGCCATCAACAGCCTTCCGAATGGACTCAAGGGCAATAAAAATGCTGTTGCCGAAACCATCGAGAACAACGTCCGCAGCAAGATCATCAAGGAACACCTGAATGATCCTGCCTATTACGACAAGATGTCGGCTCTACTGGATGAGATCATCGCCATGCGTAAAGCCAAGGCTATCGAGTATGAGGAATACCTGAAACGGATTGCAGAGTTGGCAAAAAGGGTGGAAGTTGGCCAGGCCGAAGATACGCCCGAGTCTTTAAATACGCCGGGACGCCGTGCGCTTTATAACAACATCTACTCAGGTTTGGCTGAACCGACTGCGGCCTATGGACAGGCAGACAAGGACGAGGCATTGGCATTAACCTTGAAGATCGACGAGACTATTAAGCAGGTCAGGCCCGACGACTGGCGTGGTGTTCAGGCAAAAGAACAAGTCATCAAGGCGGCATTGTATGGGATTTTGCAGGACGTGAGCGAGGTTGAACGCATCTTCTTCATTATTGCCCAGCATAAAGAATACTGATGATCATACAGATTAAGCTGGGCGACATTGCCGTGGATGTCGTGCAGAAGGACATTAAGAATATCCATCTGAGTGTCTACCCTCCAGCGGGCAAGGTTCGCATCTCCGCACCGTTGCGGATGGATATTGATACTATCCGTGTGTTTGCCATCACTAAACTGGGTTGGATTAAGAATCAGCAAAAAAAGCTGTTAGAGCAAGCGCGTGAAACACCGCGTGAATACCTCGACCGCGAAAGCCATTATGTTTGGGGGAAACGTTACCTGCTGAAAGTGATTGAGCAAGACGCAGCACCCGAAGTTGAGTTAAAGCATAGTGCAATGCTCCTTCATATCCGTCCGGCCACCACTGACATAAGAAAGCAGGAAATTCTTGATGCCTGGTACCGCGAGCAGCTGAAAGAAGTCATTTCGGCTTTAATTGTCAAATGGGAACCGCTTATGGGGGTGAAGGTACAGAAGTTTTTCGTGCAAAAGATGAAAACCAAGTGGGGTAGCTGCAGTCCTGCCTCCAGTAGTATCCGGCTCAATACTGATTTAGCAAAGAAGCCACCGGAGTGTCTGGAATATATCGTCGTGCATGAGCTGACGCACTTGCTGGAACCTACTCACAACAACCGCTTCATAATCTTGATGGATCAGTTTATGCCCAAATGGCGGTTCTATAAGGAGGAGCTGAATAAGCTACCAGTTAGGCATGAGCATTGGATTTATTGATGCTCATGCAGTGCTGGAAAAAGATTGAATGCGGCTGAAGTTGGGCTTATACCAATCCCAATCCCAATAAGTTGTTGTTTGAATCCCCTCAACCTAACCTTTTCCCGCGGGAGAAGGGATAGCATGTGAACTTATTGGGATTGGTATTAATCAAGGCTGGAGAACACCGGCTCTGTTGTGTTAAACAGGACTGTCGGCGACTCAGGCTCTGGCGCACACCCACACATCGACCCGGTTAACCCCGGCTTTTTTCAGTAAAGCGGCCAGTTCGTGGGCGGTGGTGCCGGTGGTCATCACATCGTCGAGTATCGCTATATGCTGGGCATGGATGGGCTTGACGATGGAAAAAGCATGTTTCAAGTTTTTGCGGCGTTTTTTGGCGGGAAGCGTGGTTTGATGGGGCGTGTCGCGGTGCCGGTGGCAGCTGCTCAGATCCAGCGGAATCAGCATTTCTTTGGCAACGGTTCTGGCTATTTCTATGGCTTGGTTGAAGCCGCGCTGACGGTAGCGGGCTGGATGCAGCGGAACCGGCAGAATCAATTCCGGCCGTTCAGCATTCAATGTCAGGTGTTCGACCAACAACATGCCGAGCAAGCGGGCATTGGTGTAATTAGCGCCGAATTTTAAACTGCCGATCAAATGCCGGATGGCGCCTTGATGGATGAACGGCGCGTGACTT
>JAYTLW010000075.1:0-6568 GCA_043729025.1 Methylobacter sp.
CCGGTGCCCGGCAGCTGGGTTTCCAGAATATTCACAGCATAATTATTAACATAGACTGTGCTTAGGTAACGAACTTCTTCGGTTGTTTTAATGGCCTGATAATTGGGCATGATAATACGCACATCTTCACCCAACTTCGACAAGGCCTTGGGCAGGCTGCCTGAAACATCGGCCAAGCCTCCGGTTTTAATTAAGGGATGGGCTTCGCTGGTGACAAAAAGTATTTTTTTCATTGCCTTGGTTGTTGGTTTTTATTGTTTTCTGACGTTTCGCTCTGTCCACGAAAAACACGAAAAGGCACGAAATTTTCGCATTCATTTTTCGTGTCTTTCGTGCATTTCGTGGATAGTATTTCCGACCTATAATTTCAAAATCACGGCTCCCAGGGGCGGCAAAGTAAGACTGATAGAATGAGGCAGATTCATCCATGGAGTAGGTTCCGATAAGGCAGCGCCATTGCCGACATTGCTGCCGCCGTAGTAAGCGGAATCGGAATTGAATATTTCCGTATAAGTGCCGTTCGTGGGTACACCGATCCGGTACTGCTCACGGGTCACCGGGGTAAAGTTAAGCACGATAATCAAGTCTTCGTGCTCGGTTTTACGTCGATAACTGATGATGGACTGCTGCGAATCATGGCAATCAATCCAGTCAAAGCCCTGATGATCGAAATCATGCTGGTATAAAGCCGGGTGTCCTTTATAAAGATGATTCAGGTCTTTAACCAAGGCTTGTACGCCCTGATGATGCGGATAGTCCAGCACATACCAGTCCAGGGCCTTGTTGGAGTTCCATTCGGCGCCTTGGCCGAATTCACAGCCCATAAACAGCAGTTTTTTGCCGGGATAGGTGTACATCATGGTGTACAGCAAACGAAGATTGGCGAAGCGTTGCCATTCGTCACCCGGCATTTTGTTGACCAGGGAGCCTTTGCCATGCACCACTTCATCATGGGAAAAAGGCAGACAGAAGTTTTCGGTAAAGGCATAGAGCATCCCGAAAGTAAGCTGGTCATGATGATACTTGCGGTGTATCGGCTCCTGGCTCATATAGGCCAGAATGTCATGCATCCAACCCATATTCCATTTCATTGAAAAACCTAAGCCCCCGGTCCAGGTCGGCCTCGTCACCTGTGGCCAGGACGTGGATTCTTCAGCCATAATCACCGTGCCGGGATGCTGGTCATGGGTGACGCTATTGAGTTCTCTTAAGAAATCGATGGCTTCCAGATTCTCGTTGCCGCCATACATATTGGGAATCCAGTCGTTAGCTTCGCGGGAATAATCCAGGTACAGCATCGAGGCCACGGCATCGACCCGCAAGCCGTCAAGATGAAATTCAGCTAGCCAGAAAACGGCGCTGGACAGCAAAAAGTTTTTAACCTCATTGCGGCCGTAGTTGTAGATCAAGGTGCCCCAGTCGCGGTGCTCGCCCTTGCGCGGATCTTCGTGTTCATAAAGTGCGCTGCCGTCAAAACGCGCCAGGGCAAAACTGTCTTTGGGAAAATGCGCTGGCACCCAGTCCAGAATTACGCCGATACCGTTTTGATGGCAGCTGTCGATAAAATAGCGAAAATCATCCGGCGTGCCGTGCCGACTGGTCGGGGCAAAATAGCCGGTGGTTTGATAACCCCAGGAAACGTCCAGCGGGTGCTCGGTCACCGGCAATAATTCAATATGAGTGAAGCCCAGCTCCTTGACATAGTCGACCAGCTCGACAGCCAGTTCGCGATAATTGAGAAAATTGCCCAGATGGTCGCGGCGCCAGGAGCCTAAATGCACCTCGTAAATAGACATAGGCTCATGCAGCCAATTGTGCCGGGCACGGTCACTTATCCATTGCTGATCCTGCCAAACATAGCTGTGTTCCTTAACCACTATGGACGAGGTATTGGGGCGAAATTCAAACTGCTGGCCGTAAGGGTCGGTTTTTAACAGCAGCTCATGGGTATTGCGGTTTAAGATCTCGAATTTATAGTAACAACCAACTTCCAAATCCGGGACGAACAGTTCCCAGATACCACTACCGCCTAGGCTGCGCATAGGATTACAACGCCCGTCCCAATGATTAAAATCGCCCACCACACTGACCCGTCCGGCGTTAGGCGCCCAAACCGTAAATAAAACTCCGTTCAGTCCATCGGCTCTGTGAAGATGTCCGCCCAATTTTTGGTAGACATGCCAATGTTTGCCTTCGCCAAATAAATGTTGGTCAAACTCCGGCAATTGGGTACCAAAATCGTAGGGGTCATAGTTTTCGTGCTTGTAGCCAGACTTATCGGTCCAGGACAATTTATAATGTGCCGGCAATTGTTCGTCTACTTTAGCGATGTATTCAAAAAAGTCGGTATCGGGAATACGGTCTATAGCAACGCCGTTATGACTAAAGCTGACCGTTTCTGCATAAGGCAAATACAGTGTAATCTGAACATGATTGTTCTTGGTATGACGACCCAATACCGAAAAAGGGTCATGATGCTTTGCTTCTGTTATTTTTATAAAGTCTGTGCCAAGTGCAATGTCAGCTTTTTTTTGCACAGGGACAATGCTGGTTTTTTCTTGTACGGGGACGTCGCTGGATTTTTTTTGTGCCAGTACATCGCTGGACATTTCTTGTGCTAGTGCGGCGTCAGAGTGTTCTTGCACCAGGACATCACTGGACTTTTCTTGCACTTGGGCGGTTTTAGATTGTTTTTTCACTAGGAATAGCCTTGGCGTAGTGGAATAATAGTTAAGCGAATTTTACCAAACACATCAACAGTTGTCAGTCTATTCCACATGGAGATTAAAATGTCAGCGCCAAGCAATCCAAAATATGATCACAGCGTCAGCCATTTAACCCGTAATACTATTGCCTTGATATTGGCTGGCGGTCGCGGTTCACGTTTAGTGAATATGACCGATTGGCGCGCCAAGCCGGCCGTGCCCTTTGGCGGCAAGTTTCGGATTATTGATTTTGCCCTGTCAAATTGCGTGAATTCCGGTATCCGCAAGATAGGCGTTTTGACCCAATACAAGTCGGATTCACTGAACAGGCATATTCAGCAGGGCTGGGGCTTTTTGCGCGGCGAGTTTGGCGAATATGTGGACTTGCTGCCCGCTCAGCAACGGCACGATGAGGACTCCTGGTATCAAGGGACCGCCGATGCCATTTTTCAGAATATAGACATATTGCGCAGCCGTAACCCCGAGCATATCTTAGTGCTGGCCGGGGATCATATTTATAAAATGGATTACGGCGCGATGCTTGCCGACCATGTTGAAAAAAACGCCGATTTAACCATAGGCTGTATAGAAGTCTCGTTGCAGGATGCCACGGCTTTTGGCGTCATGGATGTCGATAGCAATCGGCGGGTCAGGGCTTTTGTGGAAAAGCCCGAGCATCCCCCGCTGATGCCGGGCAGAACCGACACTGCGTTGGCGTCCATGGGGATTTATATCTTCAATGCCGGTTTTTTGTTTGAACAATTGCTCAAAGATGCCGACACCAAAGGCTCAACTCGTGATTTTGGCAAGGATATTATTCCTGCCGTTATCGATAAATATGTCGTCAATGCTTATCCTTTTTTGGATTTGCAAAGCGGGGAACAAAGTTACTGGCGCGATGTGGGCACCATCGATGCCTATTGGTCTGCCAATATGGAATTGATCGGCGTAAAACCGGATTTGAATTTGTACGATAATACTTGGCCTATATGGACTTATCAGGAACAAACGCCGCCGGCCAAATTTGTGTTTGATGATGACACGAGACGCGGAATGGCTGTGGACTCCATGGTTTCAGGCGGTTGTGTGATTTCCGGCGCCAAAGTCGGCCATTCCCTGTTATTTTCGAATGTCCGCGTTAATTCGTACACGACCGTACAAGACTCCATTATTTTATCGGCGGTTAATATCGGCCGTAATTGTCGCATCACCAAGGCGATTATAGAAAAAGGCTGCGAAATTCCGGAAGGCACTGTTATTGGCGAAAATAGAGCGGAAGACGAGAGCCGATTTTATGTGAGTCCCGGCGGTGTCGTTTTAGTGACTACCGATATGCTGGGGCAAAAAAGACACTATGTCAGATAGAGCCGGTGAGCTTTGGGTCGAAAAACGATTAAGCTGGGAATAAAAAATCAAGCTATGCTAAATAAGAGCTTGTGAACTTATGACCGAAATGGTTGCGAAAGGAATTTAAAATAACGATGTCAGATAAATTAAAATTAGTCTTATGCTGGCATATGCATCAGCCTGAGTACAGGGATCTGCAAACCGGAGAATTTAATCTGCCATGGACGTATCTGCATGTTATTAAAGACTATGTGGATATGGTAGCGCATCTGGAAGCCGAGCCTAAAGCCAAAGCGGTAGTGAATTTTGCGCCTATCCTGCTGGAACAAATTGAGGAATATGCCCGGCAAGTTGACGGCTATCTGCAGGGTCGCATTACCATCAGAGATCCATTATTGGCGGCATTGATCGATCCCGGGATCCCGGCAGATGCAGAGCAACGCATGAAATTGGTGAAAGACTGCATGCGGGCTAACAGGGAAAGGCAAATAAACCGTTATCCTGCTTTTAAAAATTTGATAGAAATGGCCGATTGGCTGGAACACCACCGCGATGCTTTAACTTATATCAATTCTCAATTTATCAGCGATATTCTGGCTTGGTATCATCTGGCTTGGATGGGTGAAACTATAAAGCTGGGCGATAGTCGGATAAAACGCCTGATAGAGAAAGGTTCCGGTTATACCCTGCATGACAGGATAGAAATTGTCGAGGTTATTGCCGAGCAGCTGAGCGGCATTATCTGTAGATACAAGGCGTTAGCAAAAAGAGGGCAGGTTGAACTTTCGGTGACGCCTTATGCTCATCCTATCATGCCGCTGTTGCTGGACTTGAATTCCACTCACGAGGCGATGCCGGGTGCGCTGTTGCCGGAGCTGGATAGTTACCCGGGCGGAGCCGAGCGTATCCATTGGCATCTTGAAAAAGGCGTGCAGACCTTTAAGCGTTTATTTGGCTTTAAACCAAAAGGATGCTGGCCTTCAGAAGGCAGTATTTGCGATCTGACCTTAAAGATATTGGGTGATTTCGGCTTTGACTGGACGGCAAGCGGCGGTTCGGTGCTTGCCAACAGCTTGAACTTGCCTGAGAACGCCAAGCAATCAGGCATTTATCATCCGTTTAAGCTAAAAGGAACCGATATAGCCTGTTTTTTCCGCGATGACGGGCTATCCGATCTGATCGGTTTTGAGTATTCAACATGGCATGGCGATGACGCGGTCGCCGATTTGGTCCGGCATCTGGAAAATATCGCTGGAGATGAATCCGGCGACCAGGTGGTTTCAATTATCATGGATGGCGAGAATGCCTGGGAATATTTCCCGGATAATGGTTATCACTTTCTTAGCGCCTTGTATCAACGGTTGGTCAGTCATCCAGGCATTGAATTGACCACGTTCTCGGAATGCCTGCAAAACAAGGTTGAAGTTAAACCGCTGGCTAAAATGGTTGCAGGCAGTTGGGTCTACGGCACTTTCTCGACCTGGATAGGCGATGCTGACAAGAATCGGGGCTGGGATATGCTGGGCGATGCTAAACAGATATTCGACCAAGTGATTTCAACCGACAGATTAACGACTAAACAAGTGCAGTTAGCTGAGTTTCAGCTGGCCGTTTGTGAGGGTTCTGACTGGTTTTGGTGGTTTGGTGATTATAATCCCGGGGAGGCGGTCAGTAACTTTGAAAAACAATTCAGGCTTAATTTGGCTAATTTGTACAAATTGTTGGGTGAACAGCCGCCTGCTTATTTAGCGATGTCATTTACCCAGGGTTCCGGCGCTCCGGCTATGGGTGGCGCGATGCGTCAAGGTGTCGAACTGACCTAATTGATAGAAGGTAGGGCAAGGTATTACCTTCTATGTTAAATGTATTGTGTCGATGCATGCCTAAAAGGTACGCGAAATCTTCTACTTGACTTAAACAAGAGACACTCAGTGTGAAAGACATTTTAAATAAACGCCGAGCCGGCATACTGTTGCACGTAACTTCGTTGCCCGGTGCAGGCAGTCAGGGCGATTTGGGGCCGGAAGCTTATCACTTTGTTAACTTTTTGCGTGATGCCGGGGTTAGCGTATGGCAAGTTCTGCCTTTAGGCATGCCTCATGGTGATGGTTCGCCTTATCAGTGCTTGTCCGCTCACGCGGGCAATCCGGCATTAATCAATGTTGAATGGTTAGTCCAGCAAGGTTGGCTGGAACTCTCTAAGGAAGGCGAAGAGTCCCCGGATGACCTTGAAAAAAAACTTCTTATAGCGAAAGCCTTTGATGGATTTTTGGCCTGCGCCGAGCAACAGGATAGGGCGGATTTTGCGCAATTTTGCCAGACTAAGGCGTTCTGGCTTGATGATTTCGCTTTGTTCGTGGCGCTTAGAACTGAATATAAACAACAAAGCTGGAATCAATGGCCTGAGCATTTCAAGGAAAGAGATGCAAGAGCCATAAAAGTGGCGCGCCTTCGGTTTAAATCGCAAATTGAAGGCATTAAATTTGCGCAATATGTGTTTTTCCGGCAATGGATGG
>JAYTLW010000076.1:0-11134 GCA_043729025.1 Methylobacter sp.
CACAAGGGTTTGCGGGTGCTGGCCTTTGCCTGGCGGGAACTGGAACAAGAACACAACAAGGAAGCGCAGGAACAAAACCTGATTCTGTGCGCGTTGGTCGGCCTTGAAGATCCGCCCAGGGCGGAGGTGCCGGAAGCCATGCGTAAATGTCGGGAGGCTGGCATCAAAGTCATTATGGTAACCGGCGATCATCCGCATACCGCGTTGGCGATAGGCCGTCAGATCGGTCAGATTCAAACGGAGCATCCGGTGGTGATTACCGGCGAACAGCTGCGCAAATTATCGGAAACCCAGCTGCGTCTGGCCCTGGACGCGCCTGACATCATCTTTGCGCGGGTCGGCGCCGACCAGAAAATGCGCATCGTCGCGGCCTTAAAAAAAAAGAAACACATCGTTGCGGTCACCGGCGACGGCGTGAACGATGCACCTGCATTGAAACTGGCGGACATCGGCATCGCCATGGGCATCAGCGGCACGGATGTCGCGAAAGAAGCCGCCGATATGATTTTGCTGGATGATAATTTCGCCAGCATCATCGCCGCGATCGAGGAAGGCCGCGCCGTTTATCAGAACATCCGCAAGTTCCTCGCGTATATTCTCACCTCCAACATCCCGGAAATCATCCCTTATCTGGTTTTTGCGCTGTTCAAGATACCGCTGCCCTTGACCATCATCCAGATTCTGGCGGTCGATTTGGGCACGGATATGCTGCCGGCATTGGGCCTCGGTGCGGCCAAGCCCGAACCGGGCATCATGAGTCGACCGCCCAGACCGCGTAATGAACGCTTGCTCGACTGGCGTTTGCTGGCACGCGCCTATGTTTTTTTAGGGATGCTGGAAGCCGTGGTGTCCATGGCGGCCTATTTCTTTGTGCTGCACAGCGGCGACTGGCAGTGGGGCGAGAGCCTGAGCAATCATGACCCTTTATATCTTCAGGCCACCACCGCTTGTCTAAGCGCCATTATCGTCAGCCAAATAGTCAATGTGTTTCTCTGTAAAACGCCGGGGCGCAGCGTGTTCAGCGCAGGCTTGTTCGACAACCGCATCATACTCTGGGGCATCGCGCTGGAAGTCACCTTAATCCTGCTGATCGACTATACCGCCTGGGGCAACCTGATTTTCGGCACCTTGCCGATTGCGCCCGAAGTATGGCTATTCATACTGCCTTTCGCGTTGGGGATGCTGCTCTTGGAAGAACTTCGCAAGTGGGTGGCTGTCAGACTAAGGAATGTGCATGAAATAACTTGAGCATCTATAGGGGCGAATTCATTCGCCCAAGGCGGGTAAATCCGCCCCTACACGCTGGCTGACCACTATTTCATGGGTGATTTTATTTCATGCACGTTCCTAAGTTGATAAAAAGCTAGGCCAGGGTGCAGATGTATTTGCTTTAATCCTGCCATGAGCATAATCGAATGGAAGGCATTGATTCTGCGCGCTTAAGCTCGCCTTAAGACTTGTTAAGTTATGATTGGGTCTGATTTGGATCAATAAGGCCCTACCCTATGAATAAAATCCTGCTCGCAGTTCCTGTTTTTTTGATATGCAGTTATTTTCAAACAGCCGAAGCCTCTGCACATCGGCCGATTCATAAACACGCTGTAGCAACAGTTCATAAAGCCGAGCATCAATCAAATAATCTCCCGCGTACGGCTTCCTGGTACGGCGCCGAATTTCACGGAAAAAAAACCGCCAGCGGCCAAATCTATAACATGTACGCCATGACCGCTGCCCACAAAACGCTACCGCTGTTGTCTTACGCCAAAGTCACCAACTTGAAAAATCATCGTAGCGTTGTGGTGCGCATCAATGACCGAAATGCTGTTCACGGAACAAGAGCCCTGGACTTATCCTATGCCGCCGCAAAGCAACTCGGCATTCAGGGTTTAGGATCGGTACAAATCACCCCGCTAAGCCGTAACACAATCTTGTCACCCTCGAGTAAAGCCAGCAAACGCGGTTAATCCAAGCCTTTGCTTGGCATCGCCTAGCAACATCCGCTACCCAGCCCGCCGGGCTGATTCAAAACAAAATCTTGATGCCTAGTTCAGCTGATTCACTCGCTGAAAAATTCTTCACAACCATCCGAGCTGTAAAACTGATTTTTCTTTCGAAATTAATCAGGGTGTATGTTTATGCTTAGGGTTTTAGGCGTGCAAATGTGGTTAAATACGCAACCGATCACTTTTAAGCACAGGGATTTTTTAAAGCATGCCAGAAACCCATGAAATCTTAGTCATATATCACGCCGATTGCCTGGATGGTTTAGGCGCAGCCTGGAGCGCATTTTGCAAATTGGGCAATCAAGCCCGTTACATTCCTGCGCGCTTTGGCGACGCTGTCCCCGATTTCGAACCGGGCGCCACGCTCTATATAGTGGATTTTTCCTACTCGCCCCAAGTTTTGACCGATCTATCAGCAAAGGCAGGCAAGATCATCCTGATCGATCACCATATTACCGCCATGAAACAATGCGACGATTTTTTCAAGTTGCACCCTCTTCCTGAAAACCTGTCGATCAACTTTGATATGTCGCGGAGTGGTTGCATCTTAACTTGGCAGTATTTTTTCCACGATCTGAAACCGCCCAAAATTCTGTTGCATATCGAAGACCGTGATCTTTGGCATTTCAAGCTGGACGGCACCCGCGAAATAACCATGGCCCTGTTTCAAAGAATGCCTGTCGATTTTGCCGACATAGGCACGCTTGATCTGGCGGAACTGTTAGCTGTAGGCCGCATACAAGTTGAGCTATTTGCAGGCATGGTGAAAAGACTCGCCAAATCCGCGCACAGCGTAACTGTCGAGGGTCAGGCAGGCCTTGCCGTTAATGCGCCGTCATTTTTCTCTAGCGATCTAGGCCATGTGTTGGCCGAAAAATCAGGCACGTTTGGCTTGACTTATCAATATGACGGCAAGAAACTGCAATGGACTTACTCGCTACGCTCTATCGGCGATTACGATGTAAGCCAGCTGGCTCTGGGTTTTGGTGGAGGCGGACACAAAAACGCTGCGGGCTTTGCCTTGAATAACAATCCATTCTTAGCGTTGAATTAACGGTGTGTATCGGCATTAAAGCTTAGCTTAACGGCTTCCTGACCCTGGCTGAGCGAGAGCTGTTAGGTTTTTTTAGCGATCACCAACAGTCCGGCGATTATCAGCGCCGCGCCCAGAACTATGCGCAAGCTTATAACTTCCTTAAGCAACAGCCAGGCCAACAGTATGGCAACTACCACGCTGCCTTTGTCGATCAGCGCCACAGTCGCCACATCGCCGATCTTAAGCGCCTTGTAATAGAATATCCACGACAGCGTAGTCGTCACCCCGGACAGACCCAACCACAGCAGATTCATGCGGCCCAAGGATAACAATTCCTGAGTCGGCACGGCAAAAGCGGCAAAACCCAGCACGAAAACACTGACGAACACCGTGCGGACGGTCAGACCCAACTCGCCGGAAATACCCGCCAGCCCCATCTTCGCAACTACCGACGTAAAACCTGCAAAAACCATTGAGATTAAGGCATAAGTGATCCATTTTTCCATGTTTTACTCCAGCTTAATCGCGTTGTGTTGTTTGGCGACTTAGCCGGTCGCCCCCTTATGTAGTGATGGCACAAGCTTAATCCCAGCGATTATCCCTAACCTGCACTTTGCCATTTTCGATTCTGACCGGAAAGCAGTCGATATTTTCATAGGCAGGCGGAGATTTTACTACGCCGGTTTTAACGCAAAAACGCGCGCCATGACGAGGACAGATAATCTCATCGCCTTCCAGCGTGCCGCTGGCGATTTCTGCGCCGTCATGAGTGCAGACATCTTCAAGCGCATAAAATTGCCCGTCGATTTTAAAGACGGCGACATCCGTACCATCGACATCGATAACGATGTTTTCGCCGTTCGCTAAAGCATTTTCATCTACAACCTCTATCCAATCCGACATTTTTTTACCGTTATTGTTGTGTTTTAAAACAGGTGTAGGGGGGCGATTTTATTCGCCCAGGGCGAATAAATTCGCCCCTACATACCTTCCAATCAACTATCCTTTAGCCTTTTTCAAATAAACATCATATCGCAGCAGTTTACCCTGAAAACTTTGGTCAGGTTTGCCGCCCAAAGGCTCTGCGTAATCGGGGCTTTTTACCACTACCCGCTTTGCGGCCGCATTTATCGCGGCCTCAAAAAGTTGTTCCTTATCCTGATCGTCGCCCAAGAGATCGCGCAATACCATCATGGATTTTTTGGCTAAAGCCGATTTTTTGCGTTTGGGCGGAAACATCGGATCAAGATAAATGCAATCGGGCGGGATTTCCAGACTGGCTAACAGCTCTATCGCATTGCCCTGCAATAAACGGGGAGGCTCGAGCTTGAGCCGCAACATCCAATCCTCCTTGGCCAAGCGCTTAAAACCGTCTGTCAGCAGTTCCGCCATGACCGGCGAGCGTTCGATACAGATCAGCTCATAGCCCATGCGAAAAATGTGCAGGCTGTCCTGAGCCCAGCCGGTGGTGGCATCGACAACAGTCTTAGTTTTGCGCCCCAGCGCCTGAGCCAAAGCACCGTCTTTGGGCGCAGGCCATGAGCGCTGCTCGCCGTTGCGCGGTTCTACGTCGACAGTCATGCCGCCTTTTTTAAGCAACTCTTTATCGCCATGGATGGTGTGTATGCCGCGAGCCTGCCGGGAGCAGGCGCGGCGGTCGAGCAGTTTTAAACAACCGTCGCGCCAGGTTAAAAAAAAGCTTTCCTGGCTATCGTTGAGCGATTGGAGCAAAGGAACCCCCAGCCTTTCCGCAAGCTGTTGAAACGGCAAAATATCGCCCTGACCTTGGTAAAGTACGGCCAGTTTTATCGCCAGGGATGGTATGTATGCCGCAAGCCTGTCGGGAACAGGCGCGGCACCGGCGTATTGTTGCGATGAAGTTTTCGTACTCAATTATTACTCGGTAGAAATAGATTTTTGCTCGTTTTTCAGTGCCGCATCCAGCGTATGCCAAGCCAAGGTCGCGCATTTTACCCGCGCCGGATATTCGCGCACCCCGGCTAAGACCGCGAGCTTCCCGACCGCCTCAAGATTAAAATTCTCATCTTTGCCGGTGGTCATTTCATGAAATTTTTTAAACAACTCTTCGGCTTGCTGTTCGGTTTTGCCTTTGACGATCTCGGTCATTAACGACACCGAGGCCGTCGAAATGGCACAGCCCGAGCCCTGAAAACTGGCGTCGGCAATCGTATCGCCGTCCATTTGCAAATATAAGGTCAGGCGGTCGCCACACAACGGATTAAAGCCTTCCACTTTGCGGTCGGCATTGTCCATAACCCTGAAATTGCGCGGGTTGCGGTTGTGGTCGAAAATGACCTCTTGGTAAAGGTCGCGTAAATCATCAAACATAAGAAATTCTCTTTAAACGCTAAACGGCGCTTGTGGCTTTTCAACCATAGCCTCGTAAGTCTCATATAAATAGGATAATTGATCGTGGAATCCCCAGCCTATGCCACGCGTATCTTTAACAATATCAATCAGTCGATTATCAAATTCGACAAATAAATGTTCTTTAACAACATACTTCAAAGCAGTTTCATACATACTTTCCATACTGTTATAAAAAGGCTCGTCAATATCGCCAAACTCATTGGTGCAACTTACTCCAGCTTCCACATAGGTGACCATAATATCCGCAATACTCGGAGGTAAACTGGATATTTTTTTAAAATCCGTTACCGCTTTTCGCGCAACTGAAAGACGCATTTTAGGGAAACGATTACCACGCATCAAAAACTCGCCCCTTACAATCTCCTTATATTTCTCTAAAATCGCAGAATCATCACCCAAAAGGGTGGATTGATAATATTCCTTAACATTTGGAAAATTTTTATAAAGCAGTGCAATATTCTCAACAAGTTCAGCATTAGTTTTAGAGGACAAGCGTTTTTTTAACTCAGTTAAAGATAATTTAGTCGTCATAACATTACACTGGCATCAGCCAAATACCTCTATCAAGGACTCTATGCCTTTCATTAAAACGTCAATTTCCGCTTTGGTGTTATACATAGCAAACGAGGCTCTCGCCGTCGCCGGTACTTTAAAAAAATCCATCACCGGCATCGCGCAATGGTGCCCTGCCCTGACGGCAATCCCTAAGCTGTCCAACATGGTGCCGATGTCATGCGGATGTATTTTATCCAGCACAAAAGACAAAATCGCGCCTTTATGTTCAGCCTCGCCGATAATTCGAAGGCCTTTAATTTGCTTGGCTTTTGCTGTCGCATAGTCGAGCAGCTCGGCTTCATAAGCAGCAATGTTAGCCATGCCGATTGCATTCAGATAATCGATGGCCGCGCCCAAGCCGACCACATCGGCAATGCTGGGTGTGCCTGCTTCAAACTTGTACGGCAGCGTATTATATTCGGTTTCTTCGAAGGTGACTTTACGGATCATGTCGCCGCCGCCCTGGTACGGCGGCATGGCTTCCAGCAACGCCTGTTTGCCGTAAAGCACGCCTATACCCGAAGGCGCATAAAGTTTATGGCCCGAGAAAACATAAAAATCGCAATCCAAGTCCTGTACATCCACCGCCATATGCGGAATAGCCTGAGCACCATCGAGCAATACCGGAATACCTTTGGCATGCGCCGCTGCGATAATCTGTTTAACCGGATTGATCGTGCCCAAGGCATTGGACATATGCACGACCGAAACCAATCTGGTTTTGTCGCCGAGCAGTTGTTCAAACTCAGTATAAATCAACTCGCCTTGCAGATTAATCGGCGCAACTTTTAAGATTGCGCCGGTCTGCTCGCAGAGCATTTGCCAAGGTACGATATTGGAATGATGCTCCATGGCTGTAATTAAAATCTCGTCACCGGCTTTGATATTGGCTTTGCCATAAGTCTGCGCGACCAGATTGATGGCTTCGGTCGCGCCTTTGACAAAGATGATCTCTTTCTCGCTCACGGCATTAATGAAGTCTTTAACCTTGATCCGTGCGCCTTCAAACTTATCGGTAGAACGTACGCTTAAGGTATGTACGCCGCGATGCACGTTGGCATAATCATGGCTGTATAAATGCACGATGCTGTCGATAACCGCCTGCGGCTTTTGACAGGTGGCGGCATTATCCAGATAAACCAGCGGCTTGTTACGTATTTTTTCTGCCAATATGGGGAAATCGGCGCGGATTTTTTCTACGGGAAAGTTTGTCATAATTTTGTCTATTTATATTTTGACGTGTTGCTTATTCACTAGCGACATATTATATTTACTTTTGATTCTAATTTGGTTCGATTGCACTTATGGCTACTGTTAATCCTACAAAACACCTGACCAACCTCGATGAATGGCACAGATTAGGCGAGGCTAATATTTTTCCGCCTGGAAGTCGGCTTGAACTTATCAATGGAGAAATTTTAGAAATGGCACCTATAGGCTTCAATCACGCGGGTCACTTAAGACGTATCAATAAATTATTTTCAAAATTAATTCCTGATAATATAATTACCAGCGTTCAAGATCCGCTCCAACTCGGCGACCTTTCCGAGCCTGAACCGGATTTCATGCTGTTAAAGCCCAATGATAATTTCTATTCATCCCGTCACCCCAATGCCAGCGATGTATTGTTGCTAATTGAAGTCGCCGATAGTTCGCTAATGTTTGACCAAAATCAGAAACTGCGTTTGTATGCGCTGCACAACGTTCCTGAATACTGGCTGATGAACCTGAACGACTCCTGCGTTGAAGTATACCGCCAACCGCATGATGATTGTTATGGTGAAAAAACCACTTTGCGGGTCGGCGATAGCGTCACCTTGTCTCAGCTAAACCAGATCACCATCAACATAGCCGATATTTTATAGCCATTCCTTGTTCACGCCTTGCTGCGGGAAGCGCGCCAATACTTGTTCCAAGACCTTGTCGTGCAAACCTTTAATCTTGACCTTATCGACCATTTCGTTGGCAAACGCAAAGGTCAGCATGTTACGCGCCGTTTCTTCATCAACGCAGCGCGATTGCAGGTAGAAAATAGATTTTTCATCCAGCTGCCCGACAGTCACGCCATGCCCGCATTTTACGTCATCGGCATAAATCTCCAGCTGCGGCTTGGTATCCACTTCGGCGTCATCCGATAACAGCAGATTGCGGTTATTCATTTGCGAATCGGTTTTCTGCGCATCGACAGCCACAATCACTCGCCCCTGAAATACGCCTCTGGCCCTGTCGTCAAGCACACCTTTGTATAGCTCACGGCTGATCGCATGAGGTTTCAAGTGATTGATACGGGTATGGTTGTCGATATGCTGGCGCTTGACGCCCAAGTACAAACCATTCAGTTCGCACTCCGATGCATGATCCAGATCAACGTGTATATCGCTGCGCGCCAGCAAGCCGCCAAAGGCAAAATTGTGATGGGTAAACCGGGCATTCCGAGCCTGTTTAATGTAGCTGCCGCCAAAATGGTAGGCTTTTTCAGACTCGCTTTGCATTTTATACAACGTCAGATCGGCATTCTGCCCGACAAAAACCTCGGTGACTGCGGCTGTTAAATAGGCGTTCGCTCCTCCGATTGCCGAGCCAGTTCCCGACTGGCTTTCAGCATACACGCCATCCCGGGAGATCGCCGCGCCTGCTCCCGGCAGGCTTGCGGCATACACTCCATCCCTGGAGATAAAAGTCTCTACGACTTTGGCTTCGGCCATTTCGTCGGCAATAATGATAGTGCGTGTCGTAGCCATTGCGTCAGCACCGGTCACTATGTGCAGCAATTGTATCGGCCGGTCTAAAACCAGCTTGGCCGGCACATGCACAAACAAGCCGTCGGTAAACCATGCAGTATTGAAAGCAATAAAACTGTGCTCTGAATGCTTGGCGGCTGCACCTAGATATTTTTCCACTTTGTCCGGCTGTTTTGCCAACGCATCCGCCATGCTCATCACTGAAACGGCTTCCGGCAAATCAGTTAAAACCGAAAGCTCTGCTGAAAAATGGCCATTCACCAAAACCACAACCCAAGCATCGTCTATTTTGTGGTCTTTCAACCATTCGGCATCAACATCACCGGCAATTAAAGTTATCAACGGTGAAAACAGTTTCTTCTCGATGCCGGACACATTGGTGTAACGCCATTCTTCCTCGCGCGGCGATGGAAATCCCTGCACTGAGAATTGCGCCAATGCCACCGCCCTTAACGCCTTCAACCACGGCAAGTTTTGCCCCGGTAATGCAGGCGCTATCGTTTGATATTCAGCCGCATAACGGCTTGCTGTTGCCGTCGTCATTACGCTGCCGCCTGTTCGCTTTCAACCCAACTGTAACCTTTTTCTTCCAGCTCTAATGCCAGATCGGCACCGCCGGATTTGACGATCTGACCGTGCGCCAAAACGTGGACAAAATCCGGTTTGATGTAGTCCAGCAAGCGCTGGTAATGCGTTACCATCACAAACGCGCGATCCGGCGAACGCAAGGAATTAACGCCTTCCGAGACGATTTTTAACGCGTCTATGTCCAGACCCGAATCGGTCTCATCCATGATGCACAGCTTGGGTTCCAAGATAGCCATTTGCAGGATTTCATTGCGTTTCTTTTCGCCGCCTGAGAAACCTTCGTTAACCGCGCGGTAAAGAAATTTCTCATCCATTTCCAGCAAACGCACTTTATCTTTAACCAGCGTTAAAAAATCCATCGCATCGACTTCAGGCTGGCCCTGATGTTTGCGTATAGAATTCAGCGCCGCTTTCAACAAATAGATATTGCTAACACCGGGAATTTCCACCGGATACTGAAAGGCCAAAAACACTCCCTCGCGCGCCCTGATTTCGGGCGCCATGTCCAGTAAATCTTTACCCTGATAAGTCGCCGAGCCTTCGGTCACGGTATAACCGCCCTTGCCCGACAAGACATGCGCCAAAGTGCTTTTACCGGAACCGTTCGGCCCCATAATCGCGTGAATTTCCCCCGGCTTAATCTCAAGGTTAATGCCTTTAAGAATAGGCTTGTCGCCAACGCTGACGTGAAGATTTTTTATGCTGAGCATATTTGTTTTACCTGATTGTGTTTTAATTCTTTGTCGAGTTACGCTACTGCTGACCCAACCTACGGAAAAAATTTATAGATTTCTCTTCTGTGCATAACGGTCTTTACAGTAATCATTTCATTTTCAATCACTAATCCCAGCCGGTAATTTCCAAACCTGACTTTATAAAAGCCATCATAGCCTTTCATTTTTTCAACTCTCCCCATTTCATAAATGGATGTGGTTGAAACCAATTCATCAAATACAAAACTTTCAATCTTTGACCGAATATCACTGGGAACCGCTGCCAATTGCTTTAAGAATTTTTTACTGTACTTGACTTTCATCAAGCTTTATCCAGAGTCGCATAGTACTTCTTTGCTTCTTCAATACTCAGTGTTTCACTTTCATCCGCATTAATAAGTTGAACTAACGCGTAATTCTCCAGAACATCTTCAATTTTCTCGAAGGTATCAATATCAAGCTGTACCGCAACTTTATGATTGTCTTCATCAACAATATATTGCCTTTTTAATTCCATAATATGGACTCCAAACGTTAACCTACCGAACCTTCCAGACTCAACCCCAACAAGGCCTGAGCCTCTACCGCAAACTCCATCGGCAGCTCCCTGAACACTTCCTTGCAAAAGCCATTTACAATCATCGACACCGCATCTTCGGCCGACAGTCCGCGTTGCTGGCAAAAGAACAATTGGTCTTCGCTGATCTTGGACGTCGTCGCTTCATGTTCGACCTGAGCCGACGGCTGCTTGACCTCCACATAAGGGAAGGTATGCGCGCCGCATTTATCGCCGATTAACAAGGAATCGCACTGGGTATAGTTACGAGCATAAGCCGCGCTTTTTAACACTTTGACCAAGCCGCGATAAGTGTTCTGCGCACGACCCGCTGAAATACCTTTGGAAATAATCGTGCTGCTGGTGTTTTTGCCGATGTGTATCATCTTGGTGCCGGTATCGGCCTGCTGATAATTATTGGTCAGCGCCACCGAATAAAACTCGCCAGTAGAATTATCGCCGGTCAAAATGCAGCTTGGATATTTCCAGGTAATCGCCGAACCGGTTTCCACCTGCGTCCACGACACTTTGGAGTTCTCGCCCCGGCAATC